>DASPOC010000038.1:0-42131 GCA_035626195.1 Bathyarchaeia archaeon | reverse complement strand
GGCGACGGCTGCGGCGTCCGCGATCGACGGAGTGATAACAGATCCGAGGTCGCATTAGGAGCGGAACATGACACGGCCAAAAGGGGGTATTACGGGCAGGGCGTGGAAGTTTGGCGATAACGTTGACACGGATGCCATCATTCCAGGTAAGTATCTCGTACTCAACTCGTCTCAAGATCTCGCAAAGCACGCGTTCGAAAACGTTCGCCCCAACTTTGCTCACCAAGTCATCAAAGGCGACATCGTCGTCGCTGGGGAGAACTTTGGCTGCGGTTCCTCACGAGAACACGCGCCTTTAGCTTTACGAGATACCGTCAGCATCGTGATTGCGCGTTCGTTCGCACGGATCTTTTTTCGAAACGCGATAAACATCGGACTACCTGTCGTCGAATGCGACACAACCGAAATCGAGGACGGAGATATTCTACACGTCTATTTGGAAAGTGGCAGCATCTACGATGAGACGAGGAAAAAGGAATACGCGATAACGCCTTTTCCGCCGTTTATAAAGAATATCATAGAAGCGGGCGGACTCGTCGAATACGTAAAAAGCGGTATGCAGCGTGAAAAGCGTGAGCGCCGCGAAACTGAGACGGATTTGTCGTGGTGACCTGTTTTGCTGCTTTGTGAACACTTATGGTGAGGCCAAAATGAAGACGTACAAAATCCCGATAATCGCTGGAGACGGCGTCGGACCAGAGGTCATCGCTGAAGGGAGAAAAACTCTCGAAGCAGCCGGCCGCACGTATGGGTTCGATATCGAGTGGAAAGAGTACCCGTACGGAGCAGAACATTATCTCGCAACGGGAGAGCTTTTGTCAGAGGATGCGCTCAAAGAGTTGAGCGAGTATCGCGCTATCTACCTCGGCTCGGTCGGCGACGCGCGCGTCCCCCCAGGAGTCCTCGAACGCGGAATACTCTTCGCGCTGAGGTTCTATTTCGATCAATACATAAATCTCCGCCCCATTAGGCTGCTAGAAGGCGTAGAGACACCAATTCGAGACAAGGGCCCTGAAGATATTGATTTTGTGGTAGTGCGCGAGAACTCTGAAGACCTCTACGTGGGAGTAGGAGCTCGTGTCAAGAAAGGCAGCACCCACCGCGATGCAGATGTAATCCGTCATCTATACAGCGTAAAGTTCGGCCTAGACATCAACTCTGATAGCGACGAAATAGCTTATCAGCTGGGGCTAATATCAGCTGAGGGCACCAAACGCGTTATGCGGTACGCTTTTGAGCTGGCCACTCGAAGAGGGAAGCACCTATCGAGCGTCGACAAGATGAATGCGATGACGGACATTTATGGCTTCTGGCGTGAAATATTCACCGAAATGGCCTCGCGTTATCCAGAAGTTAAGACTGATTTTAACCTAGTAGACGCAATGACGATGTGGCTGGTGAAAAATCCTGAATGGTTTGACGTCGTTGTAGCTCCGAACTTGTTCGGCGATATCATAACAGACCTAGGCGCTATGGTTCAGGGGGGACTTGGGCTTGCGCCGGGCGGCAACATAAACCCTGAAGGAACGTCAATGTTTGAACCAATTCACGGGTCGGCGCCAAAATATAAGGGTCTCAACAAAGTCAACCCGATTGCGACGATTTGGGCAGGGACAATGCTCCTTGAGAGTCTTGGTGAAAGTCAAGCTGCGAACGGCGTTATGAACGCTATTCAACGCAACCTGCGCGAACGCAAAGTGCGAACGTTTGACCTTGGTGGCACCTCGACTACATCAGAAGTCGGTAGTGACATAGCGAGATACGTTGAAGGGTCCCACCGCCCAGATTGAATACCGATTTATACCCTTAAGCACATAGAGATACGCGAGTCCTGGTGGGGTAGTGGATATCCTATGAGCCTGCGGAGCTCAAGACTCGGGTTCAAATCCCGGCCGGGACGCTCCGTTTTTGCGTGAAAATACGCATATTGAAGCGCAGACCAAAATCATCGCGCCTTGAACGGAGTGGGACTACTGCACGCCTATTTGGCTATGCTTAGGTCTTTCCAGCCGGCGGAAAGTGCATGTTGAAACTGTAGCCAAAGGCTTCTAACCCGAGTCTCTGGTAAAACTTATGGCTACCCTCTCTGTGCACGCTGCTTGAGAGAATCACCCGAAAACACCCTCGGGCTCGTGCAAGACCTATGGCGTGTTGCATCAATGCCGCACCAATGTTTGACTTTCGAGCTCGTTCGTCCACCACGACGTTCTCGATAACTGCCCACGGCCTGCCACAATGTGACAGGTTATGGATGATGGAGATCGCTACAGTTCCGACAATAGCCCCGGCTGATTCGGCCACAAACACATAGCTGTCCGGGCTGCGTTTGATTTCCGAAAATGCCTCATAATGAGCGGAGAGCAGCTCTCTTCTGTTCTCTGAAGCTTGATCCGTGTTTGAGAAGAGTTGGGCGTACAGGTCCAAAATGCATTGCAAATCGTCTAAGGTTGCTTCTCGTACTGCTAGATTATGTCGTTGTGACTGGTGAGTGGATCCCAAATTTGCATCTCCGACGTAAGTTGCGTGACTTTACATGCCGAATTCGTGCAACCATCGGTCACAGCGAACCTCGGCTTATTTTGGACGAGCCCGGAGAGACATTGCCGCTGATTGCACTAACTACGCTTTGCTCTGTTTATTTGCATCCCGAATGGCTCTCCTTATTATGTCTGTTTCCTCAGAGCGAAATACTAGACTGTCGCGATCCTCATAGCTGATACCCCGCACGATAACGATCGGAGTACCCCCGGCTGCCTCTCCCATCATGAGGTTGGCCAGACCGGCTATTTCGTCACCAACACCTTCGTTGGTTATTTCGAGCGCTTTCCCTTCAAGGTCTTTCACCCCGCGCCAGTCCTTCATCGCGGCAATTCCAGCAAACCCTATGCCGACTCCGGTTTGTCCTTCGCGAAAAGACCTACCGCAGGTATCCGTGATGATCACAGCCACGTTTTTGCCAAACCGGTCTTTTATTCGATCGCGTAGCTGACGTGCATTTTCAGAGGGGTCGTGTGGAAGGAGTAAAACAAAACCTTCGGCCACGTTTGAGCGATCCAACCCAGCATTGACACACACCTGACCAAACTTGCTCACAACGAGAAAGAACGGGGTCTCGATCAAGGTCTCAACGGTTTCGCCGAGCACGGCTTCGATGAAGCGCGGATCCTCGTGAAGTCGTTCAGCGATTGTTCGAGCACGCTCACTGGGGGAGAAAGTTTCCAAACTCCGCATCAGCCCTTCAGCCTTTGAGACTATTGTGGAGGCAATGACAACGACGTCCCCGTCGCGAAGGTCAGCTTTCTGCAAAAAATCTGTTATGTCGTCTCCATCTTTTACGCGAGGGACATTGTCGACCGTAAATGCCTCAATTCTCACGCGAATCACAAGCGGCTTGCGCTTATCGTCAGTACCAGAAGGAATATTTATCGTCTAAATAGCGCATATCTCGGTGTGACGGCATATGATGAGAGTTACCCCCACCGAGCACAAGATGAAGAGAAGACCTGTCTGATGCCGTCAATCCGCTTTGGCCATAAGCTGGCTTACTCGATAGAAATAATATTCTTGTCAGCGATTCCAACCTTTGGCAGGTGGACTTCGAGCACGCCGTCGGAGAAGCTTGCGCGAGCGGCAGCATCATCGATGCTTGTCGGGAGCTTGATGGAGCGGTAATATTCGCGAGGCGCGCGTTCCCTTATAATATGTTCGTCATCCTCATATTTTGAAGTTCGTTCCGCCGTGATTTCCACCATGTCGCTGCTTCCTTCAAGCCTGACGTCGTCCTTGCTAACTCCTGGAAGATCAACCAAAACAACGATTTCCCCGGGGAGGTCGATGAGGTCGACGGGCGGTGTCGAGGTCATTGGTCCTACATACTCGTCGTGGTCATCCTCCAAGAGCCCATCCATCCTGCTACGGATATTGCCCAGTGGGCTTCTGTCCTTCCAAGACATATCAACTTCTCCGCACCTCTTTTCTCGGTGCAGATATAAAACAATATGCTATTTGACGTATTTCTCTGTCTTTTTCCGGGAAGTGGGGACCTTGCCCAGGACGCGATTGCCGTGGGATGAAAAAATGGCCTTGAACCGATATTTGTGCGATTCTCGTGCAGAATAATCTGTTTGCCGCGCCACAGCTTAAAGCAAAAAGATTTTACTTTAGCTTCCTCATGAAATCACGTCTCTCTCACGAGGGTTTTAGGTTACCTCGCCACCAAACGCCGATACGGGGAGTTGGAGGCGATGGGGGACCTTTCGGGGCCAAAAGAGACGGATTCGTCAAAAAAAGCTCACTGCATGCGCAAATTCGTATGAAAAGCTACGTCTACATTGGAGGTGCAGTATGGTCAACAAGAAACTCTTCTTAGCGACATACATAGGCTTAGTAATTCTTTGGATTATCGGATCGACCGGCACTTTCGCTCAAATACAGATGGCCACTACGACAGCGACTGCTTCGGCAGCGGCAGCGGATGATTCCTCGCTTGCCCGGCTTTGAGGCGGTCGACGCGGTCGCAGGGGCATTAGTGGTTGCGTATCTGGTGACGCGACATCGCAGTCGAGAAAAGCAAAGTTTATAGCTTATGGAAAAACATACTCCTACGAAAGCTTAGTCTATCAGCCTGTATTGGAGGTGAAAAATGGTCAATAAGAAGCTATTTTCTATTATATTGGCAACGTTGGTGACAGTCGGTGTCGTCGGGGGGGCAAGTGTCGCCTTCGCGCAAACTGCAGTCGTGACTAAAACAACGATCGTGACGACTGCAGAAAGCCAACCCCAAACGTTTTCCGATCTAGTCAAAGCCCTCAACGCGACGAACTTGACAGCGACACTCAACAACACTACCCAGAACTTCACAGTATTCGCGCCGAGCAACGCAGCCTTTGTCTCATCACTTGGCAATGTAACGCTCAATGATTTGATGACAAATAACACGCCAAGACTCTCAACAATCCTCATGAGCCACGTTGTTTCGGGCAGACAGAACCTCACGACAAACGGGAGCGCTACAACGCTGTCAGGACTTGCAATTAACTGGACGGTGACGGCACGCGGGTCACAGGTGCAACTCGGCAATAGCACTGCAAACTTTACAGGACCAGCCGTCAACACAACCAACGGCCTAGTGCAACCTATTGATGGCGTACTAACGCCTCCGACGTCCGTAACGTCGACAGCGGCTGCGACAACATCAACGAGCAGCGGGTTCCTCGGTTTGCCGGGCTTTGAGATCTTCCCGGCGGTATCAGGGCTGTTGGTTGTTGCGTATCTGATGCTGCGGCGTAGAAGGTAAATCCTTAACTGCAAACGCAGGTGAGTCTAGCACTCGGCTGGACTCGACCTTTATTTTTTCTGATTCTAAAAACTACGGAACGTGCATCAGCCCGGGTCAGTTGACTTGCTGATTGTGGAGCGTTGTACGCGGTAGCATGGCTGTATGCTGCAGTGTGCCTTAGTTGCGCCTAGACACGCTAGAAGCAAAGTTTATTGCCTATGTGAAGTCATTAATCAACGCAAAGCTAAGTCAATCTTAGAGGTAAAAAATGCACAGTAAGAAGCTTTGTTCCGCAATAGCAACGGCTTTAGTGATTCTCTCTATTGTCGGAGTGTCGAGTGTCGCTTTCGCCCAAACGCAGCCCAAGACTGCGACCGCACAAGCTACGCAGACTATAGCACAAACTCTAGCGAACAACACCACCTTTACGCAGCTTGTAAGCCTGCTGAAGAAAGCAAACCTCACCGACGTGTTAAACGGTCCAGGTAATTTCACGCTCTTCGCGCCAACGAACGCCGCTTTTGCCAAGGTTAACTCATCCACCATCGCGAATTTGGAAAATAACACGCCGGAGCTAAAGAACTTGTTGCTTTACCACGTAGTCCCCACAAAGCTGTTGGCGAACAACTTCACCGGCAGTGGCACGCTCACGACGGTCAACGGTTTGTCCTTACCATACTCCGTCAATGGCACCACAATACAGCTTGGCAACGCGACAGTAACCAAAACGGATATTAATGCCACAAACGGCGTAATTCACGTCATCGATGGCGTATTGATGCCGCCGACAAACGCGACGGCGACGGCGTCACCGACAGCAAGCAGTGGGTTCCTCGGCTTGCCGGGCTTTGAGATCATCCCCGCAGTAGCGGGGCTGCTGGTTGTTGCGTATTTGATGATGCGCCGTAGAACGTAAGCTCCTCAGCTGCAAACGCAGGTGCGTCTAGCACTCGGCTGGACTCGCGCCTTCTTTTTTACTGTGACGCTCCAGAGCAGATTGCGCTCCACGAAAGCTATTTGCGTGGTGCTCGTCACCGTTGATCCTCAATCCATTCATAAAGGTACTGCAAGCCCGCTTCTATAGCGATTTTAGGCTGCCAGCCAAACGAGGCAAAAAGTGAGCCGTCAGCCTGCGTTGTCTCAATGTCGCCTTCCCAAGACTTACCACCAGTGCGATACACGTCGGGACGCAGGCCCATCAACTTGCAGATACGTTCGGCAATCTCATTGACGGTTGTGGCGCTCCCGCTGCCTATGTTGTACGCCTCGCCCGGGATCCCTTTATCATATGCAAGTAGGAAGGCGTCAATCGCGTCATCTATATACACGTAATCTTTCTTCTGGAGCCCTGTGCCGAGGATTTCAAGGGTGCTACCATCCCTCTGCAGCTTCTTTATAAGATCGTACATGACGCCCTTGGCATTGCCTGGTCCATAGACGTTATAAAGACGAAGAGAGATCGTTGGCAGTCCTAAAATACCATTAAACGCAGAGCAATAAAGCTCGCCGGCGGCTTTGGAAGCGCCGTAGAAGGATACCGGACGTAGAGGATGAGCTTCTGTGGTCGGGACGGAAGCGGTTCCGTAGACTGTACTCGTCGAGGCGTAAATGAACCGAGCGTCCGAGGCACAAGACAAGACGTTGAACGTGCCTTGCGCGTTGACGCGGAAGTCGTAAGCCGGATCTCGCGTCGAATCAGGCACCTTCGTTTGCGCTGCGAGATGAAAAATGCCGTCAGGTTTAACGATACTCGCCTGGAGTCTCTCCAAATCGAGGATATCCCCCTTTATAAACTCAAAATTTGGGTGAGCGTATTGCGGTTGGACTAAGTCGTAGCCAGTGACGATATGTCCGTTACTAAGGAGACGACCAACCAAGTGGGTACCGATAAACCCACTGCAACCCGTTACAAAAAACTCTAGACTACGTTCGTGTGCTTCGGCCCCCGCATCAAGAATCAAAAGCTCCTCCAGGCTCATGTCTCACCACACACTATAATTCGATTCACGGGTTCGAAATCAGCAGCCTTCGGTCAGTTGCTTGCCTGCTTCTAGGAGGTCTCTGGCCCTTCGCTTCGTTTCAGCTTCGACAAAAATTCGAATGATTGGCTCAGTCCCGGAGGGGCGTATCAGCAGCCAACCGTCGTCATACCAAATCTTTACACCATCGGTCGTGTCGACGTTACCTTCGACAGATGAACGAATTTGTTGCATTGTTGCATCTCGATCGCGACAGGTGACTTTCGTCTTGTCCATATATCGCTTGGGAATTTCTTTGACGAGCTCAGAGATTTTCTTGCGACGGTTGGTCATTATCTCAAGTACCTTCGCTACCGTCATCGCCCCATCTCGACAGTATTGGTGTTCAGGGAAGATGATACCCCCGTTGCCTTCTCCCCCTATCACAGCATTCACTTGCATCATCATCCTCGCGACATAAATGCTCCCCACAGGAGTCCATATGACGTGACCCCCGGCTGCTTCAGCGACGTCGACTATCCGCTGCGATGAGCTGACAGGTGTGACGACAGGGCCTACTTTCTTAGTGAGAACGTATTTGACGATGATCGCAAGCAGTACGTCTTCATTGACGAAATCCCCCTTCTCGTCGATAAAAACCGCTCTATCGGCATCTCCGTCGTGTGCAACGCCCAAGTCGGCGCCGTTCGAGATGACGATCTTTCCAAGATCGGTAAGCACGTCCTCTGTCGGTTCTGGATTTCTACTCGGGAAGGTACCGTCGATCTGTGCATTAATCGTGGTGACTTTGCAGTTGAGCTTGCTCAGCAGGAAGGGCGTAACAATGCTACCCGCCCCAGAGCCAGTATCGACGGCCACGACGAAGCCGCGCTTTTTAATGTCCGAGGCGTTCACTTTTCCCATAATAGCAGCCATGTAAGCGGGTATCACGTTGGTGTCCGATAGTTCCCCGGTCTCGCGCCAGTCAGCAAGCTTGAGATCACCCTTGAAATACACGTTTTCGACAGCGAGCTCGCCTTCGCTTCCGAATTCCGTTCCATCTCCTGCGATCAGTTTTAGCCCATTGTATTCGCGCGGATTGTGCGATGCGGTGATTACAATTCCCGCGTCGGCGTTGTCACGTACGAAGAACTGCACCGCAGGAGTCGGCGCTACGCCGAGATTAATAACCTTGCAACCCGTTGCGAGCAGTCCGGCGATGGCCGCGTGACTAAGCATATTACCAGACACGCGCGTATCCTGTCCGACCGCCACAGTCCCCCTTGTAAGTGTTCCCAAGCTCATCGCCAGCCGCAGGGCGAGATCTGGGGTAAGATCCTGGTTTACGATCCCCCGCACACCGTTCGTTCCGAAAAGCTTCAAGATAACACCCCACGGCCACGTCTGGCGGAAAGAGTAAGTGCCGCTCTCATATTCCTACCCATTTGTCACCGCGTTCAGTAAGTTCCTTTTTCCAAATGGGAACTTCTTTCTTGATCCGTTCTATTGCATCCCTCAGTGCCTTAAAGCCCTCTTGTCGATGTGCCGCCGCAACGACGATGTACACGATGTCTTCGCCTCTATTGACACGGCCTGATTTGTGGTATATCTTTGCATCGACTATGCCCTCTATTGCCGTCAAATCGCGCGCGATTGAAGAAATTCGGTGCTGGGCTTCTCCTTCGTAGATGTCAAATTCAAGGGCTAACGCCTCTCCGCGGACAACTCCGGTGAACGTGAGTATCGCTCCTGCTTTGTGAATATCAGGGTGTGCGCGCACGGCTCTTACGAGTGCACCGAGCGTTATCCATTCCGGTGCAGCCGCAAGCGACTCAAAAAATTGTTCGAAGTTCAGAGAAGGCTCTAATCGCGCCTCGTAAACCTCATGAAAGGATGCGATTCTTGATGCAAGCGCGCTGCCGACAATAACAGCAAAATCAAGGTCTTCTCGTTCCGCTAACTGGTCGAGCTCACCCGCGATCTCATTTGTATCATCAATAGCGCGCTGCGTCAGAATGTATCTGGTGGGGGACTGTATAGAAAGCAGGTCGTTTGCGACTTTTCTCGTGAATGACGCGGGCTTAGCCCTGTGTTCCTCACGGAGCGTCGCCACCTTGCAGCGGCGAGCAAGCTCGGCAAGGAAGCGCTCACCCTGTTTTGCCTCACCTGTGAGTGCAACAACCCTCACAGACTCATAGAACACAATGAGGACATAAATACGTATTGATGACAGCCAGCCGAGCTGAGCTCATCAAAGCTATCAGGGAGCACGCTGGCGCCCTCGTTACGATGCGCGAAGAGCCCAGATTGGTCGGTGAACACTTATGTAGGTCGATACGCGCGGGGCAAGAATAGCGCAGACACGGTCTCGCTATCTACTAGCAACGATAAGGTCGACTTGGCTTGACTTGAGCCGGAGTGCACTCTGCGCCTCAGTGTTCTGCGTACTTAATTCGTCCTGCACAGTGAGAGCAGATCCAGAGAGCACTTTCTCCTTTTTTTTCGCGTCTTAGGATTTTGATTCGACCGATTTCTGACTTTTCGAAGCTGCGCTGACAAAGTTTGCAAACCTTAGTCGTGTCCTGTCGCCCCATCCCCTGCTCCCACAACAATCGACTGCCCTACGAGCTGCAGTCAAAACTCGGGTACTAATAAAAGGAGCACGTACTAAATAATACTTGCTTGGCGGTTTATTACACGTCAACTGCGTGCTGCAATCTGCGTCCAAGCGCCTTGGTGAGCCAACGTTGAAGTCGAGATTCACGTTCCGCAAGTTGCAAATCACCAGCAGTTTTTCATATTTTCAGCTTACGTAAATATTGATGATCAATATTGACGGCAGCATAGGCGAGGGGGGAGGGCAAGTGCTGCGCGTTTGCTTAGCGCTTTCGGCCTTGATGGGCGAGTCCGTTGCAATCAAGAACGTGAGGGTCAACCGGGCAAACCCTGGACTGCGACCTCAACATTTAACGGCGATACGAGCCTTAGCGGAGGTCGCAAACGCGAAGACCAGCGGGCTCGACCTTGGCTCATCTGAAGTAACTTTCGTTCCAGAGCGGAGGTGCGGCGGGATTTATAGCTTTGATGCGAAAACGGCCGGCAGTACTACACTCATACTGCAAGCTCTTCTGCCCGTGCTCGCATTCGCCGATCAACCTTCATCTGTTACCCTGATCGGTGGCACAAACAATCCTTTGGCACCGCAAGTCGACTACGTGATCAATGTCTTAAATCCCGTATTAGCTAGCATGGGATTTTTCTACGAATTGCACCTCGTAAAGAGAGGCTTCTATCCTCGCGGCGGGGGGGTCCTAAAGGTCGTCGTCACGCCGGTAGAAAAACTTACTGCTGTTAATGTCGTCAGCATGGGATCTCTACGAGGTATCAGAGGGATATCACACTCGCGCAATCTCCCAGCTCACATCGCAAAACGCCAAGCGGAAGCAGCGACACAAAGCTGTGCGCGCTCGGGCTATTCAAATGTAAGCATCGAGCGAGATTCTGATCAAAGAGAGGAGAACCCATCGACTGGAAGCGGCATCGTGCTCTGGGCCGAGACGTCAACTGGAGGTAGATTGGCAGGGGATGCTTTAGGCGCGCGAGGCAAGCCTGCTGAGCTCGTTGGACGAGAGGGGGCAGCGCGACTTCTAACGCAATTATCGCAAGGGGCACCGTTCGACGTGCATCTGGGCGACCAGTTGGTTATCTGGCTGGCGTTAGCAGAGGGACGTTCTAGAATTGCAATAAGCAAGCTTACGCTTCACACCGTAACTGCCGTGGAGGTGACTCAGATGTTGACCGGCTGTCGGATTAAAATCAGTGGCGAGATCGGAGGCCCAGGAGTGCTCGACTGCACGGGTGGCATCACGCCGCGGTAGCAGACAGCGCCTTTGTTAAACGGGCAGTCTGTGGGCTGTTGCTGATCTCGTGTCACTCAAGCTTGCGAAGGATAGTATTTTGAGTAATCATCCCGACTATCGCATCCGTTTGATCAAAGACGGGCACACCCTCGACGTCGTGTTTCAGCATTAGGTCTACTGCTTCATCGCACCGAGTACTAGTTCTCACAAATACGATGTCAGTGACCATAATATCATCGACGACCAGTTTCCTTATCCGTGAATCTTGATAGTGGGCCTTGACTATATCTCTAAATTGGCTCATCGCCTTCGCGATGTCATTCTCTGTTATAATGCCAACGAGCTTGTTGTCCTCAACGACCATCATCCACCACGCATCTTCGTCGATCATCCTTCGCCTCACGTGGGTCACTCGGTCGAAAGGCGAACACGTTACGGGCGGATCCATGATTTCGCCTGCAGATCCGACTGGTCTGCTGACTTTGACGATCTCGTTAAACGTTATCCACCCTGTAGATTGGTCACATACGACGACCAATACCTCAGAAGATTTCATCAGGAGGTTGATCTCGCCTGTAGTCAGTGCGCCGCTTACGGTGGTGAACGTCTCATCAACTGCTTTGGTCACGTGAAGTGATGAAGCTGGCTTAATGACATCGCCACTTTCCCCCAGTGTGCGTGCAATCCCTTTTTTCGTTAAAACGCCGAAGATCTCCCCTTCGTTCGTGACGAGCAGTTGATTGACTTTGTGTTTTTCCATGAGATCAAGGGCGTGGGATATTCGATCAGTTTTATCGATTATGTAGGCCCGCGCCGCTAGATCTGATGCTGTGCTTGAGGCGTCTTTGTCGAATCGCATTAGTTACTTCCGTCGTTGATCAAGCCAAACAGACAGGCACCTTATTCTACCATCCTCTTAACGATGTCGGTTTTCGATATAACGCCCACGACCGACTCCTCTCTGACGACAGGAATGGCATCTATTCGTTCCGCAACCATCAATCGGGCGGCGGCCACTGCTCTTGAATTACTACCGATCGTTATGAGCGGCTCTGACATAATGTCTTCTGCAACTTCGAGCACTTTTCGCACATATCGATTTTTTTGCGCGCCTGCGTGTTCGGCCTTTCTCACCATCACAACGTCTTTTGAACTCACAAACGGCTCTTTGGCAAAAGTCAGATTAGTATGCGTAATTATGCCAACAGGAACGCCGTTCCCTTCCTGAACGATCGTCCGAAAAACGTGGTTGGTTTCCATGTCGCGCAACACGTGGTTGATAGAATGGTGGCGGTGGCACGTGAGAAAGGAAGCGGTCATTATAGTCTTGACCTGCACTCTCGAGTCTGTGGTTGCAAAATAGGTTACCAAATCAGTCTCAGTGAAGATGCCAACTAGTTCGCCATCTTTTACTACTGGGAGGCAGCCGATCCCGTTTGCTATCATCTCCTGAGCCGCATTCACGATTGACGTCTCAGGTAAAGTAGTGAGCGGATTCTCAGACATTATGGTCTTGGCTAAGGCGCGATCTTGATGTCTCCTTCGCCAACCCGCCTCTGAAGACTCGAGCGTCTTCGCGAGGTCGTATTTGGCGATAACCCCGACAAGAGCCCCCTCATACGCCACTACTACCCTGCCCACTTTGTGCTTAAGTATAACATTTTTCACGTGACTGACAGTATCATCAGGTGAAACTGTGTATACAGGCGCACTCATTAAATCGTCGACTTGCATTTCATTCCCCTACTCTAGCTTTTTTGCGCTCTCTCTTCACTAAGTCAGGAATACCTTGAAGGCTGTTAGCAGTCTTATTCGCGAATGACAGGTGACAATGCTGCTCGACGGTCTGATTAGAAGATTTGAAGGTTACTGTGCATCCGGCAGCCGCAACCAAAAAACAGAATGGCGCGCGAGGTACCGAATACGCTGCTCTTTTCATCTAGTCGCATCCTGTCGAGTCAATAGTCTTGGACCTCCGATAAGAACTTCCTACCCACCGAAAACTTTGCAAGCGCGATGCTTGATATGAGCCTTTTGAGCGCTGCGATGCGTAATCGGCTTATGGAGAGGCTTTACAACCGCTTTTTAGTCCGATTACGTGCCGCAAAGCTTTTATGGATTAGTACGCGTGCCTCTTTTTATGTAAGTTTTCGCCCCGCTCAGTAACGTCACTGCACGTCAGCGATCTGAATCAATCATGACAAAAGCCATGAGCCAACGCGACAATTTTCAGCCACAATCTGCGAGACTCGTCTCAAACGGGCGCTGCATCGTTTCCTGAGATCACTGCGGCTGTTTGATTAACTTTCTATCGACGACGATGTAATCCTTTATCGCCCTGACGGCGTCAAATGGTAGAAATATAAAGTCGTTTTCTGTCCGAAACTCCTGCAGATTCAGGTCGGGATCGGGTTTCACTTTGAGATCAAGGATATCGCCTGTGTTCCCATCTACAATGAGGTCATAAAGCGTGCCGATGTCTGTACCATCGCTCCCCATTACTTGCTTATTAGACAGATTCTTAGCGAATATCTCCTTCTTCATCTTTGCTTGCTATGTACTTATCATATAAAGGGTTTCTTGTGCCCGGCGCTCACTGATAGCTTATGTGCGTCGTCGGCTCAGCAGGTCGCCCCCCTGCAAATTTCTGTTTTATCTGCTCGTAGTATTGCATCGTGTGTTCGTCAATCGCCGGCCGTACTTTTTTGAGTGCTTCTCTAAAGTGCCGCATTTCAATGGAATTTATGTCCATCGCCTCTCGTAGAGCGAGCATTGCCGCTTCTTTGCAGAGAGTCTCTAGGTCGCTGCCCACGTACCACTCCGTAAGATCCGCAAGCTCTTCGATGTCAACGTCATTCGAGAGAGGCATTGTCCGCGTGTGGATATTCAAGATTGATACTCGAGCACTCTTCTGAGGCGCCCCAAGGAGTATCATTCGGTCGAAGCGTCCAGAACGTAAGAGCGCCGGATCTACTATGTCAGGCCGATTCGTAGCGGCGATCACGACAATGTCCTTGAGATCTTGCAATCCGTCAAGCTCCGTCAGCAGAGTGTTCACGACTCGTTCCGAGACCCGTGACGTGTCTTCCACGCCTCTCATCGGGGCGAGCGCATCGAGTTCGTCGAGGAAAACAACAACAGGCGCCACTTGTCGCGCCTTCTTAAAAATGCTCCTTACTGCACGCTCTGATTCGCCGACCCATTTACTCATTAGCTCTGGGCCCCGCACACTTATGAAGTTCGCTTCAGTTTCATTAGCCACCGCTCTGACGATGAGGGTCTTACCAGTCCCTGGCGGTCCGAAGAGCAAGATGCCTCGGGGCGGCTTAATACCCATTCTTCTGAATGATCCGGGCTCTTTCAGAGGCCATTCTATCGCTTCGATCAACTCCTGCCGCGCTTCCTCAAGCCCGCCTACGTCGCTCCAAGTGGTATCAGGAATTTCGACAAGGATTTCACGGAGGGCACTCGGCTGAATTTCTCGAAACGCTTCGCTGAAATCCGCGTTAGTGATTTTCATTTTAGTGAGGATCTCTGCCGGAATCTCCTTGTCGAGGTCGATTTCTGGCATGTATCTCCTCAAGGCACGCATCGCCGCCTCTTTCGTGAGCGAGAGAAGATCTGCTCCCACAAAGCCGTGGGTGATGCTCGCAAGCGTTTCAAGCTCGACGTCGCTGGCGAGCGGCATGTCCCGCGTGTGAATCTGTAGTATCTCCTCTCTGCCGCTATAATCCGGCACCGATATTTCAATCTCCCTGTCGAACCGCCCCGGACGCCTCAAAGCAGGATCAATCGCTTCAACCCTGTTTGTCGCTCCGACTATTATTATTTCGCCCCGCTCTTCAAGCCCGTCCATTATGGTAAGCAGCTGCGCGACAACGCGTCGCTCGACTTCTCCAGTTACGTCTTCGCGCTTCGGCGCGATTGAATCAAGCTCATCGATAAATACAATCGAGGGGGTGCGCTCGCGGGCTTCCTCGAAGATTTCACGCAGTCTTTGCTCGCTCTCCCCGTAGTACTTACTCATAATCTCAGGCCCCGCTATCGAATAGAAGGTCGCGCCCGATTCATTCGCAACAGCTTTTGCAATGAGAGTCTTGCCAGTACCGGGGGGGCCGTAAAGCAGCACGCCGCTCGGCGGCGTTATGCCAAGGGTTTGAAAGACTTCGGGATGCTTTACGGGAAGTTCGATCATCTCTCGTATGCGCTGTATCTCGTCGCTTAGGCCTCCGATATCTTCGTACGAGATGCCAGTAGCTCGCACGGATTCAAACCCTTTGACGGGCTTATCCCTTAGATCAAGTTGGGTCCGCTCAGTGATGAATACTACGCCAAGCGGACTTGTATTGACGACGACGAGGGGCACGGCTTGGCCCGGCACCCTCAAGAGCGGGTGTGACGCAACACTCATAATGGGCACGACGTCTCCCTGAACCATGGGGCGCTTGAGCAGCTGACGGTGCACGCTCTCCGTCATCTCGGCAAGCGGTTGGGCGACACTCCCCTCAGGAGGAGCGAGCACAACTTTCTGCGCTTCGTTCACCTTTGGCTTGCGCACAAGAACGCGCTCCCCCATCCCGACGCCTGCGTTTTGACGAATGAAACCATCTATCCGTATGATGCCCTCGTGCCAATCCTGACGATCGGCCCGCCAGACTTTTGCAGCGGTACTGGTCTTGCCAACGATCTCAATGATTTCTCCAGGAGATAGCTGAAGCTTCAGAAGTGTTTCTGGGTCGAGTCGAGCGATACCTCTTCCAGAATCGTTCGGATACGCTTTGGCGACTTTTAGCTGGGCCTCTTGCGGCATGCGATCAAAACCTAAGCTTATATGATAACATGGTGATATATAAGGGTGGCTAAAAGACCCTAATCGCGTACGCATGACCATACTTGCATTTGAGCCATTTTCCGGCGCTTCGGGGGACATGCTGACCGGCTGCCTCATCGATCTTGGCGCGGACGCATCCGCTGTTCGGGAGAACATGGAAGCCGCGGGCGTCGAAGTCCAGATCTGCCAGGTGCAAAAGTCTGGGATACGAGCAGTGCGAGTCAACGTGATCGAGCGCGACGGGTCACGCTCGTACCTGGAACTCATCGACGCGATTCAATCGTGCGGGATCAATTCATCGATACTCGCTGACGCGAGCGCGATATTTGAGATCCTGGCAGAGGCAGAGGCAGCCGTGCACGGAGTTCACACAGATGAGCTCGTATTCCACCACGTGGGCGCTCAAGATGCCGTTGCAGATGTGATCGGTGCCTGCACTGCTGTTTCGCAACTCCAGGTTAACTCCGTATTCACGGCCCCGATATGCGTGGGCGGGGGGTCTGTAGAGACTGCTCACGGGCATCTGCCCGTGCCCGCTCCTGCGACTACTGCTATACTCTCCAAATACCACCTGATAACCAGAGGAGGGCCCGTTGAAGGCGAACTGCTCACCCCGACAGGTGCGGCAATACTTGCATTTTTCACCGGAATCTCGGACGTTTTCTTGCCACAAATGACCATCGAGCGCGTGGGGTACGGCGCTGGGTCTCGAAACTACCTTCACGCAAACGTCCTGCGTGCCACGCTCGGCCAGGTCAATGAAGAACTGCTGCTCGATGACGTCCAGGTGCTTGAAACCAACGTTGATGATGTCACAGGGGAGGTGCTCGGAAGCCTCATAGAGGGGCTCCTCGAAATTGGCGCGCTCGACGTGGCAATAATACCTACGACGGGGAAAAAAAGCAGAGCTGGACACATTATCCAGGTGATCGCCCGTCCCGCTGAATCACACCGACTTGCAAAGACGATCATTAAAGAAACTGGCAGCTTAGGGGTGCGAATCACGCCTACACATCATAGAATCAAGACACTGAGGCGTTTTGAGCCCGTAACGGTGCGCATAGGCAATGAATCCCACGCGATCAACGTAAAAGTTGCGACAGATCAGAACGGGACTATACTCAACGTTGCCGCCGAATTTGACGATGCAACTGCGCTTGCCAAAAAGCTAAATATCGCTGTTAAGCGTGTTATGAGGATGGCTGAACAGGAGGCTTGGGAGCGACTCGGCAACTAGTGCGTTTTATTCTCGCCTGCTCCCGCATGTTCCGCGAGAGCTTGACTTATCGTTATTTCGCCTTTTGCTACCCGTTGGGCAAGATTTCGCGAAATTGTTGTTCGACCTTCAGAGAGCTCTCTGGTCCTCTCTTGAATCCGCCGGATCTCACCCTTCGAAGGGAGCACGTCTTGATGCCCCGCTGGGGTGCCTTGCGTGGATGCGATGTTGATGGCGGCAACGATGTCTGAAATCGCGATTCCTGCCGTGCCCTTCCCCAGGTATGGCGAAGTTCCATTTTCATCGACGAACTCAACGGCGATGCCGTGCGAAATTAAGGCGTTTGCTAAGTACGTGCTCGTCAAGCGTGCTCCGTTTCCAATTCTTACGAGGATATCAGGATAAGTCTGCTGAATGCGCTCCACAATCTTCGAAGCCTGTCTTAAAGGGACACGGTAAACCGCTTCAACGATACCATTTGCGACGACGGCAATCCCGGGTTCATCTCCTGGATCGATCCCTATGACGGCGCTTTCAGGTACGCCGGTATTCCTGAGACGTCGGATCGCTTCACTGACCGCCATCTCGGGATCAGACGCGATAACGACATTCGGAAAGCAGATCGCGCTCGCCTCTTTGTCAGAAGTAATCACCACGGCAACTTCGCGTCCTATAGTTTCGCTTGGCGCAACAGTTACAAATTTGAGCCTCCTCTCGCGAAGCTCCCTGGTGATGTCCTGGTAGAGTGCGAAGTCCGTGGTTGCTAGGGCTATGTAGATCTTTGCTCCTCCTGTTTTTATTGTGGAACGAAAGTTTATAACTATAACTCTCTATAAATGCCATAGCAAGCGGCTTTGCGTTGTTTTTGAGGTTAGATTTGCTTTGAGGAAGTGAACAGTGACGCGTTATCCAAGTACCTGTCGCGGCATCGATTCTCTCATCGGCGGCGGCTTTGCGACAGGAGTCGTGTCGCACATCTATGGGGAGCCGGGAAGTGGGAAGACCAGCCTATGCATACAGCTAGCTACGAATGTCATAAGACGCGAAAAGCGCGTGATATTTGTCGCCTCTGGTCCATTCCCAAGCGAACGCTTCGCTCAGATCGCTGCAACAGACACTGTACCGCTCAGTCAAAAACTGCTCGTTTTCGAGGTGAAAAGCTTCGACCAGCAGCGGGCTACGCTGCGAAATATCAAGAAAATAGCGAAGGAAAGTGTAGGGCTTATCATTTTCGACGCGGCGACCACGTACTATCGGCTCGAACAGGCAAAAGACAAAGAGATTAGGTCGCGGTCGCGACACGCTTTCGCCAATCAAGTTCTTTTACTGCTCGGTTTAGCCAAAAGGTATGACCTGGCCGTTGTGGTAACCAATCAGGTGTATGTCGACACCGACACCATGGAGGTGCTGCCTGTTGCTGGGTATTTGCTTGATAACGTCTCCGCCATCGTTTTACAGTTCGTAAAAACTCACTCGGAACGGCGATGTGCGATATTGAAGAAGCATTCAATAATGCCACTCGAGAGAACCGCGTATTTTAAGATTACAGATCAGGGACTCTCCGATGCTTAACCTTTTTTATGAAATAGATGCCCTTATAAACCGTTTCCGCCGGCCCCTCCATCAGGGCGCGGTCGTTCCTCAAAGTGACTTTCAAAGAACCTCCTAACGTTTTGACGGTGACCCGAGTGTCTATGAGACCCATCTGGTTTGCGACAGCTGCGGCTGCGACAGCACCGGTGCCGCAACTGAGAGTCTCACGTTCCACGCCGCGCTCGTACGTCCGAACAACAAGCGCATTACCATCGACTTTCACAAAATTGACGTTGGCTCCTTGAGGGAACACTGGATCAAACCGAATCTTTACTGCTAGGTCATGCACGTCGACGTCAGCTTGATCTTCAAAGATCACCGCATGCGGGACGCCGGTGTTGACCGCAGAAACCACAACCCCGTGCATAGTTTCGATGAATTGATCGCCCGTCCCCAGAGCTGGTATCACTGAGCGGGAAAACTGAGGCTTGCCCATATCGACAATTACCGAGCTTTTCTTAGCGGTGACTTCGCGAACCCCCGCGTTTGTTTTCACCGTGACCATGCCGCGCTTCACATATCCGGCATCGACGGCGTACATCACCAGACAACGAATGCCGTTTCCGCACATCTCCGCTTCTGAACCGTCAGGCTGAAGCAATCGCATGCCGAGATCGACCCCCGCAGGGCGCGACACGAAAAGGATCCCATCGGCGCCTATGCCAAACCGACGATTACACGTCTTCATGGCAAAACTGGCTTTGTTTTTGATGGTCACTTTCTCGGTCTCATCAATGACGACGAAGTCGTTCCCATTACCGTGCATCTTGACGAACTCTATCGCCCTCATAGCACCCCCCTCATAGCAGGCGCGGCGGAATACGCTGCCCGATCAAGAGATCGTCGTAGGTTTCGCGCCTTCGAATGATTTCTGCTTCGCCCGCGCTAACGAGGACTTCACCAGCGCGCGCGCGTCCGTTGTACTGAGAGCTCATGGCAAACCCGTACGCGCCTGTGTCGAGTATAGCGATTAGGTCCCCTTTTTCAACGTGTGGAAGACGTCTCTCTCTTGCCAGTATGTCGCCGCTTTCGCATATCGGGCCAACGACCGTGTACACGTGATCGGGTGTTTTATCGAGTTTATTAGCGACGATCACCTCGTGGTACGACTCATACAAGGTCGGTCGGAGCAGTAGATTAAACCCCGCGTCAACGCCGACGAAAGTGCTATGCGCCTCCTTGACGGTGTTTACCGCACAGAGTAGAATTGCGCCGTCACCTACGACGTATCTTCCCGGTTCAAGCACGAGCTTGGGGCGCACCCCCAGCGCGCGTGTACGTTCCGTGAAGATCGGCAGAATCACGTTCGCGAGGTCAGTTGGGGTTGGAGCCGGCCCGGCGTACGGTATGCCCAGTCCGCTGCCGATGTCAACGAAATCGAGTTCGAGCTCAAGGTCGTTTCTGAGCTTTTCAACGAGATCCATCATCCGCGTCATCATCTCTGCGAAGGGGCTAAGCTCGAGAATCTGTGAACCGATGTGGCAATGAATGCCAACAGGCCGGACACCTTCAAGCGAGAGCGCCTCAGCGTAGCACGCAAGCACCTGAGTGGTGGGGATTCCAAATTTTGATTGTGCCAGGCCCGTTGCGATCTTGGGGTGAGTCACGGGGGATACGTCGGGATTGACCCTAAATGCGATTTCGACCTCTCTGTCTGCATCTGAGGCAATTCGTGCGAGCGCTCGGAGCTCATCATGTGAGTCGACGGAAACCCTCACGCCGGTTTCACACGCCATTGCAAGTTCGACGTCCGTTTTCGCGTTTCCATTGAAGAGGATGCGGCCGGGTCGGATCCCGGCAAGGAGGGCAGCATACAGCTCACCGTCGGAGAATACGTCGGCGCCGGCACCTTCTTGCGCGAGCATGCGTAGGATCGCTATGTGGCCATTCGCCTTCACAGCGTAGTATACGTCCGCATCGGGGAACGCGGCCGCGAAGCGCCGGTAGTTGCTTCGAATGCGCCCCTCATCAGTGACATAGAGCGGCGTCCCGTGCTTCAGTGCCAGCTCAACGGCGTCGGCGCCCCCAATGATGAGGTGGCCGTTCTTCTCGCCAAGATGTTCGCGGGTGCCGAAATCCATTAGAGGACCTCCTGGAGCCGTGTCACTGCCTCCTCGATCGTGCTGACGGGCACCGTCAACGCGAATCTGATGTAGCCCTCCCCGTGGTCCCCGAAGCCAATACCTGGCGTTGCGACAATTCCGGCATTTAGGAGTCGCATTGAGAACTCGAGGGAGGAGCTTCCGTCTGGCACGGGGGCCCAGACATAAAACGTTGCGTTCGGCTTGTCCACGGACCAGCCGATGTTCCTGAGGCCATTGACCAGTGCGTCTCTGCGCTCTGAATAGAGTTTCTTGAGCACTTCAACCGTGTCCTGTGGCCCCGTCATAGCTGAGATCCCTGCTTCCTGCACCGCTTGGAATGCGCCTGAATCCAGGTTCGATTTGACTTTTCTGAGGCCGGCTATGACGTCAGCGTTTCCTGCTGCAAACCCTATTCGCCAGCCGGTCATATTGTACGTTTTGGAGAGGCTGCCGATTTCGATTCCAACATCCATTGCCCCTGGTGTGGAGAGAAACGACGGAGCTGCGTAGCCGTCATAAGTCAACTCCAAATACGCTGCATCATGGCAGACGATAATATCATTGTCAGAGGCGTAATCGACAATGGCTCTAAAAAAGCCACTGTCAGCGACAGCGGCTGTCGGGTTGTTCGGATAGTTGATGAAGAGCAGCTTGGCATCAGTCACGGCCTTGTCAATGTCAGGCAAGAACCCGTTGTCAGCAGTTAGTGGCATACTTATTGGCTTGCCATCAGCCATGATAGTGGCTATCCGGTACACGGGATACGCTGGATCGGGAACAAGAACTTTATCCCCTCGGTTGATAAATGCCAAGGGAAGATGCGCTATGCCTTCCTTCGATCCGATCAGTGCGGAGGCTTCACGCGCTGGATCCACGGCGATACCTTTCTTTGCGTACCAGTCACTCACGGCCTCTCTAAATGCTAGCATACCTTCAGAGGACGGGTACCGATGGTTCGCATCGTTGTGCGCGGCGCGCACGAGCGAATCTATGATATGAGGCGGCGTTGGCTGGTCTGGGTCTCCCACTCCAAGATCAATGACGTCGATTCCCTGTGCCTCCTTTTCTGCCTTCAACGTATCTATTTGGGCGAAAAGGTAGGGCGGCAGCACGTCTAGCCTCTTTGAATATTTGGTTGTCTCGTTCGCCATGCGTCCACCGAGGTGGCAGGCTGCGAAATGGGTATCCCAAGCGCAGCTTCCAAAAACGTGAAACATCGCAACGTGTAACGATTTGCGATTGCTCATCATCATTGAAGTTCCTTTTCGAATAAAGACTTATTGGGGGCCAAGTGAACGAACAGCCGCGACTTGTCCCTGCATTGAAGCGAGCTCACACGAAACCAACCAGTTCATTGGTTGCTCGGAGATGACGCGTGTTGAATCGGCTCGGCGTGAAGATGCAAACTTTATTGATATAAGCTTTCCATATGCTCGAGAGCTGACACAATGGATAATCTCAATCTAATTACGGCGCTCGTGATCGCAGCGCTAATAACGCTGGCGGTGACGGCAGCCGGCTGCACGACGACTACGAGCCCGTCTCCGCCCGCTGGCCAACAACTCAGCGATTTCGTAGGTTTCAACTTGAACGCGCTTTAAAAAGTAACGGCACAGGGTTTTACAAGAACTTTACGATTCTCAATGAGACCAATTTGACATTCGCTGGCCAGCCTGCATACCAAATCGTTTTCCAAGGAGTTATTCCTCAGCAGATCGGCGCGACAAGTGTAACTAATACATCAGGCTAAGAGACACAATCTGGCTGGTAAACAATAACACGGGATATGTCGTAACCTAAAAAGCCATTTCAAGCGACTGCGACACGTATTCAAGCGACGACGACACGTATCTAGCACAAGTACAGCGAATATCAACTCATTTGAAGTGACTTAATCAGAACGCCGACACGCCGTGAGTAGAGAATTAGATACTTCTCTGCTCCATATTTTTTGTTCAAAAGTCTATTTGAGTTAGCACGAACAAAATCGCGACAAATGCTGCACGAAAAAAAGGTTAGTGCCACCTCGCGCCTTAGTCAAAAAAAAGAACGATTTAAATCAACCTTGTGTAAGATGCATCGGCCATCTCCAAATCGACGGCCGACTCGCTTACTTGGTCGAAATGACCAATGCTTACGCAACAAAATAGTTTCGATGTTGTGCTGTCCGGTCTGATTTGGCTGGTCACCTCACTAAGTTTAAACAACAGTTTTTCTGCTTCACTCCTATTTGTAGTTTTTCATTATTAAACGTGATTGATGCGCGGAATTAAGCGGCCTAAAAGACAGAGCGCTTTTATGCCTATAGCCCCCATCACGCTAGAACCGTTGTCACGAGACCTTTTCTTGCTGTCAAACGAAAGGCGTTGGCGAAACGGATTATGGATCCTCAAGCATATCGTATAAGTAATCATAGGACAAGTGAGAGTCGACGATCTGCGTCTTCCCGCAAGCAAGCGATTCCCTAGTCGCGCCAAAATCAGCGCAACGTATCAACGTTTTGCCATTTCCTATTTCCACAGCCTGATGCGCATCGCTGGTCCCTATGACGGGTTTATCATATTGAAGGGCGAGCTGTTGCGCAAGCGCGTTGCGCGAGGCGCTCGTTTTCGAATTGAATCCCTCAATGAGATCGAGTCGCTCAATCGCCTCGGGGCGCAATAGGTTCTTCCCGATTCGGAATGGGTGCGCCCAAAAAACGATGCCACCTTGCGCTTTGACCTCTGTGATTACGTCCGCAGTGTTTCTGGACTCAATTTCCTCTGTGAGAAACAAACCGACAAGGTCCTCCTTGTTCGCCGTTTCAATTTCTGCGCCGACAATGACTAAAAAATCAGGATCGTCGTTCAACCTGCACGTCTCAACTGCGCCCTTGATAGTCAAGTGATCCGCGACGGCAATGCCGTCCAATCCAAGTTTCTTTGCGACCTTGAGAATGGTGGCCGGCTCCATCGCACAATCGCCCGAGTATTTTGAATGAATGTGCAGATCAAAGATCACGTTCCGTGCACCTCGATAGACGCGCCCGCCGGCTACAAACTAAGATCGAAAGCTTTCTGGCACGTATCGGCAATCTGCAAGCGGGCTTGAAGCTTAAAAGCGCTGGCCATTCCTGCTCGCAAGCTCCCGGCGCGGCGCTTTCGTGTAGGCGTGCGCGGAGTAACAAACTAAAGTTGTTATAAATCTTAAAATAGCTACTGGCTATATTATTTATTGCCTCGGTCTTAAATTACTAAGGTCGTTAACAGAATCTCGGTCGTTCCACAGAAAGGGTCGATGCATGGGTTGTCTCACGCTTATCGTGAGTCTGTTGGTTCTGTGGAAAAAGAGACACGTTGGATATGTCGCGAAGAGGAACCTGTTAACGACCTTAGGAAGTTTTTTTGCAACGTTATTGCACTTTTTTTGCACGAATGAGCGAACGGGCGCTTACAAATCTGACAGCGCCGGTATAAAGGGGAGCCTACCGTCGGCCTTGGCGGCTGCGGCTCTCATCGCTCATGCTCCGCTGGCGCAGGAACTGCTGAGAACGATATTAATATCGGACGGCTCATATGGATTACCTGGAGCAGCATGGACGTAACGGATTTACCAGGGAAGATTACGCGTTTTTACACTCGGCTTGACTTCACTGAGCTCTATCCGCCGCAAGCCGAGGCATTGGATTGCGGGCTGCTCAGCGGTGCGAGTATGGTCGTCGCGACGCCCACTGCTTCCGGCAAGACGCTGCTCGCGGAATTCGCGATGCTCAATTCGATCGCCAATGGCGGCAAATGCCTGTACATCGTCCCCCTGAAAGCGCTCGCTTCGGAGAAGTTCGACCGATTCTCGCTATTTGCCGCGTCTGGCGTGCGAGTCGGGATCTCAACGGGAGACTACGACGTTCGTGATGACAATCTGGGACACAACGATATCATAGTCACCACTTCGGAGAAGGCCGATTCACTGCTACGAAACGGCGTTTCGTGGATGCAGGCGCTTAGCGTCGTCGTCGCGGACGAGATACACTTGTTGGACTCGATAGATCGCGGTCCAACGCTCGAAGTAACGCTCACTAAGCTTAAGCGACTCAATCCGACGGCTCAAATTCTCGCGCTAAGTGCAACGGTCTCCAATGCCGACGATATGGCAGCCTGGCTTGACGCGCAACTCATAAGAAGCGACTGGAGGCCCGTCGCACTGCACGAGGGCCTTTATCTACCTGAGCGCGCCGTTATCGCGTTCGTACACGACGCGCCACCGCGCGGCATTGTGAAAAAAGCCGTTTCAGATGGCGCCACCGACCCAGCGATTGCACTCGCCATCGATACTCTGCGAGAAGGCGGTCAATGCTTGATCTTTGTCAATACACGGAGAAATGCCGAAAGCCTTGCAAAGAGAGTGGCAACGACGCTCCGGTCACAGGGGGATTTCGACTGCAAGGAGCTTGCTGCGAAAATCCACGGGGAGACTGGGATTGCTGAGAAGCTCGCTTACTGCGTGAGCAACGGGGCAGCATTTCACCACGCCGGCCTTCTCAGCGACCACCGAAAACTCGTCGAAACGTGGTTCCGCGCCAACCTTATTAAGGTCATCGTCTCGACGCCCACGCTCGCGTCGGGACTCAACCTTCCTGCCCGAAGGGTCGTTATCAGAGATTACAAGCGTTACGACGCGAACTACGGCATGACGGACATTCCCGTGCTCGAATACAAGCAAATGGCCGGTCGCGCGGGGAGGCCTGGATTCGACGCGTACGGGGAGGCAGTTCTCATCGCGAAATCGCCGAGCGAGTGTGAGGCGCTCGCAGACCACTATATCCTCAGCGAGGCCGAAGACGTTATTTCAAAACTTGGAACGGAAACTGCACTTCGCATGCACGTTCTCTCGACTATTTCAAACGGTTTCGCGCACACGAGGGCTGCTCTCGAACAGTTCTTTGACGCGACGTTCTTCGGATTTCAGCAGAAGACGGGACTTAACCTCTTGCGATATACGATCGACCGCGTTTTGGCATTTCTCGAGAACGAAGAGATGCTTGTCGATTCGAGCGGGCGCGTCAAGGCGACGACGTTTGGGCATCTCGTATCGCGGCTCTATGTCGATCCGCTGACTGCGGTGAAGATACGAAGAGGACTAAGCGACGCCGAGATGGTGAGCGACGTATCGCTGCTCCACCTCATCTGTTCAACCCCGGACGTCAAGCGCCTGTTCATGCGAAGCAAAGATTACCGCTTGGTAACTGAATTTGTCAATCGGCACCTCGATGAGTTCCTGGATGAGATCCCTCATCGATTTAGAGACGTCGATTACGACTGGTTCCTCTCTGAGGTAAAAACGGCAATGCTCGTCAACGACTGGATAACCGAAGTAAGCGAGAAGGAGATCACCGAAAGCTACAACGTCGGGCCAGGCGACATCAGAAATCTCGTCGATACAGTGCAGTGGGTGAGTCACGCGCTCGCCGAGCTCGCGGCCTACCTCAAGGTTCCTTCAAGGAAACAAGCCCGGGAGCTCACAGCGCGGATCCAGTTTGGTATCAATCGTGAGCTCCTCGACCTCGTGCAACTGAAAAACATCGGGCGGGTTCGCGCTCGAAAACTGCACGATGCGGGTTTCACAAGCCGAAAAGGACTCAAAAATGCTCCTTTTGAAACGGTGGCGGCACTTCTTGGTCCTGCCGTCGCGTCAGATGTCTTTACGCAACTCGGCGAACGCCGCGGCGTTCTTGATCGAAAGGATCGGGGGGACGCGACGTTTCTCACAGACGAGTGAGCCAACCCATGCAATATGACGTTGTGGCCGGAAAAATCACCATTGGGAGCGTCCCGGCTTTCTTGAGGGAGCTTGATGCCATTGCACATTCAAGCAACACAACAATTCAAGCCGTGGACGCCACAAAAGTCGCCGGCAGGCGACACGTTGATTGTGCAGTACGCTACGCTATGCGGTCGTTTCGCGATCATCGAAACATCGCTAGGGACCTTAGCGTCGAAATCCTGCTCTACTTGAGCGCTTGCCGGCAGATACGAAAAGCGCTTGAGATGGGCGTTCACGAAGGGGAAATGGACGTGTTGTTGATTGTCGTCGGTGCGAAGAAATCACTTGTAAGAGCTGCGACGCAGCTTACGAGCTTTGTACGCTCAGACCCGCGGGTTATGGAGTACGACGAAACAAAAAACGCGCCATTAATGCACGCATTTAAGATCACTGAGCAGGAGATTGCAGCTGCCGGCGGGCACGCGAGAATACCGGACTTGGTGCGAGAGCGCTTAGTGCTTTTTGATGCGTTCAGATAACCCCACAAGCTTTTACAACGGGTGCCTGTCGGCTACATCTATCGTCAAAAAACAGTAACTTGGCCACGCCAGTGCGAGTCTGACGTTGGCAACGACGCCGTCGAGCACGTGAAGCAATCTGTTAGGGCGCGCGCACGTTGACCCACAGGTGCAATTCGTAGGTCTTATCAAAGGAATCAACTACCGTGAACTTCAGTTTCTGCTTTTCGCCTAAGGAAGTGAGTGAGATACGTATAGGCCGTTCAACGTTTTGGCCTCGGATCAGCGTCATATTGTCGAAACGATAGAGCGTTGAATTACCCAGCGACACCGTGCCGCCATAAGTATTGCTTGTGTTCTCGTGATTGGTGATGCCGAGGAACAGAGTAAACGGCGTTCCCGAAGTCACGTTTGAGGGATATGCGACGGTCTGTCGGTTGCCATCTAATACATAGAACTCGCTGTAGCTGGCTTCGTTCTGGTGGGGGGCTAACAGGAGCGTCGTGCCAACTAAGGCGAGAAAAAGACAAATCGCGGCTCCCACCGCCGGTAGTACGACAGGGTTGCCTACACCTTGGACGACTAGTCGGTCAGACTGGGGAATGCGTCGCCACCGTGCGAACGCTGCCGTCGCGAACACCGCCACCAGCGCAGACATCGAGAGGGTGAGCGTCGTAAAATCTAATCCGAGTGTCATCAGAAGAACGGTGCCGTCAACAATTGAAACAAGAAAGCTGATAATAACCGCCACTGAGACTCTCTCCAGACCCCGCAAGTCTTGTTTTTTCGGAAACAACACAACGGTAAAGAAGAAACCAGGAACGAAAAAGAACAGTGCTACCCCTATCAGCAGCCGAAAAACAGAAAAAACAACTGTATCCATCGTGCCTCAAACAAATCGTTGCAGTATTGACTCTATCAGAGATAGACGAGTCGAGCCTATATAGTTAATCTTAGACGATATGGGGCAACAACATAGGCGCTGGACCTTTTTTCGGCCTAATGAACCAGAACGCAAGACTTAAGCTCAAAAAGCTAAGCTTCACTCTAATAACATTTCTCGCCAGCAGACGTGCCGATCCACAAGACCTAAGGCAGCGGTGCTTATTCCGACCCTCAATGAAGAAGCAACTATCGGCCAGGCGATTGATATGGTTCCTGTTCGCGTGCTCTCGGACGAGGGGACGGCACCGCCATATACGTCATTGACGAAGACTCTGAAGACGCTACGAACAAACAGCCCTTGAAAAGGACGCGACCTTGCTGAACGTCAAGCGGCCGGGGAAGGGATCGGCGATGTAGATCGCGTTTACGTCTGTTCGCGCAGATTACTTCATTATGATCGACGGAGACGGCACCTACCCGCCAGAGCGCATAACGGACTTCGTGCGCCTTCTCAGCACGTACGACGTCAACCTTGGCTCACGGATAAAAGGGCGCACCGAAGGGGGTTCCATGGCCCGAACCAACGTTTTTGGCAACCGGGTACTAACTGCCGTGGCTTGGATGCTCTTTAAAAAAGACATAACTGACTTGTACACGGGGTCTGGGCGTACTGTGGGTGTGTCGTTGACAGTATGAACCTCGTCGCACAAGGATTTGAGATTGAAACGGACATGTTGATTGAATGTGCGCCATGGTTTTAGCATAGGTAAGATGGCGATAGACTAAGGCAAGCGCGGAGATCGACCAAAACTAAGTTCCATCAGGGATGGACGGAACATAGTCTTTCTTGGTGAAGCAGTGGATGGCTCCGGGCCGGAGGCGAACGCTATGAAGATCGCATATGTGATGGACGCAATTTACCCCTACAACATGGGAGGCGCGGACAAGCGTCTGTGGGAGCTTGCGCGCAAGCTCGCCGAAAACGGAGAGCACGAGGTCCACATTTACGGCATGAAATGGTGGCAGGGAGCTGATACGATTGTCACGGACAACGTTCACCTCCACGGCGTGTGCAAGGTTCGCGAACTGTACAACAAGCAAGGCGTCCGCTCGATTACCGAAGCCATCGTCTACTCGATGAGGGTCTTGCCGGCGTTGCTGAATGCGGATTGCGACGTCATCGACTGCAACCAATTCCCCTACTTTCCATGCTTTGCGGGCAAAGTTGCCTCAATCGTAAAAAGAAAACCGTTAGTGGTCACGTGGCTCGAGGTATGGGACACTTATTGGCGGGAGTATGTTGGATCGATCCGCGGCAGCATAGGCAGAATTGTCGAAAGACTGACGATGCGGCTCCCTGATGGTATCGTAGCGATATCGCAGAAGACGAGAGATGACCTAATACGGTGTCACGTCAAACCCGAACGCATCGACGTCATTCCCGTCGGCATCGATCTTGCGCGCATCACGATGATCGCGCCTGCGTTGACCGCAAGCGACGTGCTGTTTGCAGGAAGGCTCATCAGTGAAAAACGCGTCGATCTCTTGCTGAACGCGATTGCGATCGCGCGAACGAAGGTTCCTGCCATTAGATGCGCCATTATCGGGGACGGTCCGCAGCGAGCCTCGCTCGAAGACCTGGCGTCAAAGCTTGGACTCGACGAGAACATCACCTTTACGGGCTTTGTCGATCAAGACGGGCTTACCGCGTTCATGAAGTCATCGAAGGTATTCGTTCTCCCTTCCGTTCGCGAAGGGTTCGGCCTCGTTATCATCGAGGCAAATGCGTGCAGGTTGCCGGTGATCAGCATACGGCACGAAATGAGCGCCGTCCGGGAACTCGTTCAGGACGGCGTCAATGGTTTCCTCGTCAGTGACGGCTCGCCCGATGAAATCGCTGACGTTATTTTGAAGCTCGTCAGCAACGACGCACTTCGTGAACAACTGGCTGAAAACGGATTCGAAATGTCAAAGAAATTCGCGTGGTCAGACATCTCAGAAAGCATTATAGACACCTACGTGAAACTGATGAGCTAACCAAAGGCCGCCCAGATGATTACATCCCACTTCTTCCTGCGCCGGTCGCGTGGCGGCTACCGCTCATTCCCGAACAGGCGCGAGTGCAACCCCATATGAAGGCGCTAATTGCTTCACCGTACTATAGCGGCGTAGGCGGGCTTCAGAAGTACACCTACAGAATCGCAGTCGGCTTGCACCACGCAGGAGTCGACACGACAGTCATAACCTGTTCACGCGTGCTCGACGAATCCGGCCCGACAGTTTTCACGCTTCCCCGACTTGCGACTGTGTCGAACACCCCGTTCAGCTTGCGCTGGTTTGGATCCATAAAGAGAGTTATCGACGAGGTTGACCCCGACGTGGTGAACGGATTTTTGCCCGTCCCGTATATGGCTGACGTCGCCGCTCGAGTCACTCGTGATAAGCCGTTCGTCTTGACCTATCTCAATGACGCGGTGGGAATAAATGCGACGACCAGGCTCTTGGTAAAGGCCTACTATCGCTTCCTCGGGAGGGGCACTATTCGCCGCGCTCGTTGGATCATAACGACGTCTCAACACTACGCCGCACGTTCTCCGTTTCTGCAAGGTTATCTCAGCAAAACGTCCGCCGTGCCCCCCGGTGTAGACGTCGCGACATTCAATCCGACGGTCGACTCTGGCCACATAAGAGATAAGTACTGCCTCGAAGGGCACGTTATCCTCTTCGTCGGCCAGCTAAGCAAATCCCACCGGCACAAAGGGCTCCCTATTCTTATCAGTGCGCTCCGAAGTCTTGACCCAAGCGTAACCCTCATGGTTGTGGGCGATGGAAACTGGCGCTCACACTACGCAACTTATGCGCGGCGTATCGGAGTTCAAGACCGGGTTGTATTCGTCGGGCTCATACCCGACGAAGAGATGCCACTTTATTATCGGGGAGCGCATCTCACTGTGCTCCCTACGCTCACCGATGCCGAAGGGTTCGGGATGGTTTTGGCTGAGGCAAACGCCTGCGGCAGACCAGTCATCGGTACGAACGTCGGAGGCATCCCATCGGTGATCCAAGATCGCTACAATGGGCTCGTAATTCAGCCAGGCGATCTGCACGGACTTGTGGAAGCAATACGAGCGGTGCTGAGCGATGAAGAGCTGGCAGAGAGGATGGGCCACAACGGCTATCAGAGGGTAAAGAGTGAATTTACATGGACTCAGGCGATTGCCCGGACTATGGGAGTATACGATGGCTTAATATGAGCTCAGTTGAAAAGAATACACTCAGGCATCCGATCGGCTTTTTTGAGCCTCAGTTTTCGAGGTTGTGCTCGTGAAAATCTGCATGGTCTCTAACCTTTACCCGCCATGCATTCACGGTGGCGCTGAGCTGTATGTCTCCCACATCTCAGAGAAGCTCAGCGAACGTCACGATATCTCTGTGATAACGTCCGCCCCTTTTGGCCGAAACGGATCGTCAACTCGCGACAAAATAGGCGAGCGAAACGATGCCATTTACCGATTTTACCCCTTAAACCTTTACTCGAACTATTACTATTCGCGCAAACCCAGCTTTATCAAGCCACTCTGGCACGCATTCGATATTTGGAATCCACACACGTATACCTTTATAAAGGAAGCACTGAAGCGTGAGCGGCCAGACCTCGTGCACGTGCATAATTTCAAGGGGTTGTCGGCATCTGTTTTTAGTGCCGCTCAGGATCTTGGCATTCCCACAGTTCACACCGTGCACGACTACACCCTCATTTGTCCCAAGACGACCCTGCTCACGAGAGCTAATGTCTCGTGCCTGAGAGCCCGCAGCCCGTGTCAGGTCTATCGCTGGTTCTACAAACGAATCGATCCGGCTGTCGTTATCGCCCCGTCTGACTTTGTGTTTAACACGCTTTCCGGCTTCGGGCTGTTTGCAGACGCACGAAAGCTGAAACTTCCCCTTGGGATACCGGAAAGCGAGCCCGTCGCAACGGTGAACAATAGCACGTTTGACATACTCTACGTCGGCCGTCTGGGAAAACACAAGGGGGTGCAGTCCCTCATCGAATCCGTAAAGGGCTTAGACCTCAAAGATGCGCGACTGCACGTCGTTGGTCAGGGCAGTGACGGGGCGCGTTTCCAGCGCGATGCGCGCGATGACGACAGAATTGTTTTCTACGGCTTTTTAGATCCTGATGCGCTGCGGCAGCTTTACAGTATCGCCGATGTGGCTGTCGTGCCGTCCATCTACGCGGAGACGTTCGGACTCGTGATACCCGAATACTATCAGCACGGGATCGCGGTCATAGGAAGCCGGACAGGCGCAATTCCTGAGCTCATCGAAGATGGGTACAACGGTTTCCTGTTTCCTCCCGGTGACGTTGCAGCACTCGCTTCGCTTCTACAAATGCTCTCGTCTGATTCGAAGCTCCGTAGCGAAATGAGCAAAAACGCGCGGACATCGGCGAGAGCCTTTGACTTGGACGTCCACGTCCAGAAGCTCGAAGAAATATACGAAGAGGTCACCTCACGGTAAAGTCGCTTCCTCGCACACGCTGAGTACGCGCTGTGCGACGTTGGCCCAGGCAAAAAGCGTAACCGCACGTCGGCGTGCGGCCGCCCCCATCCGCTTCACTCGTCCGTTATCCTGGAGCAAATCGATCAGCGCCGCGGCGAGAGCGCCTGCATCTCCGGGAGTAACGAGCACCCCGGAGTTTTCGTCGACGAGTTCTGGGATCGCTCCAACAGCCGTTCCGATCACGGGCGTTCCGCACGCCATCGATTCGAGCGCGGGCCTGCCAAATCCCTCGAGCAGTGAAGGCACCACGGTCACGGTGGCGCGCCGATATAGCTCGATAAGATCGTGCAGTGATACGTAATCCACAAGCGTGACCACGTCGATTACACCGAGCGCGCGTGCGTGCGCCAGCATCCGCTGCTTCAGTCGTTGTGAGTCTTTGCCTATGATAACGAGTTCAATCGGACTGACGCGCTGGGCCGCCGCGAGCGCCTCGATCAAATACGCGACACCTTTTCTCGCCTCAAGTCCCCGCGCGACACACACAACGAGCGGTTTCTCGGCCACAGCGCCTTCGGTCGGTGTGTCGGCAGGTTTGAAAAGGCTCACGTCAACACCGTTAGGTACGACTATCAGCTTCGCCGCGTGCTCCGGATACCGCGCGAGCGCCTGGGCCATCGTGTCTTTGCTGTCGCAGATAATCGCTTGAGCCCGTTTTAGTGCGCGCTTTTCGAGCGCAGCAAGCAATGTGATCGCGATGCGCGATTTTGACAGTGGTAACTGCTTCAGCTCTGACGAGGGCAGGTGGTGCAGAATCTGCACGAGAGGATCGTTGTGATGAACTGCCGCCCCCTGCGAGAAGTCGTTAATCAGATGCACGTCGCACCCTTCGAACGGCTCGTGAGCGAGCGCGTAGTAATAAAAAGCTGCAACCCCGTGACCCTGTAACAGTCGAGGCAGCTGCCGGTATGTTACGTTGGGCACCCCCGCTCCAAACCAAGCGGCAGCGAAAGCATCTGGCGGAGTCTGATATGCGTCGCAGCTATGCACGGTGAGCTGGCAGAGTGGTTCCAGCCACCGACTCAGCTCCAGAGCGTAAATGCCGGCACCGCCGATGAGGTTCCGGTCGTACTCGAAGGTCGATATTGCTATTCTCACACGCTCGCCTCTTCTGCCGTCCATTTGTTGTTGCACGACATAAGCTCACGATCTGCCGATTATGCTCTTAATGACGTTCACATCTTGCCTCGTAAACGTTCTCAGTGCGATGAGGGTAGCGAAATACACCCAGACCGCAACCCCGACTATGACGAACAGGTTGATCGGCCTCAGATAATACACGACGACCGCCATGACGAGTGACCCTACGAGCGGTTTGGGCAGAAGCCGGTGCAGCCGAATGAAGCACAAGTTTTTTGAGGCGTAGTAAAAGCAGAAAGAAAAAGTGGTGAGCTCTGTCGCTATCATTACGTAGCTCGCCCCGACGTAGCTATATCCTGGGATAACGAGGAGGTTGAGAATGATGTTGACGGTGACGGCGAGTCCCGTGGCATACATAACGACGCGCTGCAGATTTATCGACGTTAGCGTGGTGGTGAGCACGAAATTGAGAAATAGGATTGAGACGGACCAGATGACGATTTGTAAGACGACGATTGAGTTGTGGAATGGCGCCCCGTAAATGATGTTGATGACCTTATCTGCGAGCACGGTCGTGCCGAACGCGAGAGGAAGCCCCAAGATAACCATATAGCGAAATGACTCGTTATAAACGGTCTTCGCGAGGTCTTTCGAGGAGACGTGGAGCGTCGATATTACGGGGAATAGAGCCCCCATGAACGCTGCCGGCAAAAACGTGAGCGACGCCGCCATGACGTACGAGGCGTTGAACCATCCGGTCGCGGCATCCCCCTGGATAAACGACAGCAGCAGCGTGCTTATCTTGTAGTAGATAAGCGAGAAGAAAACAATCAGTCCGAAAGAGGGGACCTCCTTCACCAGATACGTCAAAAAGCGTCGGTTTAGCCTGAACGCAGGCCGCGTAAATTTCACGGAAACAAGCGCAAGGCTTGCGATGAGGTTGATCAAGCTTCCTAAAACGAACACTGTGGCGAGCGCGATCAATCCATAACCGAAATATAGCACGCTGATGCCAAGGATGACCGTTACACTCTGCTGAATGACGTTTAGCATCGCGTCGTACTCCATCCTTTCGTGGGCTTTGAACGTCGCTCGAACGATCTGCGCGAGAGCCGTCAGAACATACGAGATAACGGCGATATAGACAATAACGGCTTTTTCCTGAGGTAGGTTCATTGCGCCGACGAGAACGAACAGAAAGCCGTAAGCGATCAAGGAAAGCGCTGTTTCAACGAACAAGATGTTTCCGACATAACGAGCGAGGTACTTCTTCTCCCTTGAGGTGTCGCGGATTATGAGGTTACTCATGCCGAAATCTGAGATGACACCATAGACCTCCGCAAACGAGAATGCAAACGCATACACACCGTATCCTGCAGGACCGAGCGTCCTGGCTATGACGATGGCTAGCCCGAAGCGCATCAGACGCGTAAATATGTCCGCTGAGGCTAATACTGCGGTATTTTTGAAGATCCTTCTGCTAGTGGTCATCTCGGACTCGGTCCCTGACTCCGACGCTGCAGAGCTTGGGTAAAAAGCGGCACCTCCGCCAGCCGACCTCACGGACTACGCATTCGCAGCCTACGAGGCGCTCAAATTGACCGCACCAAACCGCAGCAAGCGATTAGACGTGTAACACCTCATACTTGATAAAGCATATATAATCGGAAAAGTATAGAAGGCCCAAATATGAATTTCAAGAGTCTCAGGCGCATCAGTGTCGCCTATTTGATTTTTCTGGCGCTGTGCATACCGCTCGCGATACCCGTTGGGAGTCTTGTTCAGGTCTTCTGTGCTGGGGCTGTTCTCTTTTTTTTCCCAGGGTATTTTACGTCGCTCGTCATTCTTGGAGACCAAAGCGTCGCAGGCAGGATCGGCACAGCGATTGGTTTTAGCTTCGTCTTCCTCGCCATTCTCGAAGTCGTGTACACGGCCCTGCTAATACCGGGGAGCCCTCTCAACATCGTCGGGCCGCTCTTTCTTTGGACGACCCTCACGTTCGTTTTCGCCCTTGCCTTGAACCGTGAGCAGGCACCGATCAATGCGTCGGCCCTGCTCAAGCCTCAGAATATCATAATCGTCGCGTTGCTCCTTTTCGGGGCTATTATACGGCTGTGGTATCCAGCGACGGTAGGCACGATTCCCTACTTTGATCCACTCTACTGGGCAACCCGCGCGGCCTACTTCGCGCACACGGGCTTCACGGGCATACCTTCATTCCTGACAGCCGGCGCTAGTGACGTTATCCGCGAGCGAAGCTTCGAGTTCGCAATGGGATCGTTCGCGATGATCGGGAACGCGTCGATCGTCGACATGGCGATCTGGTTCGGCCCCGTGGCGGGCGTTCTGGCCTCCATAATGCTCCTCGCCGTTTTGGAGCGACTCGGGGTGAGCCTGTCTGGCAAAGTCGTGGCGCTCTTCTTGTGGGGCTCAATGTCCCCGTTGTTTGAACTCTTCTGGAGGACGAACATCTCGATGATGCAGGTCGTCGGCACCTATTTCGTGTTCTTTGGCCTCTATCTCTGTGCTTCACGTGAGGCTGGTTCATTCCTAGCCGGCGCGTTTGTGCTGGGGCTCTCCATTGACATTCACATCCTCTACGGGGTCTACACGCCCTTCATATTCGCGTTCGTGGTGATTGCCCAGCTCATGAAACAACAGAACATGCTCACGACGGTCGCCTCTATTCCGACGTATGTGCTCGGGCTGATGCTCTTTGCCTGGCGCTTCCTCATTTACGGCGTGCCGACAGGCTTCACTCCGGCGCTGATCACCACCAGCGCGGTGCCGTTCGCGATGCAGTCTGTTCTCCCGCTGATTGCGCTCCAATTAACGTACCCTGAGCCGACGTACATCCTCCTCTACGTGACGCCGCTGATAGCGGCGCTCGCCGTCGTAGGATTCGCAGGCTCTCTGATTCAGACCGAAGAGTGGGAGCTCTCGCATCTCGTCTTACTCGCATTCGTTCTAGGGATATTTATCGGCTGGTTCCTGTCAACCCTGTACTTTTCGTTTGCTCCAGCGACCGCTGAGATCTTCCTCGGGCGCGGCGTGGCGTATGCCCAAGCGGCCCTTATACCTGCTGCGGGTCTCGGGGTCTCCATCATCGAGCGATCTCTCGGACGCAGATCTGCGCTTATCTCCCCGGGCAGAATTGTCGCGGTCGTGCTGGTTGCGCTTGTCATTTTGACCAACGCCGCGGCGGCGGTAAGCACCGACAAGTATCAGTCGGTGATTGGAAAAGACGACTTCAACGCGATACGGTACGTGGGCCAAATCCCCAGCACAAATACGACACTAGCGTTTTTTGCCCTGCCCAACCCGAACGACCCGTTTGCGAACGCAAGCTCCTCGCAGCGCGAGGCGCTGTTCTACACCACAAACCCATCTGCGTTTGATTCCTCACCGATGGCGTACCGAGACGAGGTGTCGAACAACACCGCTATGTTACAGGCCGCCATTCAAAGCGACAGAGGCTTTTACAAGTACGTGATCCTGTCGGAGAACTTCGGGAACAGCAATCGAACCGCTTTGGACACTTACCTCACATCAAACGGTTACACCGCAGTGACGAGATTTGGCGACGCGTATGTCTACAAAGCCGGCTAAGCCGCAGCGCCAGGATCACGGCTCCCGCGTTTCCGGCGGCGCGCGCAGTATCGCCCCGGTGCTTGCCGAACTCACTGCGGCGGCATATCTCTTCAAGTAGCCGCCGACGTCTTTTCGCACCGGCGTCCACATTGCCTTTCTGGCCGCAAGGACATCGTCGGTCAACTGCACGGCCAGCCGGTGGTTCGGTATATCGATGGTAATCTCGTCCCCGTCGTGCAAAAGCCCCAAGGGACCTCCCTCAGCCGCCTCTGGTGAGATGTGTCCGATCGCGGCGCCCCTGGTCCCGCCCGAGAAACGACCGTCTGTAATGAGGGGTACGCTCAGCCCCATTCCCGATATCGCGGCGGTTGGCGCAAGCATTTCGGGCATTCCCGGTCCGCCTCTGGGCCCCTCATAGCGCACGACGACAACCTGCCCTTCGCTCACCGATCCGGCCAGAATGGCCCGCATAGCGTCATCTTCGGAGTTAAATACGCGCGCTTTTCCCGTATAGCGGAGCATGTCGTCGCTTACGCCTGCGCTTTTAACAATGGCGCCGTCGGGAGCAAGGTTCCCGAACAGCACCGTGATGCCGCCTGTCGCGTGCACCGGATCGTCGAGGGGACGTATGATCGTATCGTCACTGATGTGTGCTTCATCGGCGATCTCGTAAACGCTCTTGCCCGAGCAGGTGGTCTCGTTGCGGAGCAGGGTCCTGGCGCGTTTCATGATGCCAGGGACGCCGCCGGCGGCGTCGAGGACGCTCATGGTATACGGGCCGCTCGGATTCAGGGATGCGATGTGCGGCGTCTGTGCGCTCAGTTCGTCAAAAAGCGTGAGCGGGAGCGATATGCCCGCCTCGTGCGCAATTGCAGGGAGGTGCAGCGCCGTATTCGTCGAGCCGCCGATGAGCATGTCAAGGATGATCGCGTTCCGAAACGATGCCTCGGTCACGATGTCACGCGGCATGACCCCATTCACGATGAGGTCGACGATTCGCTTCCCTGTGGCTTCGGCAATGCGCCTCCTTCGGGAATCAACGGCTGGCGTTGTCGCACAGTAGGGAAGCGAGAGGCCCAGCATCTCAGTCATACAGGCCATCGTGTTGGCCGTGTACAAGCCCTGGCAGCTGCCGCACCCGGGACACGCCCGGCTAACAAGCTCCTCAAGGTGCGCTTCGGTCATGGTGCCCGCCTGGACACAGCCGACCGCCTCAAACGCGGAGACGAGCGTAACGTCGGTGCCTTCGTAGTACCCCGCTCGCATCGGCCCCCCGGTCACTACCATCGTAGGCACGTTTATACGCAGCGCCGCCATCAGCATCCCGGGAACGATCTTGTCGCAAGACCCCACCATGACCAGCCCGTCAAACTGGTGCGCCTGTGCCATGAGCTCAACGGAGTCGGCGATGTTCTCACGGGATGGGAGGGCATAGCGCATGCCGGAGTGCCCCATGGCGATGCCGTCGCAGATGCCGATGGTGCCGAACTCGAACGCGATGCCGCCGGCCAAGTGTACCCCTTTTTTGACAAACCCGGCGAGATCGCGCAGATGAAGGTGACCGGGGACGATCTCGTTCCAGGCGTTGGCGATGCCGACAAACGGCCGTTCGAGATCCTCGTCTCCCACGCCCAAGGCGTTCAAGAGGGCCCTTTGGGGTGCGCGTGTCACCCCCCTCGTTATCTTCTTGCTCCTTAGTTCCATTGCCTAAAGAATGATCGCTGAAGTTATAAAAATGAATGCGTGTTAAGATCGCGCCAAAAGTGTGCCAAAAGTGTGCCACTTTTTAAAAATGTGTCGCATTTCTACAGATTTGACGCGACTAATATCACGCCGCGTTCAGCGTGTGGGCGTTTGCCGTTCGGAGTGCTGTTTGTAAAAAGTGGGATCTAAAAAGTGAGATCTCTTGATATATTTTTAGTTATGTCTGTTGCTCTCTGCCGAAAATTTGCACAGTCTGATACTTTAATGCCGCGTACAACGGCTTTGGCTGCTGTCAGCCCACCGACTGGAAACACTCAAGCATGCGCGTCATAGCTACGCGTATGCCGCTTACCCGTGGTATTAGACAGAAGTCAGGCTCGAAGCAAAGCAGAGAATTCATTCTAACAAAAGCTAACTAATGTCCCCATCGTGCCATGGGGTAGCATGCAAGTTCGTTCTTGCGACTTCTGCACGTTTCTGCTCGCCTATTTCTTGAGCAGCTACGGTGGTCAAAAGGATGATCTGAAGCTTCGTGAAAAACGATGCGAGACGCTGAGAGCTATAGCAGCATACTACGCTGCAGACACGGGCCTAAGGCAAATCGCTTGTTGCCGCCCGTAACAACAGCTAATCGAACAAAAGGGCGACCGATCCGATATGGGAATCATCAGTTGATTATTCGATTATCTTCCGGAAGTTCAATGAAGCCACGACAAACATGAGGATGTCAAACAGCGCTATGACGGCAACGTCAAGCGGAAGCAGCGCCAGATTACCAGTGATCATTAGTCCCCGCACAGCATCTACGGCATATGTCAGCGGGTTAAAAACCGCGACAATCTGGATGGCGCGAGGCATTAACGCTATCGGATAAAGGGCGTTGCTGGCAAAGAAGAGCGGTAGGATGAGCGCGTTGCCGATTCCCATAAATCGCTCCCTAGTTTTCAATAACGATGCTACAATAATTGAGAGGGCGGCAAACCCCCCGGAAATGATGAATAATATTGCGAGCGCTGCCACAAAGTAGGCAGGGTTGGGGATGAAGCTCACGCCGAGGAGCAGCGCCACGGGTATGATGATTACTACCTGGATGATTGCTCTGACGCCGGAAGACATAGATCTGCCTATAACAGTCGCATATCGGGAAGCCGGTGCCACAAGAAGCTTTTTTAAGATACCGGTATCCCGCTCCCACACGAGCGTCAAGCCGTACAAGACGGCGACGAACAGGACTGACTGCAGCATGACGCCGGGAGTGATGTAGTCAAGGTACGGTATTCCACCGGTCGGTATGGCGCGTATCTGACTAAAGACCGTTCCGAAAACCACCAACCACAACACGGGCTGAACGGCCCTTGTGTACACTTCAGTCCGGTCATTTCTGAGTCTCCGGAGCTCGAGCTCCATCATAGCAAGCACTACCCTTAAGGTGTCATTCAAGGCGTTTGCCTCCTGCCCCCTCCTCAACCCACCCAGTCGTGCTGGCGGCGCCGGACCCGCGTGTCATTCCAGCATATCTCATGAAGACGTCATCCAAGGTTGGCTTCGTGACCGCGATTCGAACGACGGGGATTTTCCCGCTTCTGAGCACATCAATGACGCCGGGCAGCGCAGTTTCTGCCTCCTCGACGGTCACGTTGAGCGTGGAGTCAGTGACGACGACGCTGTTCACGCGCTCCAGGCCTCGTATCCGACCCAATGTATGGTCATCGATGCGGTGATCGGACACGCTGAATTTGATGAGCTCGCCTCGAAGTGAGTGCTTAAGTTCTTCAGCCGTGCCTGAGGTGACCATCTTCCCCATGTTGATAATTGCAACCTCGTCTGAGTAGGCGTTCGCTTCGTCCATGTAGTGCGTGCTGAAGAAGACGGTCGTGCCACACTCCTCTTTAAAGGATGTCAGCTTCTCCCACACAGCGATTCTGGCTGATGGATCGAGGCCGAGCGTCGGTTCATCGAGAAACAGAATCTTCGGCCTAATCAGCATCGCGCACGCGATCTCGAGCTTCCTAATCATGCCACCTGAGTAGGTCTTGACGAGCTGGTCCGCGGCAGCGCGCAGCCCCATGCTCTCGAGCATGTCATAGATAACCTCCTTTCGTGACCGTGACGGTAGACCGTATATCTTAGCGTAGATGAGGAGGTTCTCGTAGCCGTTGATATCGCTCCAGACGCTCGTCTCTTGGGGGACGTAGCCGATGACTTTCCTGACCTCTGCGCCCTCTTGGACGACATCCAGCCCGAAAATGTGCGCTTCACCGGACGTCGGTTTGAACTGGGTCGTCAAAATGCGCATGAGCGTCGTTTTGCCCGCACCGTTGGGTCCAAGCAATGTAAAGATGTCGCCGGCCTTGACGTCCAGGTCGACGCCGGCTAATGCCGCAACGTTGCCTTTATAAACCTTTTCAACCCCTCTCGCGGCAATCGCAAACGTCATAAAGCACGCCTCTCCTGAGTTTCGACCCTGATATCGTCGACGGCGCGAAAGTTCTTGTTGTAGATCTTCGTGAGATCATGGGTTTCAACGATGTTCTTCATAGGATGCCCTATCCGCCAATTTCAAGAGGTTTTTGTCCTTAGCACGCGCAAGCTATCAAAACCACACGGCTAACCGTGCCGCCGTTTCGTTGCACGCTGATGGGTTCTGGCGCGGTCGGTCGGATGCCAGTTCTGCGTTTTTCGTCCTCGGTCACTGTTCCCAGTTGACTTCGCATCTTGATGCAGGTACGCGGTGATCTCTACGGAATTATTTCGTTTCCGACTCTTTTTCTGGCTCTTCGTCGGCGAACTCTACCAGCTTGAGCAGGATCAACCGTTTTTCGGGCTTTGCTTTCATAATGAAATATTCGCCTCCGCTCAGGTCAAAGAGCTCTCTGATTTTTTTTCGGGATCACTACATAGTACGACGTGCCGTCTGGACGCATGTACCCCTTGACGAGCACACGCTGGCGTTCCGGTTGTCTTTCTTCCTCGACCATCTGTATCATCTCTCATAACGAGTAACCGATAGACTCCGCACGTACAGTGCAAAGATAGTAAATAGATACTAGATAAAAACTAGATAAAAAGAGGTGAAATCTCTCACCTCTCTAACTGCGTCTTGAGCATACGCAACGTCTCGACTTTGTGTTGAATGAGTTTGGCTTTGCACTCTTTCTTCATGATTTTTTCATCGAGCCTGCGCAGCATGTACTGCTTCTTGGCGTCGTCATCGAGCTTATCCCACATCAT
>DASPOC010000037.1:0-2615 GCA_035626195.1 Bathyarchaeia archaeon | reverse complement strand
ATAAGTATCTCATATCACTTAAAATGTTAGAGACGTTTGAATCTGCTTCTCTCTACGTGTCGTCTCAAAATGTTTGGCCCACAAAAGCACGAGCTCCTAGTTTCCCGCTTCTTCATACACCTCGACACGAAAGTTCATAAGCTGACTGTGGCGGGTTCAAGCCCCGGCGGCGACTCTTCCACCCATCCGAAATAGTTTTCCTAATATTTCGCGGCAACAAGGGTAGCGCAACGGGATAAAGGACAAGCAAGTTACACGAGCGTTAAGACTTTTATTAAGCCGTGCCAATGAGTTCGAGTCTCCAAGGAGCAGCTCTCCCCGCAGTTAGGCCGAGGATCTTGAGCCACCGCCAAGTTTCGGGCTTAGTCCGAGTGCTTCGCAACCTTTTCCAGCAAAAAATTAAAAACTGTTTTTTGTTATAATGTTTTGGCGATTTAGCACCAGTGTTCTAAAATTCGATACAGCGGACCGGCCGAAAAAAATGGACGGAAAAAACGCGCGGCGATGCTAGCTGCCACGCAAGCGTTGCCTTCAAAATTGCCGCCGGACGGCCGTGTATTTCTGCGTTTTCTGTGCGTGACACACAGACAACGGAGAGCGCGTGACGTTACGATGGGCCAGGGTAAAAAGAGTTAGCCACTGGACGTAAGCACATTCACCGCTTTCTATGGGGCACTACGTCACGATTTGGTAGGTTTGCTATCGAAGACAGCGAAAAAACAAAGGTTGATGATACTTAAATCTTCGTTTCCGAAAACATCAAGCGGTCTTTCAGGCCACTCGTCACAACAGCGAGGCGAACATATCGAACTCGCCGTTTGTTGCATTCTGGAGGCGAGAGCCGCGCGCGCGAAGAGTCAATCCGGCAAAGGAGCGGCTTTCGTCGTCATGCCTGTTGTTGGAGATGCATCATAAGCCACGCCCACATTATTGCCTCGCGGTAATAATAGTTGCCTGCACCTGCTGCTTCAGCTGCCCCGTTTCAAACGAAGCTAGGGACTGAACCTCCTCCTAAGAAGCGAACTTCAGACAACGTTGGCAATCTGATTGCTTATGTACGGATAGGCGTCGAACGTACGGCTAAAAGAAAAGCTGTGGTCCGAGAATAGACCCGGCGCTGTACCGCCCCCATTTATTTCCATCATAACGCTTTTAGTAAAGATCGTCATAAATGCAAGGCTGATTGCCGGGGCAAAGAAGACGGTCGACTTTATGAGGATCTCTGTCGTCCCGTGCGCTGGAATATTGATCTCGCCATGCGTTCCGTTCATCAAAACTTGGTTGGTCTGGGTTAGTATAAGGTTGTAATTGATATTCTTAATCGTCATGCCGACTATGTTCGGGTTGTAGATCTCTATGGAAAACGTCAAGTTAAAGCCAGAGAGTGAAATGCCGTCAATTGAGCTTATTTTGACGTTTTCGATCTGCGGTGGCTGGAAGCTGGAGAAGTAGGCGGTCACCCCTACCGCAACGATGACGATGGCGACGATTATGACGGCGATGGTTCTTTTTCTCCGCATAATCAGAGAGTATGCACGTTCCCACACAGTTCAAAGATGGCCTTTTCCACGTAAAGGTCTTTCGCAAGCAGAGCGACTAAAGAGGAGGCGATGAGGCTCAGCGGTGCGTTCAAATATAATTGGTCTCTGAGGTCCGTTCCCGCAAACAGCTCCGCTCAACTCGTTAATCCAACGTCGGTTCATCCCACGTTCACCCCTGAGGCGGCGGGCACCTGTGTCGCCACTCTACGACCGCAGTCGGTAAAATATAACGTCGCGATATCAGGCTGCCGCCACGAATCGCAAGATTCTTTTTTCTGCTGCAGTTGGTTTCATTGTTGCTTGCCGCTACCTCGCTAGTGCAAGACCTGATGATTGTGTAGGTCAGATTAGACTGCAACATCAACACTAACTCAAAATAGTCTTAAGCTGGCGGTGGAACTAACGGACTGGTTGGCGTGGGTGGTGTTGGACGCTGTGAGGGTCGTCTGCGTCGGCTTGCAGGTTGTTTTACAGTGTAGGTTGTGGTACCGTCTGTACCAAGTCGTACGGCGGAGCAGCAGTGAATGTATACACATACGCACCGCATTGCACGCGGATGCCGCTGCTTTTTACGTCAATTCCTTCTGGTTCGCCACCATGTACGAATCTTGAGTAAGGGATTATCCGTGTAGCACCGCTCCCGTCAGTACTCTCCATAAAGACGCCGCCCGTAGAAAGGTTGCCTTGATGGGCTTGTGAATCGGAGAGGGCAGAGACATAATAGTGTCCGTTATAATAGTCGATACCTTCACTGTTCCACATTGTGTGACTTGGTGATATTACGCCCTTATATGCAAATGCGCTGCTGAGGGGCATTGTCGTAAGATCATACAGGAAAATTGCCCCTTGAATGCCATTCGATTGGGGCGGTGGCGCCTCACCATATGATACAATGGCAAGCTCATGAGCACTGGGGTTAATAGTGGCACCAGCTGCAGAAGTTTGCCTTCCGGTGAAGGGATTCCCAGGTACCGTAGCTATATTAACAGAGCGCTTAAAGTTCAGGTTGCTTGTGTCCCACATTCCTAAATATGGATTATTCGTGTTACCATTAACAGCTACAACATAAAGCAC
>DASPOC010000036.1:0-4276 GCA_035626195.1 Bathyarchaeia archaeon | reverse complement strand
CTGCCTGCCTTCTTGACTGAAACCCGTGTGGTGTGTTACGACGATGAGTTTGGCTTTGTTCTCAAGCGCTTTAGCAAATTTAAGCGCGGTGGAGCCCGTAGTGCTAGCCACAACGACTCGCTCGAGACTAGTTTTAGCGATATAGGCTTCTACGGCATTGATCACGACTTCAGTGTTTTGGGGACCGGGACTTTCTAGATAAATGGTCTCTTCTTTTTTCATTCGATTACGCCTTGCCCTGAACCTAAAATAAGCGAAGTTGAGTGTCAAGATCCACGGGTCTTTACCACATCCTTGAGGATTCCGAGGGTCTCTCGAGAGAACATCTCTGCGATATCTCTTCCGATGGAAAGGCTTTCGTCCGGTTCTATCCCGAACGAGGTCAGGCTAGTAATGGCGACGCCTTTGGGGGTCCCAGTAGTCGTTACGTTGATCCCCAAGTGTATTTTTTCGCTAGTTATGCTTGCTGTCGCGATGCTCACTGTGAGTTTCTCGTCAGCAATGTAAAGATCATCACCGGTTCTCGCGGTTTCGATACCGTACATATTGAGAACCGCTTGGGCGGAAATAACGAGCAAGCGCTGCAACAAGTACGAGATGAAAATGTTTCCTGGGCTGTCGAAACGCTCAACGATAAGATGGAGGACATCATCGCCTGTTATCTTAGTTTTGCCGCGCAGATCTTCGCAATCTTTCATGCGCTCTTCTGAGACGTCCATGCCGCCTCTAAAAACGATAATAGAATCCCCGAGTATGCCGTAATGCTTGTACCCCCACAATGGGTCAATTTGTGATCCATCATAAAATACGGGCTCTCCTAGCACCTCAACGAGCATAGTCCATACTCTTTTTCTGAACTTAAATAGTAGTGGTCACTGGCTTAACGCATATATAAGACCTGAAATGAAACCTATTTGTAGTGAAGATTATTGGCTTCTCGTCTCTAAAAAAGACGTTACTAGCGTATCCTTCCATGGAGCCGCTGCCGCTCTCAGGCAGTCTCTCGCTTGGGATAGGCCGGCGAACCTGCATCGGCACGTGGCAGGCCGGCGTGTATCGTCCGTGCGATAGTGAAGAAGTCCCGGTGTGCGGCAGTTGCCAGGAGTTTAATGCCTGCGCAATCTGCACCGGGACGTGCCTGAAGAGCGAAAAAACGTGTCTGGAGGAGCACGCGGTATATATCGCAATGTTCAGGCCCGACATTTTCAAGATCGGTGTTACGAAAGCCAGCCGACTCGATGACCGGATGCGAGAGCAAGGTGCAGATGTGGCTGCCGTAGCGGACTACGTCTTAGATGGCGAACTAGCCAGAAGACGCGAGCGTGAACTGCAGAAGCGTTATGGGATCAAAGGGACAGTCCGGCATTCTCAAAAAATGCTCGTTGATACTGAACTCGATTGGGCGGCTTGGGACACGATGAAAGCTAAGATGGACATTCATGATGAAACTAAGCTCCGCTATTTTGATTTGCCGCTCTGGATGCGGCCCTTGCAGGCGAAGAATATGCTCTTGGGCTGCGTCATTGGCGTAAAGGGCCGGCTCGTCGTCTTAGAAAAAGACGCGACTCTTTACGGCTTTGACCTCAATCGTATCCTAGGCGCCGAGGTGTTTCCGATTAGAAGCTCGACGAGGCAGATATCGCTTGAAACATCCTGAGGATGTGGCCAATTCGTCCAAGCTACGCCACGTGAAGTACGGCCACGTGTGATACAGTGACTTATCCTCTTTTTGCGATCGCTCTGACGACTCAAACGGATTCGAGCTAGCAAGAACAGCATAAGCGTGATCCTGTCTCATTCTGGCTGGAAATCATCCAGTGAATACTGGAGCAAAGAGGGGGGGTACGTTATGTGGGTGCGATCAACCTTCGCAAAGGGGGTGAGCTCGTGGGTCGTAGAGCGAGACGCGTCCAAAATATGCGCGACCTCCCACCCAAGCGTCAGAAGGTAGTCAGCGATAATCCGACGATGGCAACGCGTCCAAAGGATTTCAGCACACATTAAGGCGGCGGTTTTTTTTGTGGCAAGAGAGGTAAGTTCAGCCAGGGCGTCAGAAAAGGCGTCAGTTAGCGCGTAATCCGCGTAGTTCTTGAAACTTTTCACTCTCCACGCAGTGTTTGGCGAATCGTTCGACATCTGAGGTCTGAACCCCCCAAATCCTTCTCCCATCCAGCAATATTGGATACTTGATCGCGGCAGCTCGTATTCAAGCACTTCCTTGTTGAACTGAGGATTAGCGAGTGAGTGCGGATGGCTGCGCACGTCGATCACCGTTAAAACGGCATAATGCGCCAAAATTGAAATGAATTCCTGCAGCGATCGATTTGAATGCCCCACGGAGTAGATCACCATCATCGAGCTTCGCCTGTACTGCTAGTGCGATAAAGACTCTTTACATTTGCTCTTAAGGGGCCAGCATTCATTGACAAGACGAACGGCAGGCACGCACAAATCGGGCGCGCAAGCAGCCCGGGGAGCGAGCAAATCTTATATCAATGCGTGGTCATCACGTCTTGGAACATAAACGGCTTCTAAACGCACGGAATAGCAGTGAAAGCCTCTGTGCGTTGGCCGCGCTTGTCCGTGAAGTTAACAGATTGTGAAACGGGAGAAGTGTATGAAGGTACCAGACACCGAAGGCAACAGGAAGAGCTGCATTTGTGATAAAGGGGATTGTCCGACGTACAACCAGAACGCGCTAACTGATACGCTTTTTTGCGCTATCGGCGCAAGTCCGAAGAACCCACGACGCGTTAAATGTCCGTGTGACGTGTGCCCCGTGTGGGCAATGTTTGACCTCGGCGATGCCTACTACTGCATAGAAGGGGCAGCTAAAGAGTAACGAAGCCTTTTAACGCCAAATGTCGCCGGATATAGCGCAGAGAGATCAGCGCAAGAAGCGCCTCTGACAAGACATCAGGCGAAGATAGAAATCGACCACTTCCGTAGTGTCACCGTTGTGTTCTCTAAAAGGAGAGTCCATTTCCGCAGTTCAGGCAGAAGTTAGCCACGTCGCAGTGAATTTTGTCGCGCGCGACAAAAAGGGTTCCACGTTTGTAAGAGGATCGTAGCGTACTATCCCGAAGCGCTAGGAATGTACTCTTTTTGGTTGCACCAAAACCGCACCAAAACCGCACCAAAACTACACCGCAAAGCGGTACATAACATGCTGTTCGTATCGCGCGTCATCGCTTTTGGATCGTAAATTGCTAGCGCCCAAAAATTTATAATTATATTTTTATTTTAATAAATAAATTTATCTCGTTCTATCCTGCAGCTACGATTTTGTTGGTAAAATCCTTTTTTCTAATCTATGCGCTTCTTTATGCTGAAACGAGATAGCATGGGACTTTTCATAGCATCGGCCGCGTGCCAACGCTTCGCTTAGTTTTATGCGGGAAGATTCTTCGTCATTAAGGGGGTTGGGCCCAGCGGTTCCTGCCCCACAACGATTTCGGTGGAAACAAGTTCCTCTTTGCTCGTCGTCTGAAAGAATTTAAACTAACACACGTGATGTCGGGCCCTTTCTTCCGGAGAAAACAGTGATGTTTGCTCTATCTCAGGCGAAACACTCTATCCAACGATGAAGATACGTTGCTCCTTGTTGAATGCCACAGATTCGTCCTCGCTGAGTTTAAAGTACTCTCGATGATACTCTGACAACGCAGCGCCATCTTCTTCAGTGTATTGCTTCATCATTTGGTCCAGTTCCTCATAACCCAGCTCTTGTACAAATGAAGCGTACTCCAAAGCCTGTGCGAGCGTCTCTCGTGGCGTACTTCCACGTTTCAACTCTATGATCGCAGTGTTGCCTTCACGATCGATACCAATCAAATCGATGTAAGTGTTCAGGTTCGTGGTGACCTGTCGCCCGACGATCAAGATGTTCATGGCTCAACAGTAGCGTTAGGATTGCTCTGAACCCGTCAATCCAACTCTTTCTCGGCGTGTTCATCGCCAAATGACTCTCTTCCTATTCTACGAGTTGTTTTTCATTGACGCCCAGTCGCCGTTCAAGAAGGACACTCCAAACTAACTGTCAGTGAAATATTGTTGTATAATCGCATCACGCCTTTGCAGCGGCTCAAGAATCAAAGGAAATCACCAAAGGCCGATCTCTCCTGTGCGCTGTCAGTGACTCAAAAGCGGCACGCTGCCCCCTCTATTTGCATCCCTTTTTACACGTTAGGATCACGAGAAGTGAACCGTAATCGTAACTGGCGAGCTCTGGCTGGCTGCATACTGAGCATTGCCGTCATATACTGCTGTAAGTGTG
>DASPOC010000035.1:0-10420 GCA_035626195.1 Bathyarchaeia archaeon | reverse complement strand
GGGTTGTAAGCCTCCTTCTGTTTCAAGTGGCATTCATCTAAGCGCTTAACCTGGGTGTCGTCTGGACTGCTCATTCACCCTTTTTAGCTTGCACCTGTGAGGATTCGCCGTTCCATCGTAACTCCTGCTCTCGTCGGTTCTTCACCTCATACTCATATTTGCAGGGACGTACCGTTTCTGTGCCAGAGCCATGACTCTCGCCATGCGGGTTTCCCCGCTCACACGTCCAGAGGGTGGGAGGACTTTCCTCAGCGTGTTCCACCGGCAGCCACTCATCCCCTCTCCGCTCTTTATCTCGAAGGCAAACGTAATATAAGTATTCACTAACATGTGAAGCATGGATTTGGACGAAGCGCGTGTCGGTATGCGTCTCGCACGTCAAGCCCTCGAGATCGCAGTAAACTCCGGAGAACGAATAGAAGCGCCTAAAGGCCTTCCTGCCGTTTTTGAGGAACTCGGCGGCGTTTTTGTAACCCTGCATTCAGACGGCCTGAGGGGCTGTGTTGGGTACCCCTACCCAAACATGACAATTAAGGAGGCCCTGATCGACTCAGCAATCAGCGCGGCCTTACATGATTATCGATTTCCTCCCGTGCGGGCGGACGAGTTGGCTCGGATCACGATGGAGATTACGTTCCTGTCGAAACCGGTAAGGATTTTCGGCCTCTCTGACATAGTGATCGGCAAGCACGGTCTCATTGTGAAGAAAGGGTTACAGCAAGGATTGCTTTTGCCTCAAGTTGCGACAGATTACAGCTGGACGACCGAGGAGTTTTTAGATCAAACATACGTCAAGGCAGGCTTGACCCCTCGAGACGCCAGCGCAGAAATATTTGTGTTTGAAGGCCAGGTCTTTTCCGAGCTTCGTCCTGGTGGCGACGTCGTTGAGCGTTGTATTGAGTGACGCACGATGAGCACCACGGTCATCCGAAATGCGAAAGTCTTTCACAAGAGTCGCATCGTTGTCCGTGACGTACTCATCGAAAGCGGCACCATTACAAAGATCGGACGCGTCCGCGCCGGAGAGCAAGTGATAGATGCACACGGCCGCTTGCTTCTACCAGGTGCAATCGATGCGCACGTTCATTTTCGCGATTTGGGCGAAGTCTACAAAGAGGATTGGTACTCCGGTTCGTGCGCGGCCGCTGCAGGAGGCGTCACTACCGTTATAGACCAACCAAACACGAAACCGGCGATATGTGATGAAAACTCCTATTTCGCGAAGCAGCGCGCGGCACGAAAATCCGTAGTTGATTATGGCATCAACGCGGCTATCGATAGGCTCGACCAACTCGAAGACGTTTGGCGACTCGGGGCCACGGCTTTTGGAGAGGCATTCATTCAACATAAGTCGCGCGAGGATTTACTTTGCGCGCTGCAAACTATCAAGCGCCTTGATGCCGTCTTGTGCGTCCATGCGGCCACACGCGCCGATGAAATCTTGGGTGAAGCGGCAGGGATTCAAACAGTTCTCGAATGCAATAGGGGTATTGGAGCCAAAATACACGTCAGCCATCTAAGCACTTCGGCAGGGCTGGATTTAGTGAGGGCTTCTGATCAGGACGTCACCTGCGAAGTCACTCCGCATCACCTTTTTCTGTCTGAGCTCGATGAGCAAAGACTGGGCCCGTTTGGGACAATGAACCCGCCGCTTAGAAGCCGGCAGGACGTCGATCGGCTGTGGTCACACCTCGATGATATTGATATGGTCGCAAGCGACCATGCACCCCATTCAATTGCCGACAAAAAAATGCCAAACGCTCCTCCGGGGGTTCCAGGAGTCCAAACTCTGCTCCCGTTGCTACTTTCAAAGCTGGATCGGATTGGTCTCGGACGTGTTGTCGACCTGGTATGCACGGCTCCTGCAGACAGATTCAATTTCAAGACTAAAGGAGCCATAGCTGAAGGGTTTGACGCCGATCTTATACTCGTTGATCCCAAGGATAAGAAACCGATAACGCCGAGCTTGATGTGGAGCAAGTCTGGTTGGACCCCTTTTGAAGGCTTCGAAGGCGTCTTCCCATCGCTCACGATGGTGCGCGGCGAAGTTGTTTTTAACGAAGGGTCTATCGCAGCGAAGCAGGGGTGGGGCAGACAAGTCTGTGGAGCTGGTTGCAGCGAACCCGACTAGTCTTCTGCGTGGCCCTAGAAAGACGCTTCTGAGGCATGCGTTCCAATAGTCACCTACACAACTTTCATATCAACAGAAAGAGCTCTTGCGCTACTAGTCACCAGGCAATCAGATGATCCCGAGACTGGTGAGTCTTTCGGGAAGGTATACGTCTGTAACGTAGTCTAGGCCTCTGCTTGCAAATGCCTGTTGTTCAGACTTCTTCTTCAGTTCTAGCTGAATGTTGATCTCTTCCTTCCAGAAATCAGTGCCAAAACGCGGATCAGTGAGCTCTGATTGGAGTGCTCGCACGTCCTGATCAGACAGCTTATCGGTTGGCAAGTCATAGTTGACGATGTCGCTCGGGCGCACGCCGATGAATTGTGCTGCCGGGGTTGCCATATATTCCGACATATGGGCACTCTTTATCGACCCATACGCGACGGAGGCGAATATTCGGTAGGACCACGGATCCCCGTCTGTAAAAACGACGACTGGCAGCTTTAGCCGCTCGTTCATTCTTTTTAAAAGCCGCCGTGTGCTTCTCGCTGGCTGGCCTTTCAGGTGCACGATAATTGCATTGTAATCTGTGTCGAATCCATTTTCAATAAGTCTGTCGCGCATACCGCCGGTTTCGATAGCGATGATAAACTTAGCGTCGTGCTCGACGAAATCTAAGTTGTCGACGTTGTAAGGGATCTGATAGCCCCCCTCCCCAACGTCATCAATGCAATGGATGACTCGTTCCGATACCTGGCCGCGTCGTTCAACGTTTTCTTTAATCCGAATGGGACCGAAAATCGTAGCGCCATTCTCTTCAGGCCGAACGTGAAAGTTCTCGCGTTGGAGTTCAGTTATGATTTCAAGATCCTCGATCATTCTGTCGGACTCGGGCTGCTCTCTGAACTTTGCTAGTTCCCAGCCTTCGGAAATATAGTAAAGCTCTCTGAGTGTCGATGAGCGGTTCTCTTCGAGCTGTTTATTGAGGAATTCAATCGTATAACTCGACTTGAGGAGGCTATAGGCGCCCCTCACAGTCTTGCAGCTCCTGGCGCTCTCTCTTTCACCATAAACCCAAACCTCTGATTCTTCATTGAACGCGATATTCGACTTCGTTCTTGTTGGGATCAGAAGCTGCGGAATTTGTTCACTGGTAAACTGATCGTAGATGGTTTTAATGATTTGCAGGAGCCTTTGCTTGGTTACACTATCCTTCTCCTTTTTTGCTTTCAGTAGCTCTTCTTCAACGCTCATGCTTTGCCTCACTCACTAGCTCGCTTCCTAGGTAGCGCGTCTGCTCCTGTAACCATCTCGGCAAGAATCCCTTCAACGAGGGGATTGGCGCCTGGGGACTTCTCGGCCTTAACGGTGTATCTAACTTTTTTTTCTGCATTAGGCTTGATTGATACTTTCCAAATGTTGTCGAACTGGCCGTCAAAACTTGACACTCTTGGCCTAGGAGTTGGATCTTCGATGTCTACGGCAGAGACCTGGTGCAGCTTAAACTCTTTTTGGCTCTCAGAAAAGTTCTTGATGCGGATCGTCACCAATGACATGTCGTCGCTCTGTTCGGTCATCTTTTGCACGAGGACATTCCCCATAATCTTAGCAACGATGGGTTGAATATCCGGTTGCGGCCCGCCCGTTACCTCGGATACCTTCTCAGCAAGCTTGGGAAGCACCCTTTCTATTATTTCTTCTTTCTCTTTTCTCTTCGCCAGGACTTTTTGCTTCGCTAAGTAGTTCTTGAGCCCGCGCGCTACGTCTCGGACCGCAAGTTCTATCTCGTCCACTATCTCGGGGATATCCGCGATGGCTTCTTTTGACTCTGAAGTGAAAGGAACATTCGTTGACGCGACGTGTGTGAGAATAACGACTGGGCCTTGGGGAATGCCGCTCCCCCCCGGTTGCAGCAGTTCATAGTTCCTCCAGTTGATCTTCTCTACGGCGTGAGTACTCGCGCACCCACCTTGTTGATAGAGCAAAGGAACCCGGTTCGCGAATCGCAGGAGGTCCGTCTTTTCTTCCTTTGGTAAACTACCTCCGTAGGCAATGCCCGCTTCGACGATGAATGGGTTGCCTGTGTGCACGGAGGCGTCCCGCGTAGTCGTCGCGATAAAATCAACGTCGTATTCTTTTTCCAGCCCCTTTCTGATCAGTTCTTCCGTTATAGGGGAAAGGCACTCCGTCGAAGGCGCGATGATCTTGACGGTCTTGAAAGCTTCGAGCAGGCGCTTTGCCTGATCGCGCGAGAGGTCACTGGGATTTACGTCGGGATCGACTCCAGCTTTTGTGCATATCTCTTTCGCAGTTTTGTGTCCGATGCGGGCAAACTCGTTTGTCAGGAATGAAGTCAGTCGCCTCCTCTCTGTGTACCGCAGCATCTTGATTAGCGTGCCGAGTTCAATGCCTTCAGGGTGTGGCAATATCTCACATGGTTCGAGTGGCAAGACTTCTGTCACACGCTCAAACACTTGCGTGTCTCCTGTCGGTTCAATCAACGTCAGTCTGGCATGCGGATTGACTATTGCAGTCGATTTTGCATACCCATATATCGATTGTTTGCGAGCGCGGACGTACGTACCTTCCATCTCGACTTCAATTCTGGTTCCGTGAGGCCTGTCCCACGGCACTATTTTCTCCATCAATATCTCGGGTTCGTTCGTTTTCGTGTTGATAACAAGCTCGTAGTAATGGGCTTCCTTGTTCTTTCCCGTCTTGGAGTATACTGCCGTAGGCCGTCCAGATGTCAGTTGCGCATACAGGACGACCGCCGAGATTCCTATGCCTTGCTGCCCTCTGCTCTGTTTCAGGGCGTGAAATCGAGAGCCGTAAAGGAGTTTTCCGAAAACGCGTGGTATCTGCTCTTTCACGATGCCAGGGCCGTTATCTTCTACTACAACGCGATAGTTGTCTTTGTCCACCTTGTGAATCTCTATCAGAATATCAGGAAGTACGCCGCTCTCTTCGCAGGCATCGAGTGCGTTATCGACCGCTTCCTTGACACTTGTTATGAGGCTTCGCGTTGACGAGTCGAAACCGAGGATATGACGGTTTTTCTCAAAGAATTCGGCTATGCTAATCTCGCGTTGTTTCTCGGCAAGCTTCTCGGCAATGTTTTCAGCCATCTGGTGTTCTCCCAATCACAGTTCAGCGCCAACGATGGTGTGAGTTGTAGTGACTCCTTTGATATCTCGTATGTTATCAACCGAAGTGTTCAGTGCCGTCAATCCTTCGACTTCGATGATGACCACAAAATCATATTCTCCAAAGACGTGATATACTTCTCGTATGCCACCTAACTCCAAAAGCGTTCGGTAAACATATCGTTCTTCTCCCGGAACGACGTTGACCATTGTAACTCCGACTACCACGATAATCACCCACTCTATAAAAGCGAAAAGCGTATTTAGAAATTGCGATAGCTCATTGCAAGTCTCTCGACAAAGCTGGAGTGCTCGGATCTCAGCAGGTTACTGCTCAGTTGCTGCCTCTTGGAGTTAATTTTAGTGTATCGCCCAGTCTTTCAGTTGTCTCCTCCGGTCCGTGAACTAAGTTGCTTGACGTTATTCGAACACAAAGGATACTCTATTGAGGTCCAACCCTTCGTAGAGAAAACAAGCTCCCACGCAGAAATTAGTTAAATAGAAATACGTCAACTCTATACTAAAAAAGAAGCGGAGGTAGCCAAGTGGTCAACGGCGGTGGGCTCAAGATCCACTCTCAAAGGAGTTCGCGGGTTCGAATCCCTCCCTCCGCATCGTGAACAGCCATCATCCTCATTCTTTTTGCGAGTTTAGTCTGCCGCACGACTAGCGACGTTATTCGGTCTAAGGCACTGCTTGTTCTTGGAGCAAGGTGTAGGCACGGAAGTGCTACAGGCTTCGGGGGGTATATCTATAATAGTTGGAAGGTCAATAACACTTGTGCCGATGATGTGCACCGACTTCCGAGCGTCAAAGACGCAATGATGATCCCTATGAGTTCTGAGGCACTAGATGAGCAACTGGCTGAACCGCCGAAAAGCGGCTTTTTTGTACTTCGTGGTTCGATGCGGCGGAACATATCCACTGAGTGTTAGTGATTGCGGTCACTCATGAAAAAGAAAATCAAAGGCATAGCTCGTGACGCATTGAAGTTTGTCCTTGAAGTGAGCGCGTCCTCGCACCCAAAAGAATTCGCTGGGATGTTATACGAGACGGACGGGATTATCACGGACGTAGACGTTCCTATTACCCAGTCTTCAAACGTAAGCGCTGTCATGAATCTGTTTATGTTACCTGTCAACACACATACTGTCGGATCAGTGCACAGCCACCCGTCAGGAGCGCTCCAGCCCTCGGATGCAGATATTCGCCTGTTTATGCAAAGCGGTGACTACCATATTATTGTCGGCTACCCTTATGATATTACGAGCTGGACTTGCTACGATCGAATCGGCGACAGGAGGGAACTTGACGTGCTAGACGTTGAAATTGAAGAGGGCGCCGTGTATAGAGATATACAGGAAACCTTCGGTGGCGAAGATGACTAGAGTACTCGCCACAGGCACGTTTGATATTTTGCATCCAGGTCATATCTTGTATCTAACGAAAGCAAAGGAGCTGGGCGACGAATTATTTGTAATTGTGTCCCGCGATACCATGGTCCAGCATAAGTCAAAACCGGTAATCCCCGAGCGGCAACGGCTCCAAGTGGTCAGGGCCTTGGAGGTCGTCGATCACGCTGAACTTGGGAGCGAACACGACATATTCGAGCCCTTGATGACAATAAAACCAGACATCGTAGCCCTTGGCTTCGATCAGTACTTTGACGAGAAGAAACTCCAAGAAGATCTTGAAAAGAGGCACATCCCGTCCAAAGTCATCAGGCTGCCGTTTCAAGACACCGGAGAGCTTTCGGGCACTGAAAACATCATTCACGAAATCATTAAGCGTCGGGTGAAGTGCTAAGCCTGTGCCAGTGATGCTCCTATCCTGTTGATGCCATCCTCTATGTTTTGACGGCTCGCGGCGTACGACAAACGTACGTGACCCTCGCCGTTCGGTCCGAAAGCTGAGCCAGGCGTCACCGCGACAAGAGCATCCTGTAATAGTTTTTCAGTCACCTCAACAGAATTGCCGAACTGCGAGACATTCGCGAACGCATAAAATGCGCCCCTTGGGAGCGCGCATTCTACTCCTATTTTGCGTAGTCCGTCGATCATAATGTCTCGCCGCTTCTTGAATTCCGCCACCATTGCACGCATCGCGCCTTGGTCCCCTCTTAGCGCCTCAACGCCAGCTCTTTGAGCAAAAGACGTGGCGTTGCTTACTGAGTGTTGTTGGATCTTGAGCATGCCTTGAAGGATGGGGGCTGGCGCAGTCGCATAACCGAGCCTCCAGCCCGTCATAGCATAGGCCTTTGAAAATCCGTTTATCGTGATTGTCCTGTCAGGTATTAGGCTGCCTATGCTGTGATGCTGAGCGCCATAAATGATTTTTTCATAGACTTCATCTGATAGCACAAAGATATCGTGGTCTTCGGCCGTCTCAGCCGCGGTCTTTATTGCATTTTTGCCGTAAACGGCCCCGGTAGGGTTGCATGGGCTGTTTAGAATCAAGAGCTTAGTATCTCTAGTCATGTGACGCTGCAAGTCTACTGGCGCATAGCCATCCTGTTCGGAAACAGGGACCATCACGGGCTTCCCACCAGCGAACTTAACGATCGCCGAGTAGGAAACCCAAGCAGGGTCAAGTAATAAAACCTCATCTCCTTCATCGATGAGCGTGCAGATCGCTTCAAATATCGCTTGTTTGGCGCCCGGTGTTACGAGTACGTCGGCTGGACTGACATCGAGGTTGTTCTCATTTTTCAATCTCTCTGCTATCGCTTCTCGAAGTTCGGGAATTCCGCTGCCTTGCGTATAGTGTGTCTCACCACGATCGAGGGCCGTTTTTGCTGCTTTTTTTATGTTCTCCGGGGTTTCGAAATCAGGTTCACCGAGACTGAAACTAATAATATCTCGACCCTCACTTCTGAGCTTGGCTGCGGTGTCCGCAATCTTCATTGTTGCGGACTCAGGTATATGCCGGACTCTTGAGGAAATGACCGGACTTGGGTTCATCAGAGTCTCTTAAAAAGCTTTACAGCGGCTTCTACAGCTCTTTTTGCATAGTCGACGCGTTCGTGTGCTTCAAGGCGGGACATTCTTGGACCTGATATTCCCAAGGTGATTGGCTTGTTGTACTCAAGGGCTAGATCGGTAATCTTTCGCGTCGCGTGCTGTGCGACGATTTCGTCGTGCGCCGTCGCTCCTTCAATCACGCAGCCGATCGTCACCACCGCATCAACCTCGTCGTCTGCGGCCAAACTTTTGACTGCCAAGGGCATGTCAAAAACTCCAGGAACTAAAATGGTCTTCACGACATCAGCGCCTAGGAACGCCGCATGTTCTTTAGCAAGAATCTCCATCGGGTACGTAATGTCCCGATTAAATTCAGCCACGACGAATCCAAGCCTTACACCCACTTCATCTTTCTGTTCCATGATAATACTCCTGAGCAGCGCTCTAAAAATCCACTGGCTTTACGTCAGCAAACCCCTCTCTCTTGCCTTTACCGGCTTCTTGAGTCAAACGATTGTTTAACAACTTATAAACGTTCTGGGCGTGTTCACGCGTTCGTGCGTCAGCAAGCCGCGCCAGCTCTTTGTCGCTCGCGGCTTCATCCTCAAAAACGAATACCTCTATGATGTGCCGATTGGTCATTAACTGCGCCCTTATAAGGCCCGTCGATGCTTCGTGTGCACACTGTTTGTCAATAGCGGCTGATCCAGGCATACCGAGCGCCATCACAATGTCGCACCCTGATTCTTCTAAGAGCTTTTTTGACGCGACTGGCAGATCTTTGATGCCTGGCACAGTATACCTATGAATTGTGCCTGGGACCCACCGGCGCAGTTCATCTATCGCCGCTTTAGCCATGTCATATCTAGCAAAAGTAGTGTCGGCTATTCCTATTTTCATGCGTAGCACCCCTACGTTCAAGACGAGCCTAGCGTATCAAAATCCCTCCAGCACGCGATCGGCCGCGAGCGTTCCTGCCCCCATCTCGTCAACGATGCCGCCCTCCAGCAATATTAGCTCGAGCTTCTCTATTACCTGCAATATGTCGCCCTTGCTGAGATTGCCCATGTTGCCTATTCGGAAGATATGGCCTTTGAGTCGTTCTTGGCCGCCAGCGATGATAATGCCTCGGCGGTGCATCTCCTCCTTTAGTGTCGCAAACTCCATTTCAGGGGGCACGTTGATTGCCGTAACTGTGTTCGAATACGCGCTTGAAGGGCCAAGCTTCGGAAATAGCTCAAGGCCCATAGCATGAACGGCTGTGCGAATCGATGAGGCATAAACGCTATACCGATCGATGCGTGCCTCAAGTCCCTCAACTTCCAAAAGGTTAAGAGCCTCTTCAAGCGCGTAGAATAGCGGCACGGCGGGAGTATAGGGTGTCTGCCCTTTTTCAGCTGCTTCCCTGTGGGCGAGAAGGTCGGCGTAGTAAGGTCTTCTCTCCGCGGTCTTAATGACGTCCCACGCCCGATCACTTACAGAGACCATCGAAAGGCCCGGCGGCAATCCAAGGCATTTCTGAGAGCCGGTAAACGCTATGTCAACACCCCATCTGTCTATAGGGGCTCGGATGCCGCCGATGGATGATACCCCATCCATAATCAGCAGAGCGTCTTGCTTTCGACAGAGAGCGCCTATCTTTTGAACATCATTCGTCATGCCTGTGGAGGTCTCATTATGGACAAGGGTGACCGCATCTGCCCCAGTTTCGAGTGCCTGTTTGACTTGTTCAACCTCGATCGACGTCCCCCAATCAGCAATAACCGCCGTTGAGCTGCCATAAATTGCGGTCAGCAATTTCAATCGTTCTCCGAACTTGCCGTTTTCGAGCGCAATATATTTTTTGTCTGTCCCGAGGTTTCCGACAGCTGCTTCCATGGCACAGGTCCCAGACCCGTTCAGGATAAGGACGTCGCTTTCTGTCTTGAAAATGCGGCGGAGTTTTTCCCGACTGTCGTCGAGGAGCTTCCCGAACTCAGGCCCCCTGTGATTGATCATCGGTTTTGACATAGCGCGCAGCACTTGGGGCGATACCGGAACTGGCCCGGGGAGCATTATCAAAGCTGTCTCAGTCGTATTGTCCATAAACGCGTTTCTCCTTCACACTATGTATGCAAACAGCAAGCGGTCTTCGTATTAAATCGCAGCACTCTGTATTTAGAGTTTTTTCGTGCTACTTTCAGCGTTGTCGCTAACTCACAGTC
>DASPOC010000034.1:0-4438 GCA_035626195.1 Bathyarchaeia archaeon | reverse complement strand
AATAGTAGCATTGCCAATGTCGGCGGTAATAATTCCATCTTCCTGAGAAACAACGACACCCTCAAAAAGGTTCTCCATGCCAACAAAAGAGGCAACCTGTTTATCGTCTGGTTTGTCAAAGACTTCGTGCACAGAGCCGGTTTGTATGAGCCGGCCATCATACATGACCCCGAGTCGATCTGCTAGCAACCGAGCTTCTGTCTGGTCATGGGTCACGAACAAGGCCGTAATCTCAAACCGGTCAATTATATCTCGCAATTCTTCGCGAAGCAAATCTCGCGAACGACTGTCTAGAGCGCTTAGTGGCTCATCGAGAAGGAGAACACGTGGTTCAAGAATCAACGATCGAGCGAGAGCCACTCGTTGCTGCTCTCCGCCGCTCAGTGTGGTAGGGGTTCGGTCTCTGAGTTTGACGATCCCCGCTAGCTCCATAATATCTTCGATTCTTCGTCTGTAATCGGCCAGCTTCGTATACCTCAGACCGAATTTGATGTTCTTGTATACGCTCATGTTTGGGAACAGCGCGTAGTTTTGGAACATGTAGCCGATATGCCGCCTCTCTGTCGGTAAAAAAGATATGTCTGTTCCGTCGAGGAGCACACGCCCCTGTCGCGGATAGATGAATCCTGCGATCAGGTCGAGCAAGACCGTTTTCCCAGCGCCGCTAGGACCAAGAATGACAAAGAATTCACCACTCTCGACGCTGACGCTGATATCTTGTAGTTTGAAATCGCCCAAGCTTGCGTATGCTTGCTCAATCGCAACCGATGTCATTCTTCTTCCTTGCCAGCGTAAGTAGTCGTCACACCTTAAATACGGTCAGGGTGGTCAAAAGCGCAATGAATATCGCCCTCCTTGTTGAAGTGCTTTGCCTTTCCCGTATCTCCAAAATGTCGCAAGAAGCCCTTATCTACCTTTTGATTGCCATTTCGACCATGGATGATCAAAAAATAGCGGAAAAGAGCCAGTTTGCAAGTCTTAAAATCTTCTTCGCCAGGCTTGAATGACACAACGACAGATTACTGTAGCTCAGGCGCGCGTTAATGGCGGAAGTCTCATTGAGTCGCCAAACTGTTCACGGCTGGACGAGCATGGTCGTATTCAACGGCTCTGGCCCACGGCGTTTCTTACGGCTCTGCCGAGCAGACGTGCCGCAGAAAGGGAGAACGAAGTGGTTGTTCTGTTCACGCTGACCGCGTTCGCAAAAAAGCCGCCCAACTGAAAAAAAAAATCTTTTAGCCTGGCGCCCTCGGGTTTGAGAACGCCGACGCGGTTTGAGCTTCTTATGAGATGGTATCGAGTTTGGTTTGCTTCTCTTCGTCGATTTTTTTTTGCTTGTCCACGTCTATAAAGTATTCCAACGCATCAGGGCATTGACTCGCGAGGCCTTCAAAGAATCGACGGACGATTGCGCTACTAGCCGATTCAAGAGTCTCTCGATACGCTTCTACGAGCACAGGCGGCAATTTGGCGGTCCGCTCTTTTATTTGCTTGATCGCTGCGACGGCACGGTCTGCTTCTGCCATCGTGCTCAAAGTGTCTGCCATGCTCCCTGTTGTAGTGACAGCGCAATCATATTTAACGTTGCAGGTGGTTAGCGCGCGTTGATTTCGCGCCTTTGACTCGGTCTTGGCACGCGATATCGACTAGAATAGCCCGCCTCTCAGCTCGATTTTTTGGAGCGCTTCTTTCGCTGTTTTCCGAACGTCCTCGTTCCTGTCCTTGAGTGCGGCTTGCAAACTAGCCGCGGCGCGTGCATCTTTTATTCTGCCGAGCGCATCCGCTGCACGCTCTCGGACAAATTCATCGGGGTCACTCAACGCGTGAATGAGAGGAGTAGTTGCGTGCTGGTCTCGCAGTTTTCCCAGCGCTGCAGCCGCGTTCCACCTGACGTCGACGTCTGGATCGTGCAGCGATTCAATGAGCCAGCCGGTCGCGCTCGTGTTTCCGATGTTTCCAAGAGCTTCGGCGGCGTTTCGACGCACGTACCTGTTCACGTCGCGCAAAGCCGCGATGAGAGGATCCACAGCTCGTGGATCGCCTATCAGTCCTAGGGCCAGCGCTGCGTTCCATCGGACAAACCAGTCGGTATCGTTCAAAGCCGTGCATAAGGGCCCCACAGCCTCATCCGTCCACACTTGCCCAAGGCCTGCAGACGCGGCTCTGCGAACGTGCCTATTTTCATCGACAAGTGCCCTTACGAGAAACGATACTGCGCTTTTTTCGCCGCTATTTCCAAGAGTTGTAGCTGCCTTCGTCCGCACTGCCGGATCGTTGCTTTTCAGTTGCTGAACCAGCGAATCGAACATAAACTCCCTCCCTCTTTGACTCACCGTGTCGACAGCCCTGTGCACGCTGTCGCGCGGCACCTAACAGTATAGGACACCATCACTTTAATCGATCGACTGCTTTCGAATATGTTTGGTTTTTCCAGAAATGCGTTCGTACTGACCAGATGTCGATAGTCTGCACATTGGCTGCCGCGGACCTGCGCTCACAGCCCGCGACTATGTCGCCGTCTTAGTGAAATCACCGTTTGAGATGATTCAAAAGTGAGACACAACGGTGGCACGAAGTGCTCGCCCTTTTTTTGCATCGAATTACGTTACTAACGTGAGCAGTGGCTCACATTTGAAGACGCTAAGTGCTTGGGCTTCAGGGCTAAGAAAGCGAGGAAAGACCGCGCAGTGGCCACTGCCTCGATGCAAAAGTATTTGTTTGATTTTTGCTTTCCGTTAGATGTGAAACTGATTATTATTGTCGGAGATGGGATGGCAGACGAGCCGCTTGGGGCGCTCCAAGGCCAGACTCCACTTGAGCATGCACAGACGCCACACATGGATGATATGGTCCGTTCGGGTTCGATAGGTCAGTTTTACGCGATAGAACCCGGCGTCAAGGTTGACAGCGACACGGCCCACTTAGCGATGCTCGGCCAAGACGTGAACCTGTCTTCTTCAAATCGTGGGGCGTATGAGGCCCTTGGGGCGGGCTTTGCCCTCCGTCCCGCAGACGTGGGCTTCCGGGTTAACTTCGCCACCATAGATAACCAGTTCGTGCTCCTCGACGGCAGGGCAGGGCGGATCAGAGATGAAGCAAAGGAACTCGAGCACGCCGTTAACGGCGCGGTGGAACTGGACGATGTCTCTTTTGATTTTAGGCAAACGCTGGGCTTCAAGGGCGCTTTCGTTCTACGCGACGACGATTTTAGCGTTGACGTGAGCCTACCGACCCAGTATACCGTTGGCAGACAGATATGGGCGAGGGCAGCGAACGGAACTTCCCAAGCGCTCCGCACGGCACAAACGATCAACGAGTTTATGGTGAAAACCAACGAGGTCTTGAAGCGGCACCCGATCAATTTGCGGCGTCTCACTGAACAGAAGCCACCAGCGAACGTCGTCATGCCTTGGGCCGCAGGACAAATAAGTCGGCTCAATCCAACTATGGGGAAGTATGGCAAAGGCCTCTGCGTTGCAGCAGCGCCGGTCATAAAGGGCGTGTGCAAGTACTGCGGCATGGACCTTGTCGACGTGCCGGGCGCGACTGGAGAATATGACACAGACACGGCAGCAAAAGGCAAAATTGCACTCGAAAACCTGGGTAACTACGATATAGTGCTGATCCACGTCGAAGGGACTGATGAAGCCAGTCACGATGGCAACGTCGAAGGAAAACTCATGATAATTGAGAAGATTGATGCGATGGTTGGCCATTTGCTCGAACATACGGACATCGCAAAAACCCGCTTTGTCCTCCTTTCAGATCACGGATCTTCGTGTGTGACACACGAGCACACAACCATTGAGGTGCCCATAGCGGTCTGTGGGGTGGGGGTGAAGGCAGACCACGTGCAGCATTATGATGAGAAATCGGCTTCACAGGGACGTCTGAATACGCTCTTCGGAAAGCAGCTCATGGCGTTCCTCACTCGATCACAGATATAACTGCTTTTGATCATGCGAGTCACCGTGCGAGACGATCTGAGGGATTTAACGCCCTGTGAACACGGCGGCAGAATTGTAGAAGCTTCAGAAACAATGCCGAACGTGCTCGACTTTAGCGCAAGTTTTAACCCGTATTTGCACCCGCGCACCAAGTCTGCGGTCAAGGAGGCCCTGAAAGGGGCCTATCACTACCCCGATCACACGTACAGGCATTTCAGAAAGGCTATCAGCGAATACCTCGCAGTGCCTTCTGACGCGATCGTGCCAGGCAACGGTTCCGTCGAACTGATACGGTTCTGTGCGTGGGCGCTTCTTCAAAAAGGCGACAAAGTGATAGTTCCCGCTCCGACCTTTGGCGAGTATGAGCTCGCGTGCCGTTTGAGCGGCGCTAAGCCCTTGATCGTGCCTGTGTGGGATGAGCAGGCATTCAAACGAGACCTTTTCGGCGCCTTGGCTGAGGAAGACGTGCGAATGGTCTTCTTGTGCAATCC
>DASPOC010000033.1:0-8550 GCA_035626195.1 Bathyarchaeia archaeon | reverse complement strand
CAGTTCGGTTATTTTTCGATCGAGCGTTCTGATGTTCATCGGGTTCGGTTTTGGTTTAGCTGGAAAAAAGCCTTTGCCACTTCGCGTCGGTTTTTTTTCCGCGAGGTTGCGAAACCACTCTTGCTGGAAGCTCAAATCGTCGTGCGGCGTGGTGACAATCTCGAGAGAAAAGTGAGGATATGGGCTTTGATAGGCCGGACATTGTGTCATTATGGCCGAGCTAAAAAGGCTCTTGCATTCGTTGGCGTTTTGCAGATGGCGCACCGTCCCTCCATTAGCTCGGTCTCTCCCAATACATCAGCTTCACTCAGTTCTTGAAGCCGCTGGCCACATGACTCGGACCCGCACCACGAGATCTGAAAGAAGCCTTTCTTGCCTTTTGCTTGCTCGGGAGTTTCTATGGCGACAATGTGTGAATGCAGAACCGTTTGTGCTCTTTCAGCGATGGTGTTGAGTACTTCAGTCATCACTTCAGCGACTCGCGCTTGTAGTTTAGAACGCTCGACGACCTCCTTCTTTCCCGTATCCCGCCGCACGAGCGTTACGGCGTGTTTTGAAATGTCTTTTGGGCCGACCTCTATGCGCACAGGAACCCCATGTTTTTCCCACTTATAGAACTTAGCGCCCGGTCGGGCATCATCCGTGTCGAGAACGACGCGGTAGTACGATAACTCGTGTTTGAGTTCGTTGCACGCTTTCAATACCGTTTCGGAGTTGGCTTGGGCAGTGAAGATGGGGATGATGACAATTTGAGTGGGCGCTACCTCGGGGGGTAGCACCAGACCTTTGTCGTCGCCGTGAACCGAAATGACGGCAGCAATGCAGCGCTCCGAAATTCCGTAGCACGTCTGATTGACGTACTGCTGGTTGCCGGAGCGATCTTCGTACGTGATATCGAACGTCTTTGCGAAGTTTGTGCTCAGATGATGAATCGTTCCGATTTGCAAGCTCTTCCCGTCGGGCATGAGCGTGTCGAACGCGATCGTGTAGTCGGCTCCAGGGAATCTGTCCCACTGCGGCCGACGCAAGACGACGTAGGGGATACCCAGCCTGTCGTAGAACTCCTTGTACAGCGCCACGGCAGCTTCGGTTTGCTTCTTTGCCTCGTCCCAAGAGGTGTGTGCGGTGTGGGCCTCTTTGAAGCTGGTTATCTCTCGCAGGCGGATCAGCGGTCGGGTGTGTTTCGTTTCGTACCTGAAAGTGTTGACGATCTGGTAGATCCTTATCGGAAGATCTGCGTGCGAGCGTATCCAAATGCTAAACATCGGATAAATTGCGGTCTCTGAAGTCGGGCGAAGAGCAAGCGGCACATCGAGCTCTGTAAAGCCGCCTCGGGTCACCCAAAAGACTTCTTCCTCAAATCCTTTGATATGTTCCGATTCTTTTAGCAGCTCGTTTTCGGGTATGAGGAGGGGAAAATATGTTTCCTCGTGCTCTCGATCGAGAAGCGACCTGAGCATATCGTACGTCAGTTTTCGCAAGGTGAAGCCAAAGGGAAACCATACATACAACCCTTTGATTGGGTATCGCACGTCCATGATTTCCGCGTCGACCAGCAACTCGTTGAACCACTCGCTGAAATTGTCTCTCTTCACTCTACCACTCCGATGCAGTTACGGGAATCTGAATATGCCCCCTTCACAAAAGATGTCATATGCCGAGGGTCATCCGTAACGTGTCCCTGAAAGCAGGCGCTAGGCCAACCGTGAGAATAGCGAGCTTCACCAGACCAGTCAGATTTCTTGATTCGCCCTTTAAATATTCATCTACTATGAACAGCACAGGAATTGTCACGATGAGCTTGAGCGGGTACATAACGAACGCCGTGCCGGTGGCTTCAATAAGGAAGTTCGGAAGCACGTGTTTCTCTGCGTACGGGAGGAATGTGAGGCCGAACGACGTGGCCGTGGCGTCGAACAGCTGTCCGTCGAGCACGAACGCATTGACGCGATCCTTTAGAAGTGTGAAGTTCAACAGGCGAGCAACCACGAAGACCAAGAAGCTCAGTGCCGCGCTGACTGACAATATGAGCGCAAATATAGTCGCATTAAACGACTTTGCCGTTGTGTAGAGGAGCCAAACGTTCACAATGCTCCAGGCCACGCCACCGAGCGCGAAGGGCCAGTAGTACTTGATGCGCGAAACGCGCTCTAATCCTTTCGATAATATCAGGACCGCGACGCATACAAAGAAGATGAAGAAGTAGATTAGGGGGGTAATCAAGAGATACTTCAGTGGCGCAGCAACGATGCCGGCATCTTCAACGACGCGTAGGGAGCCCCCCACAAAGATATAAGGAGATACCGCGAATATGAAAATCTCATCAACGGTTATGTCTAACTTGTCCAGAAGCTTAACGACTCCAAATAGGCTTAGCCCGAGAATAATCGCCCACGTTACCGTGTTGACAGGATTATATCCAGTGTCGTATATGATGGGGTTTATATAGTACTGGTAGATAAAATTCCCTAAATCGACCGCCAAGTGATCACCGATGAAACAATGGATGTTGCTTCCTAGAATTGTAGTAATGGAACAAGACGCTATACGCGATACTGCCAACGTCCTTACAGAACTTAAACTTGATGGGAACGGGTTAATAGTCTGCGGACAGCACACGTGTTCATTCGGACGGCAACTAGCGGACATCTTGGGGAACGAATATCCAGCCGAAGTGGTCATCGTCGGTTCGGCCTCGATGGAAGAAGTTGAGCGAGTCGCAAGTCGCGCTTCGGACAAGAATTTCGTAATCGCAGTCGGCGGCGGCAGAACCATTGACATCGCCAAGATCGCGTCGGTCAGCGCCAATTTGCCGTTCATCAGTGTGCCTACGGCAGCGAGTCACGATGGAATCGCATCGATGCGTGCTTCCATACGTTTTAAAGAGGGAACCCAATCCATCGAAGCTCAAACCCCTCTTGCAATTATCGCAGACACCAGAATTATAGCTCAGGCGCCACATCGGCTGCTCGCCGCCGGTTGCGGCGACATAATATCGAACTATACGGCGGTGAAGGACTGGGAACTCGCGAGGAAGCTGCGAGGAGAGGAGTTTAGTGAATATGCCGCAGCACTGTCGCTCATGACGACTGAGATTATACTCAACTCGGCAACGCAAATTAAGCCGAATTTGGAGGACTCTGTCAGGCTGGTAGTGAAAGCCTTAGTCTCAAGCAGCGTGGCTATGAGTATTGCGGGGTCGTCCCGTCCGGCTTCAGGCAGCGAACATAAGTTCAGTCACGCACTTGACGTCAAAGCCCCAAAACCGGCTTTGCACGGTGAGCAGTGCGGGGTTGGAACGATCATGATGGCATACCTCCACGGTGGGGACTGGCAACGAATTCGACAAGCGTTGCAAAGCATTGGCGCACCTGTCGATGCTCAAGGTTTGGGCATCGGGGATCAGTACATCGTTGAAGCGCTGCTTCACGCAAAGAACGTACGACCTGAGCGTTACACCATTCTTGGGGAGGGACTCACGAGAAAAGCTGCTGAAGAGTTGGCCAAAGTCACCTTGGTGATTGAGTAGGCTGCATTGATATCTTTATAATAAAGCAGCGTAACCTACCTGCGTCTGATTGTGGCAGCAGATTATAGTTACAGGATCGATAACATGCCAAAAGGAAATGCCCGCATAACGCTGATCGGCGTGGGCTTGGCCAAGGTCGGCGTAGAGTTCGTATTCAACGGACCGATAAACGAATGCGAGACGTGCAAACTTAAGAACACTTGCCTGAATTTAGACATTGGGCGCCGTTACAGAATAGTCGGGGTGCGCGGTAATATGAAGCACGACTGCGCACTGCACGACATAGGGGTCAAAGCGGTCGAAGTGGTGGAAAGTCCCAGTGTAGCGGCAATAGACTCTAAAAGCGCGTTTGTGGGCTCGAGAATCTTGTACAAGCAGCACGATTGCGAGGTCCTTGACTGTAAGATCTTCGAACTGTGTCATCCGAACGGGCTTAGGCGGGATGACAAGTACGTGATTTCTTCAGTTCTGGGCGACACACCAGAAGCGTGCCCTCAGGGACAATCTTTGAAACTGGTTGAGCTCAAGCGCTAAAGACAGATGGATTTCTGAGACTCGCGGTGAGCTTCTTGATCCACTCACTCATACGCAACAGGCAACGCTTCGGTGATGCAACTCGAGACTGAAAAAAAGCGTCGGTTCTTATTACGAAGATCTTTATGGGGCCGCCTCCTCTTTAGTCCTGCGGGTGCGCTTCCTTGGTTCCGGTGCCTTAGACTCAGGTTCGGCACCTGCAGCAGCTTCTTCGCTCGCTGGGGCCGCCTCCTCTTTAGTCCTGCGGGTGCGCTTCCTTGGTTCCGGTGCCTTAGACTCAGGTTCGGCACCTGCAGCAGCTTCTTCACTGACCGGTTCGGGTCGCTTATGAACTTCCACGTAATCGACTTCTTCCGCGCCAGCAAATTGGATGATTTTTTCAGCCAGAAGCTTTTTGTAATACTGCACCTGTTGGTTGAATCCTAATTCGTAAGGCATTTCGACAATCACTCGATGGTCGGCAATCGATACCTCAAAGTCCCTATTCAAGTAGTACTTGAACAACCCCCTGGCTTTTTCGACAGCATCGACAATGGTGGCCTCAATCTTGTATTCATAGTTGACGGTCCTGCCTGCGTACGGTGAATTGAAATCGACGCGCACGCGTCCTCCAATTACGCTCTCGACGGTTCCTGTTCTGTTATCGAGTGTGACACGCATTCCAAGTGCCGGTCTTTTCTCGAATCTACGCGTTGGGACGACCTCAATTAATTCAGGAATTCGCTGTCCAAAAGCATCTTGTGGTGCAATTTTGATCTGCCCTTCGTAGCCAGCTTTTTTTCCGATCAAATCTTCGTCAAGCCCCTTGACTACCATGTTCTCTCCGACGACGATAGTTATAGGTGCGTAACTAACGCCCTCTGCCAATAGTCCATTTTCCTTGGCGACATCTTCGTCGGTGGTATCAAAAACATCGCCGTTGTCTAGTCGCCCGGTATAAGACAAGCTGATGAAATCGCCCCGTTCAACGCTCATAGGGGATACTTGCGTCTCATGTTTAAAACCCTTATCTCTGGCAGGACAGAGTTCCGCGATGAATCTGTTGCGCTCTGCCGAAGTCTTTAAGGCCGTTTTAAAGCTGAATTTATCCGTGTTAGCGAGTCGATGTCTGTCTTACACCCTGTCACATCTGTGCACTGACTCCGCATGAGCTCGTTATGCTTGGTCGATTCGATGCTACGGGAAAAATGCTCAAATTGGCATCAGGGGCAGATACAACGTCAGGAAAGCCTGGCTTAGCCAAAGCGTCAAAAATGCGCATCGTTTTCGGCTGCTGTCTTATAAGAGAAACCAGCGTTCTTACTGTAAACAGCTTAAGACTGAATCAGCGTGACGTTTGCGCTCTCTCCCGGACGAATTTCGATAACGGCACCAAAGCCTCGTGCAGCCATTCCAGGATTCACGATCGTGGTTTTGCCCGAGACAAGCGCGCCTCGCTGCTCGTGTATGTGCCCGCAGGCTAGCACGTCGACGATCCCCACGGCTTGGAGAATTGCCTCACTTCCGACATGCCTCGAGTCAACCGCGTCTAAGAATCCCCTGGGAGGGGTGTGTGAAAGTAAAACCGTGGTAGCCCCGACATCGTTCAAGAGTCTTGCAGCATAACTCTGTAATTCCGCTTCGCTGAGTTCAAAGGGAGTGCTGAACGGCGTTGGATTTGATCCGCCGATGCCGAGGAATCTAATATCATCGTAGTCAAAACTCTTTAGATGTAGGTTTACTGCGGGAGATTCCTCAATTGTTTCAACGATCGTAGGCAGGTCGCAGTTCCCCGGTATCATGAGTGTTGGCACATCTTCCCCGATGAGCGAAAGCAGCTCTTGGACGAGGGCATTGGGTCCGAAATCTGTGATATCTCCTACTACGCAAACGGCGTCGACGTCTCCTGCTTTAAACAACAGCTGCGCGACATAGGAATAGACCCCGTGTGCATCCGAAAGGGCTAAAAAGTTCATAAGCTCTCACAAATCTTGCGAGTTTGTATCATGGCCTCTGTTTTAAATCGTTTGTCATTTTGTGTCGCAGACGTGGAGGTCCCCAGCGTCCTGCAACCTTGCCGTCGCGCGCGAGCTTGCCAAGTCTTTTCCCCACTTTACTCGACAATGGCGCGGGCTTCTCGTCTTCGTACGGCGTCCCTGGTAGGGGTGTGAAGTAGTGAGCACGTGCTCGACCGCCCGTTGCGACGATCGAGTCAATAAGCTCAAGGCTCTCCAGCTGATCTGCCGGGACTTCGGTCGGAAGTCCGAAGATAAAATCCACAACTGGAGTGACGCTATGGGCGTGGCATATTTCGAGCGCTGCTTCAACGTCACGACGGGAGTGTCCTCGGTGTATTTCGCTTAATACGGCATCGCTTCCCGACTGCGCTCCAATGTGGACTGAAGTATTTGCGCAGTGCTCTTTGAGGATCTCAAGAATCTCATCGGTAACAAATTCTGGCCGCACTTCGGAGGGGAAGGTGCCGAGATACACCCGACCACGCAGCGACGTGAGGAGCTCAGTGACGTGGTGGGGTGCGGCGTGACGCCCATCTGATCCGTACGCAAACGCGTTAGGCGAGATAAATCTGATATCTGAAAGATAGCTGCTGTAGAAAGCAATAGCCTCCGCGCTACGATGCCGCATTTTTGTGCCGAATAAGCGCGGTGTTTGACAGTACTTGCAGTTGTATGGACAGCCACGGCTGATCTCGATAGGGGCCCGCAAGTTCTCGATGAACGGCGGATAAGCGTCGAGATTCACGTGAGGTCTTGGGTCGGTTTTGCGGATTCCGTCGGGGCTTCTGAACGCAATGCCCCGCACCTCGTCCACATCGCCGTCGCCGCTCAGTGCAAAGATCAGCTCAGGGAGTGTTTCCTCGCCCTCACCGATCACTACGAAGTCAAAGTGCTCTAGCGCCTCGGTTGTTCTCGCTGAAGGATGAGGGCCGCCGGCGATGAATATGGACCGAGAGCGTGCGTTTGCTACCTCTCGATAGACGTCAGGTGCTTGTGGCGTTGCGAGGCTGTAAATCATTATGCCACCGCGCGGACTCAATGAAAAGTTTACCTCAATGCCCCGCGAGAGGAGTATTGCTTGGATGGCTGCCAAGCTGAACATATTCTTCTTGTCAAAGCGTATAGTCACGCTTGAAACGGGATTGGGGTGAAACAAGCTATGCATAGGCCGAAAGCTATGATTCCTAAGACCACGCGCTTAGCATCGAGCTTCTTCATATCGTTGATCGGCTGCGGATGTCCCCCGGCTGCGAACAACAACGTGAAGAGCCCCCAAAATAAGAGCATTTCTCCGTTTAAACCGTTCAAAGAGTAGTAAATGCCGCCGGTCATAAGGATGAGCGGAACCGCCGCGGAGATGTACGTCGTCTTCTCTCCGGACAGAGCCCTGGCGATGTGCCCGCCGTCGAGTTGTCCTACCGGGAGGAGGTTCAAACTGGTTATGAGCATGCCCACCCATCCCGCAAACGCGATTGGATGCAAGCCTGTTGACGCGGCGGGAACAACTTTTTCGATCAGCGCAAAGAGAATCGGGACGCCCAGGGCCACTGTGGGCATTAGCGCGGTACCGGGGGTGATGGGGGGAAGCAGCAATCCGACTATTGTGACAACGACGGCTGCCGTAAGGCCTACGAGTGGACCGGCTACTCCCACGTCAAAAAGTGACTTTCGATCTGGAATAGCCCCCTTGAGCTGTATGAGTGCGCCGAGAGTTCCGACCGGCGAAATAAACGGTAGCGGTATGAAGAATGGTAAACTTGCTCTCATTCCACGCCGCTTTGCTACCAAATAGTGAGCCAGCTCGTGCGAGCCTAGCACAAACATGACCGCGGCCGCGAAGGGCAAGCCCTTGTATATAAGCAAGGGCTGTGCAAAAGGGTTGACTCCGTAAAAAAGGACAGCGCCGGTGAGCATTACGGCAAAAACCGTGGCGACGGCAAGAACAACGTTGACGTGCTTTTTTTCGCCGGCGTCGCTCACGGGCGTAGCCAGGAGCACATACTCGCCGTGTTCGCGCCGCAGTTCGATATCGTAACCTCTCTGAGCGAAGTCGTTCCAAAGATGCGTGAAAAGCGTCTTGCTGTCAACCTTAGGTTCGCCGTAATACTTTATGACAGACCCACTGGTTCGTACCTCGTACACCTGGAACACAGCGTTAATTCGGTCTAAATCGCCTTGTTCGGTCACTTTTCCACCTCAACAAAACCTTCGACGCAGTTTACGAGAACGTGTGATTCGGGCTTGATTGCGGCGATCGGGTCGAGCTCAAGCTTGTCTATGAGGGGGATGTTTGATATGATCGCCCCGACAGCAACAATGGTTTCGCTTACGGCGTTAATAATTGCGGCGGGAGCCTTGTCGTTTCTTTTAAGCTGGTAAAGTACATAAGATCCGACGGTCGATCCCTTGCCCTGCGGAAAAGCGAGAACCGTTCCTACAATTGACGTGCCGCGCAGCTCGTGATGTGGATCCATTATGACTCCTTGTTTG
>DASPOC010000032.1:0-19341 GCA_035626195.1 Bathyarchaeia archaeon | reverse complement strand
ACCCACCATCTCAGGGGTGATCGGCTCGTACGTCCGTGTGTCTGCCAGCAGTCCGTGGGTGTGGATGCCTGACTCGTGCGTGAACGCGTTCTCTCCGACAATGGGTTTGTTCTGGGCAACGGGCACGCCCGTAAGCCTGCTTACGAGCCTTGAAATAGGGTAGAGCTCGGTCGTGCTGATGCGCGTTGGGTAGCCATACAATGACTCGAGCGTCATCACGAGCTCTTCGAGAGACGCGTTTCCCGCGCGCTCTCCCAGACCGTTCACCGTCACGTGCACCTGCGTCGCGCCCGCCCAAAGGGCCGCGATGGAATTCGCCGTCGCCAGGCCGAAATCGTCGTGGCAATGGATGCTGATGGGGGCTATCGTCGCGAGGTCAGCCAACTGAGCGGCTGTGCGATCGGGGATGAGCACGCCGACGGTGTCGCAGTAGCAGAGCCTTTTGGCGCCTGCGGCGACGCCTTGACCGTAGAACTCGCGCAGAAAATCGTTGTCCGCTCGTGACGCGTCTTCAGCGCTAAGCTCCACTATGAGGCCGTGCTCGGCGGCGTACTCCGTCGTGTCCACGGCCATGCGCAGCACCGCCTCTCGATCCTTGCGCAACTTTTTTTCGATGTGCAAATCCGACACGGGCACGACGAGGTGCACTGAGTCAACGTCGCATTCAAGGCAGTAGTTGATATCCCCCCGAAGGGCGCGCGCGAAGCTGCATATCTCGGGGCGTAATCCCTCGTGGGCAACCGCTTTGATGGCGGTCCGCTCTCCTTCGGACGTGACCGCGGATCCCGCTTCGATAACGTCCACGCCGAGTTTGTCTAGGGCCTTAGCAATCCACAGTTTCTTCTCGGCAGTGAGCGACACACCAGGGGTTTGCTCTCCATCGCGCAGCGTCGTGTCGAAAAACTTGATGTCGTTAAATAAAGCGATCCCTCACGGTAGTCACTTCCTTGCTGTAAAAGGAAGCCGTAACTATATAAAAGCTCTCACGCGCGCGAGTTTCGGCCCCGTTGAGCGCTTTTGAGCGTCAAAAGTAGTCCGCGACGGTCTCGAGCATGCGGGCGATGAGTTCAGCGGCAGCGTCGAGATCTTCGAGGTTGAGCACCTCGACGGGGGTATGGAGGTACCGCGTCACGACGCTGACGACGCCGGCGGGGATCCCCGCCCGAGTGAGGTTGATCGCCGTGGCGTCTGTGGTGCCACCCGAGCTGACGTCGCGCTGGTACGCGATCCGCGCCTTCTGAGCCGTCTCTTCGGTCCATCGAAGCACCGAGTCGGGCGTGATGAGGCCGCGCCCAGCCCCGTCGACGACGGTGACAGAGGGGCCTTTGCCGAGCTCCAAGTGCGCCATCTTCTTTTCGATGCCTGGGTGGTCCCCGGCAATGTTGGTCTCCGTGGCAATGGCAACGTCGGGATTTAGTCCAAATGACACCGTTTTGGCACCCTTCAAGCCGACCTCCTCTTGCGTCGAACCGACCGCGAACACGGTGGTCGTTGCCTTGGTGCGTTTCATGGCTTCGATCATCATCGCGCATCCGGCCCGATCATCGAGGGCTTTTCCCGTAACGAAGTTGCTCGAAAGCGGGGTAAACTGGCGATCGATCGTGATGGGCGTGCCGATTTGCACGCCGAGGCCTTCGACGTCCTCGGCGCTTGCGGCACCGATATCGATAAACATATCCTTCATCGGGATTGGTTTTTTCTTTTCCTCCTCGTCGAGAATATGCGGTGGCTTAGAACCGATCACTCCAGAAATGTCGCCTTTGGTTCCGTGGAGTCGCACGCGCTGGTTTAGCAGCGTTTGGTCGAACCAGCCACCGATCCCGATGAAGTATATGAACCCGTTTTCGTCAATGTACTTGGCGGAAAGGCCCACCTCATCCATGTGCGCAGAGAGCATTACGGAAGGTCCTTTTCCTGATTTTGTGGCGATCAGATTGCCGAATGGGTCAATCCTGATCTCATCGACATAGGGCGTAAGTTCGTGCGAGAGTATGTCGCGGGAGCTCCCTTCGTGCCCGGAAACGCCGTGGGCATTTGACAGCCGCTCGAGCAAGTTCCGCAAACCGTCTAGCTTGTCTGACATCATTCTACAAGAGCGCATACTAACATTAATAGGTTTCTTACGAAAAAGGGGCTTTAGCCAGCCTTCGTTGGGATGACTCTAAGCGAGGTAGGCGTTCAGCTCTGCCGGCTGACCCGTGGCTGCGTGGGAAGTTCTATAAAGGTGCTGTGAAAGATCGTCACTGCGGGTCTCCGGAGCGATGAGCATTTGGTGACGAAACGGCAGCGAGTAGGTGACGCAGGTCGGTGGGCCAAAAACCATACGTCTCGCGGCGCGGCGACGTACGAGTCGTACGGCAGTCTCTTTGAGCCGGGAAGAAAGGAAGACCTGCGGCGCACGCTCGCGGCAAAGGTGATAGGGGGGCTTAAAGCGCCAGAGGCGCCCACCAGCGACCGCATACTTAGTATCGTCGATCAGAGTATCAGGGAACGTGAAGGGGGGTGGCACTTTTTGTTGTCACCCGAACGACTGCTCGACGATCTTCGCGCGAACGATCATTCGTCGCGGCACCTGTGCGCTGACTGTTCACTGCCGGGCTGCTGTTACTTCGAGATCATCAGGCTGACGCCTGATGACGTGGAGTGCTTGCGCGTGCACCTTGAACTGTCGCTCGACGAGTTTGTTGTGCAGCACTGCGCATCGTACGTCGATGATCACGACCTTCGCTACGCGTACGCGCTAAAAAAAGCTCAGCCGTGCGCGTTTCTCGGAAAGGACGGTCGATGCCGGGTCTATGCCGATCGACCCGCAGTCTGCGCAGAGTTCCCGTTCGTCGTCGATCGTAAAACGCGCGACATAACAGAGATTCGGCTGTTTCCCTTCTGCAACGTCCCGTTTAACGTGCTGAGGCTCGAAGTGAGGCGTCGCGCCCTCGAAGGCATTGGACAGAGCAACAGTTTGTCTATGCGAGAGTAGCTTCGCGTTACGAGCTCGCACGTAAGAGTCGGGTGGTTCGGCCGCACATAGCAGTAAAATCGCTGGCGCGCGAGCAAGAGCGGGCCTGCCGGGATTTGAACCCGGGTTTGAGGCTCCGGAGGCCGCTGTGCTATCCAGACTATACTACAGGCCCGTGCACTACTAGTTGCGTTGGCAGGTATATAACTGATCTGATAGCCGCGCACGAGAAAAAAAGGTTTAAATGCGGTAGTTGCGCATTGGAGAACACACCAAATCAAATGCTGACGATCATTTGCAAAAGGAGTCTTGGATGAGTCGTAAAGTTTTGATGAATGGGGCGTATGTAGCGTGGGACCACGCAACGGTGCATATTAGCACGCACGCCCTCCACTACGGTACTGCTGTTTTTGAGGGCATAAGGGCCTACTACAATGACGGGAAGGGGCAGAGCTTCATCGTTCGACTGACGGAGCACGTTGAGCGATTGTATCGCAATATACGCGTGCTCAGGCTCGCGCTGCCGCTCGCCAAGCAGGAATTCGCAGACGCTATCATTGACGTCGTGCGTGAAAACGCGCTTAAAGAGGACGTGTACATACGACCCATCGTGTACTGGGGGGCCGGCACCGTCGGCCTCTACCCGTATGGCAGGGCAAACGAGTACGCTATCTATGTCGAACCGATGGGCAAGTACTTTGATGACATCGACGTGGGCCTAAAAGTGTGTGTGAGCTCATGGGCGCGTCTCTCAGACAACGCGCTCCCTCCGAGGGGCAAGTTCGCCGGCGCCTACGTCAACAGCGTGCTCGCAAAGGTCGAGGCGGTCCAAGACGGGTACGACGAGGCGATACTGCTCACCAAAGACGGCTTCGTGTCGGAAGGAAGCGGCGAGAACGTGTTTCTCGTGCGCAACGGCACCGTTCTCACGCCACCTGTTTCGGATGACATTCTCGAAGGGATTACGCGAGACGCGATCATCACGCTCTGTGCGGATCGCAGTTACGATGTCCGTGAGCGGAGGATTGGCCGCTCTGAGCTCTACACCGCGGACGAACTCTTCTTTACCGGTACCGCGGGAGAAGTGGCCCCCATAACGAGCGTCGACGGCATCATTATCGGTGACGGTGAGGCAGGCGCGATAACGCAGGAGCTCAAAGAGGCGTATTTCAACGCGGCACGCGGCAACGATCCGCGCTACTCGCGGTGGCTCACGCCTGTCTTTTAGTCGCATCTTGAAACAGCGACTCGTTTTTATGGGGAGCAGCGTGCGCGCTCTTGAAGCGATTAGCCACGTTCGACGGCGATGCGACTCTTGCCGTAGCTGAGCCGCACGCCAATGGAGCGCAAGTACGCACACGAATCGCCGGGGCAGTGGACGAGCACCTCGACCAGATCTTCGGGCTTGTCTATGTCGGTGCTCATGTAAAACGAATCGAGGATCTTCAACGGAATGCCGCGCTGTTTGGCGATGGCAACGTGCTTCAGGAAGCTCACTTCGTAAAAATCGACCTTGAAGCGGCTGGGGTCGCGCATGAAGATCGCATTCGTGCCGCCTCCGCGCCCCGGGACAAGCGTGACGCCCTCCGAGTACATCTCGCGCACGTGCCACTCTTGGATGAGCGGGATGTCGGACATCACGATGAGCGTCGGCTCGCGCACGTGCCTGATGTAGGCGTTTATGGCGGTGTTCAGGTCGCGGCGGTTGAGCTCCACGTGCGCCCAGTCGCATTCGGGATCGAAGTCCTCGGTCGCCAGAATCGTCACGTCGATGCCCTTCAAACCGCGGAGCACGTCGCGCAGCATCGCCTTTGAAAAGGCCATGCGTTCTTCCGGGGAGAGAAATGGCGCGAGCCGTGTCTTCGCTCCGCGCGTTTTAAACGGCACCACCGCTTTTGCCGCGTTCATCGTCGCCTCACCGGTGGCGTAAGCGTCCCCGTTATTTATATATTACCGCGGCCATGTAGTGGTAAAAACGGCCTCGCTCTTTATGTCGCTTGAGCACCTGAGCACCGCAGACATCATCAGTGCGCCTTTGGAGACGCTCGTGCTTACTCTTCCGGCACGCGTCACGTTCTCCCGCAACGTCTTTGTGCCGGTCACCAACATCTGTCGCAACGCGTGCGGTTATTGTGGGTTCCGGCGGGATATCGGCGACGCTGAGGCACAGCTGATGGCGCCTGCAGAGGTGGAGACCATGCTGCGGAAGGCTAAGTTTGCGGATTGCACGGAGGCGCTGCTCACCTTTGGCGAACGTCCGTATGAGGTCAACGGTTTTGTCGAGAAACTTCGGAAGCTGAGCTACGAGAGCTTTCTTGACTATCTCTATGACCTCTGCACGATGGCAATTCGCGTCGGACTGCTCCCGCACAGCAATCCGGGCGTTCTCACCTTTGACGAGCTCGCGCGGCTAAAAGTCGTAAATGCGAGCATGGGATTGATGCTTGAGACAACGGCCTCCGTTGACGCGCACCAGGGCTGTGCCGGCAAAGAGCCCGAACTTCGAGTCTGGACCATTGAGGATGCCGGCAAGCTCCACATCCCGTTTACCACAGGTCTCCTCATAGGCATAGGAGAAGACTGGGGCGACCGCATCCGGTCGCTAGAACTTCTTGCGGAGCTACAGCACAGATACCGGCACCTCCAGGAGGTCATCATCCAGCCGTTCGTGCCGAAGCCGGGCACGCGGATGGCCGATGTTCCTAGCCCGAGTCGCGAGGTCCTCCTCCGCACGGTCGCGCTGGCGCGCCATCTCCTCCCCGATGATGTGGCGGTTCAAGTGCCGCCCAACCTCACCGAGGTGGCCCCGCTTCTCGGCGTGGGGGCGTCCGATCTCGGCGGGATTTCGACCGTGACGGTCGACTACATTAATCCGGAGCACGCATGGCCGGATCTAGCGGACCTCGGCATTGCCCTGACCGAGCGGTTGCCGATCTACCCGCAGTACGTGCGTGCCGGATGGTACAGCGAGGCGCTCGCTCCGCTTATCGGGGCGCTGGCAGACGAGCGCGGGTTCCGACGAAAAACGACACGCAAGACAAGGGACGGGTGACGCTATGGATATCGTTCATATTGGTAAAGCAAAAACCGTGTACCGCACCGAGGACGCCGAGGAGTACATCATCGAGTTTCGCGATGACATAACGGCTTTCAACGGGAAACGGAAACGGACCGTGCCTCAGAAGGGCTACTTCAACGCGAGAATTTCCTCGCGGCTCTTTCAGCTTTTAGAGCATCGAGGGGTCGCGACGCACTACAAAGGGATGGTGGACGATACGCGGATGCTCGTAAAGGCAGTCGACATTATACCGCTCGAAATCATCGCTCGAAACATCGCCGCGGGATCACTCGTGCGCAGGTATCCCTTCAAAGAAGGGCAGAAGTTTATCCCTCCCGTGCTCGTTATCGACTTCAAGTCTGATGCGTATGGCGATCCGATGCTCAACGATGACCTCATATGCGCGTTGCACCTCGCTACCGAGAAGGAGCTGGTGACCATTCGTGAGCTGACGCTACGCGTGAACACGATCTTGAAGGACCATTTAAATCGGCGAGGGTTGCTGCTTCCCGACTTTAAGCTGGAGTTTGGAAAGGGAAGCGACGGGAAGATCCTCGTTGCCGACGAGATAAGCTGCGATACCTGTCGCCTGTGGCTGAAGGACTCGGGCGAGTCGGTTGATAAGGACGTATTCCGCTACGAGCGCGGCGATTTGATAACGGCGTACGCAGAAGCGGCCAAGCGGATACTAAGCTGACAAATCGCGTGGGAGCGCGCGACGGCTATTGCCGCGTTTGAATCGATTAATGCCTGCGACGAGAGCGTCAGCACGTGAGTCTATTTTGCGTATCAAGCGCACATGAAGCTGCTCGCCCTGGAAGTCAGTGAGTCGCTCGCCTAAGCAGGAGGCCCACGCGCCACAGCGCGGTAAATTGCGCGAGGATTGCGACAAGGAGCACTGCTGGTTCAGCCAGTCCAACGAGCAGTCCTATGGCGAGGATGATAAGCCGTTCGCTTCGTTCGGCGACCCCGGCGGCGCAATGAAATCCTATTCCCTCGCCTTTCGCGCGAACGTAGCTCACGAGCAGGGAGCCCATAAGGGCGGCGCTCACGTAGACCCAGTTTACGCCAGCGATGCCAAGACCGAGTAGCACAATGCAATCGACGTAGCGATCGGATATTGAGTCGAAGGTGGCGCCGAAGGTCGTTGCGGCGCGTTGGTTTCGCGCCACGGCGCCGTCGAGCATGTCGACAAAGCCGGTTACGAGGATCAGCACACCGCCCGCGGCGAAGAACCCGAGGGCAAGAACGATGCCAGCGGCGACGCCGATCGCAAGCCCGGCGAGGGTAAGCATATTGGGGGTGACGCCGAGACCAACGAGGATATTCGCCGGTCGCGAGAGAAGCCGATCAACTGAGCCTTTGAGTTTGCTTAACACGGGTGTCTCTCCTTGGCGTTCAACGGCCTATTTGCAGGAAATGGCGTGTTCCTGTAATATAGTTGACGAATTGGTGCGACGCTGAGGGCGCCTCTGGTTCGGTGATGCCGGAAGCTGCAAGGCTGTGCAGCAAAAACTGCGCTTGGAAGCATCGTGCTCAGGGAGCGTCCCGGCGCCCAGGTCCGGGGCGAAAATTCAGTCTATGCGAGCGGTCTGGGGTGGGGGAAATGTGAACGGCCGATCCGGCGAACCCTGACACCAATTTCGGACCACCTAAATTTTATATATTAGGTTAGCCTAAATTATTATTAGAGAAAAATGTCCCAGAAGCATAAACTGAGCTCCGCAGAAGAGGAGTATCTAGAAGCAATTTATACGAAGCAGGAAAGCAAAGCACGAGTCGCCACTACACACGATTTGGCGGCCTGCCTCGGCGTGCGAGACGCAAGCGTTACCGAGATGCTCAAAAAACTGAGCGAAAAGGGGCTGGTAGACTACAAGCCCTACCGAGGGGCAACGCTCACCGAGACCGGATGTGCGATCGCCACCAAAGTAAAGCGCAAGCACCGGCTGCTTGAGCGCTTCCTAGTGGACATCTGCGGGATCGACACGCGCGAGTCACACAAGCAGGCGTGCGAGATCGAGCACGTCATCTCAGACAGGGCAATTGATAACCTCTCCGCCCAGTTGGGCCACCCGTCGACGTGCCCCGGCGGAAGCGCGATACCCGAGAGCGACAGCGAGGACGAGACACCGGTTTCAAAGCTGTCTGACGTGGGAAAAGGCGCGTATACGATACGTTTTCTGACCTCGAAGGAACCGGAGACGATCAGCCGGCTATGCTCGCTCGGCCTCATCCCCGGGCTCACCGTGCGCGTCCTGCGCTCGATCGCAAAGGGCCCCTTGGTCATCGAGACGAAGGATACGCAAATCGCGCTCGGCAGGGACGTTGCAGAGTCCCTTATCGTAAGCCCGGAAAAGCCGGAAGCAGAAGGGCCAAGAACCCGAAGACGCAGAGGCGCAGCCTCTACGGCGACCCCAGGCTAGCCCGTATCAACCTCCTGATGCGCGACGCTGCTGTGAAAGGAGCGGAGCGGATAGCTTACCACGCACATGCCCGAAACGACTTCAAAAAAGAAGGACACCGCACCAAAGGGCATCGCACTGATGGGAAACCCCTCGGCGGGGAAAAGCGCGATGTTCAGCCAGATGACGGGAGTCAACGTTATCGTTTCAAACATCCCGCAATCAACGGTGATGGTGCAGAAGGGGCTGTCGCACCTTGACGAGCACACCGTCATGGTGTATGATCTGCCCGGGGTCTATTCCATCACCGCGGTCACCGAAGACGAAGCAGCGACGAAGGACTTCCTCCTGAGCAGCCCATTGGAAGCCGTTATCGACATCGTTGATGCCACGCGGCTCGAACGAAACCTTTATCTGACGCTGCAGCTCCTCGAACTCGACCTACCGGTCGTCGTTGCCCTCAACCAGGTCGATCTGCTCAAGACGCTCAACCTTGACATCGACGTTGCTGCCCTCGAACGAGAGCTCGGGGTGCAGGTCGTGCCGACCATCGCGACGCAAGGAGAGGGGGTGCACGACGTGCTCGAAACGGCGTTTCATTACGCCGACCAGCCTTCAAAAAGGACGCATCGGCAGGTGAGCTATGACGATCACGTCGAACGCGCGGTGGCGGCGATCATCCCCCTGCTTCCCAAAGCGAGCATCCCAAAACGGGGGTTTGCGGTGCGGCTCCTCGCGGGCGACAAGGACTTTGAGTCGCGCGTGGATGAGCACACGCTTGAGCTCGTCAGAACGTTTCGGGGTGAAGTAGAGCGGGCCCACGGTGAGGACGTCGCTGTTACCATCGCCCGCGGACAACACTCGACGGCTGACCTCATCGCGAGCGCCGTGCTCGTCAGGAAAGTTCACAAACCAACGCTCGGCGAAAAGTTTGGCGAGGTCTCGACGCGTCCGCGCACGGGATACCCCCTGCTTTTCGCGCTCGTCGGCGGCATGCTGGCCATTATCTTCTATGTGGGCGGGTATCTGAGCACCCTGATCACGACGTTTTTCGAGGGAATCGTGTTCCCACCGCTCTATGGGGTGGTCAATGCGCACGTTGCCAATCCGTTTATCACGTCAGCCGTCCAATCTGCGCTGCTCGCCCTGGCGGCGGCACTCGCCATCGCCGTTCCTTACATCCTGATCTTCTTCATTTTCCTGGCGATCCTCGAAGACGTCGGTTACCTCCCGCGCGTCGCGCTGCTGCTTGACAGGCAAGCGCACGTCATCGGCCTGCACGGCCGATCCATCATCCCGATGCTGTTTGGCTACGGCTGCAGCGTGCCCGCGATTATGGCAACGCGGGCCCTGCCGACGAGAAAGGAGCGGATAATAACCACCGCTCTCATCACCCTCATTCCGTGCTCGGCGCGCACTGCGATAATCCTCGGCGTCGCGGCGACCTACGCGGGAGTCCAGTACGCGCTTGCTATCTACCTCATATCCTTCGTTCTCATCATCGCGTCAGGGAGGCTGCTGAGAGCAACGGTGCCAGGAAGGACGGCCGGGCTCGTCCTCGAGATTCCGCTCGTCAGGAGGCCGGCGCTCGTCCCGATCCTGAAGAAGACGTGGCTGCGGATGAAGGAGTTTCTTTACATCGCCGTGCCCCTGCTCATCGTAGGGAGTATCGTGTTCGGATGGCTGGATCTAACCGGCCTCAGTCGATTCATCGAGGCGCCGATGGCGCCGATCACGGTCGGTATCTTGGGACTTCCATCCTTCACGGCCATCTGCCTCATCTATGGGGTGCTTAGAAAGGAGATGGCCGTAGAAATGCTAGCCATCGCGTCGGGAACGTTCATATTTAGCACAGTGATGACGCCAGTTCAAATATTTGTGTTCTGTCTCGTCGTAACTCTCTACGTTCCGTGCATTGCGACGTTTGGCGTCATAGCACGGGAGCTCAACGCGCGGTGGGCTGTGGGCATCTCGATCTTCACCATCATTGTGGCGCTTATCGCTGGGGGGATTGCATTTCGAGTTCTCACGTTCGCGCATTAGTGACGGTAAGCAGCGGGGGCAACTTGTGGCTTTGACTAAGGAACGTTGGAGCGAAAGGCGCCATAGACTCAGCGTAGCGCCCCTCAACACTGAATGAAACCACATCGATCCATGTAGACCAACGTGAGAGGTTCATCGAAAGCGGAGTTTGTGGCCGTGGACACGCTTAACCCCTGAGCGTGTTTCCGACACGGGCGGGGCACCTAACACGACAGCGCCTGTGCGGCTCGTGCTGATTTCCTCGCGCCCACCAAAAATGTTACTCTTGTGGCTACCGTCGTTTTCTCTGTCTAAAAGCAATGAAGAGGTGGCAAAAAGCGGAGACCGTAATCACCGCGGCGACGGCCACCCACGCGTAATCTGCTGACGCCGCTTGGCTGCCTGCGAGCGTCAGCGGATATTGATTAGCTACGTACGGGCCGGGAAGGACGAGTGACGCCCGGGGGTCTGTGAAAAATCGAACGCTTCGAGCATGTTACTTGTTGCCGCATCGCGCGCGGTGAGCGGGGCAGCGAGTAGTTCGTCTCGATGAACTTGAGGATCGAACTGAATTCCCCAGGAGTATGATCGACAAACCCTTCTTTGCATACGGACTGATGACAAGGCACGGCACTCTGAACCCAAGCGAAGCGAATCGACCTGCGGTGGAGCGGCATGGTCGTAAAATCCACCCCAATCATGCCACGTGACAAAAATGGCGGTCGAATTCCAGTACGGACTTTGCATTACTGCATTGATCTCTGATATAACGGAGAGCTCTCCCACGGTAATGTTCTCGGGTGCCTCCTCAGTTTGGCCCGCTTTTGGCATCACCCAAGTCACGTTCGAAAGCGAGCCGTTTTTCAGATCGGTCAGGAACGCATCGTGCGGGGAGAGGCGCTGCATCCTCGAAGCGTTCGTCTTGAACGATTCGAATGCGGGGAGAGGGTCGTGCTCGGTTGGCGTGGTGAAGGTTCCAGGTGTGCCGGAGTAGTACTTCCACGAGACGCTGTGGTTGTCGAGTTCGTCCATTATCGTCGGAAAGTTCAGAGAAGTGGCGGGGAACGAGTCGTTAGTAAGGTTGCCTGACTGGCCAGCGATCAGGCAGGTGATTCAGCAGACTCGGGCCCATCATAGATGAGAAGAAGTTGTCCATGAGGACGAACTTGGAGGCATAATCCCAGTAATAAGGAATATCGCGAGAATCGTAATAGCGATAGTGTCGCATGTTTTTACCGCGTACACGGGGCTGTCCATCTTCCCGTTATCGTACGCCTCACGAGCGTCAAACTGGGAATTTCTGACTTAGTAAGGTCCGAGGTCGTCAGGTGGAACGGGGTGACGGTCAGGTTAGACCCCTTCGTGGTCGGGAGCGCTATGCTCTCATTCAGTCCGTTTACCCGGGGGTAGGTCCCAAAGTAATTTTCGAAAGGAAGGTTCTCTTGAAACATTACGATGATGTGCTGGATAGGGGTGGTATTCGCAGCAGTGGCGGGAGCAACTGTGCTTTGAGGACTGGTGACACTTGCGCTTTGCGCAAAAACGCTGTTTGCGGGCAGTAGAAGGACGAGAGTGATTATGACCAAGGCGCATCTCTCAACGCTTGATCGCGCCCGCCGGAATATCATTGCAAAGATATTCGAGCAGCCACATTTAAAGGTATTTTCCCTGCTCGTCTCTCACGAAATATCCTGTAAAGCTCAGAGAACGCCTGTCTCTGCCATAAAGTGTAGCAGGGCCCATCTCTTAGAAATGGCCAGTGCCATCCGGGATTGCGTTGCGGATGCTCACCTTCGCACTTTAGTGATGGTAGGCGGCAGCTTACATTTCAGCACCCATGCCTTTTTGCTGTGGCGGGTAACGTAGAGCTATGAAGCCTACGTTCGATGATCTGCTCAAGTGGTGGGGTGCGGTCGCTTTGGTGCTTATTGTGCTCAGAATATACGGACTGCTCTAAAATTCCCGATGAATCGAAGAACGCGCATGGCGCGTTACGATCGATCAGATTCAAACTCGCACTTATCCATGCCTAAGTTGCTCAGTACCAGCTGTGGTGTAGGACCGTGCTGCACGCGTCGTCTCCTGCCGCCCCGAACGCTACAAGAAGCGGCATCAAGTGATGGGAGGACGGGTGCGCATGTTCAGCGTAAGGGCCCCGCTCCCGATACTACACAAGGCTTAAGCGGTCGCCCCGGGTCACGGCGTCGGTCAACTAGCCGCCGAATTCGTAGGCCCAATCATCGGTGGCGGCGCCTTCGCCTAGCGATGTCGTCGCGTAACAAGTGGATGGACCGCTCAACGGCTGCCGAGTATAAGAACACCGTCATCCCCCAGCGATGAGGTTGCTGCACGAAGCGCAACGTGCCACGCAGGATCTAAGTGGCGCTGGATCGGGAGCTGCACGGCGGGGACGTCCGCTGGGAAATATAAGCATCAGCGGCACCCATGCGCCGTGATCAAGGTCACATGGCGGTGAAAGTGCAGCTTAAGCTAGCACCGTGCAAAAGATCAGCCACCCGCCCGGCAAGGTCTGGTGAACCCGGTGCATCTTAGTGTCGCCGGTAGAGCTCAGAGGGGGACTCGTAAAAATCATGCATGGTTTTGGGCGCTTCTACGGCGCTGACTGAAGACCGTGGCGTATTCCAATGGGCCGACACGCTGAGCACCGCTTGCGCTTTGCGGTACCGGCTGCCAACCGAACTTAAGATCTCCCGAGCGGGGACTCGAGAGGCACTGTGGGAGCGCCGAGCATACAAACAGGTCGACAGTGTGTCTCTAGACACGATTCTACCTCAAACGGCGAGCTTCGCTATAGTGGAGTGCCTAAAGCTGCTCTTTCTTTGAGCACGTCGCGTGCCGTCAAATTTCGTTGTGTGGGCGACGTAACCTCACATGAGGGCAAGCTGTCGCATTAGCCCGACCAAATCGTAGAAGAGCTTCTCTTCCGTGATCTCACCCTCCTCATTCCAGTGGGCGACTGTGCAAAACTCAACTTGGAATTTCTTGTTTGTGGGCTGAATGGTCTTCCCGTCAGGGCCTGCCATGGGGCCCATCATCGTGCCGGTGAAATTGGCCACAGAACAAGTCCATTCGCCCTCACCAAAGAGCGCTTTATATGGGCGGTTCCCCACACGATTGTCCGGAAAGGTATTGAAGAACTGCTCGGCTTCTTCTTGGTGCGCCTTTTGTCCTCTAGTTGGTTCTGGCTGGCCCGGCCAGTACACGGCGACATTTTCGGCATGCCGTTTGTTGAACGTTTCCCAATCTTGGCCGTTCCACGCATCATCTAACGTTTGCATCAGTCGTTTGTTTTCCTCAACGTTCATCCAAATCTCCCCACAACCTAAGTTGTTTTGAGCGTGATGTGAAATAGCGTCAGTGGCGCTATAAGCGTGCTCCTCTTTTTCAGTGGAGGTGCTTGTTGTGGGGAGTAACGGATATCTCACGCGGGCGCTGCAAAGGCTCAGCGATCGGAAGCAACCAGCTAAACAACGGTTATCGTTCGGTCGATCTCTTCAGCTCTTCGATTTCATCGACGTTCTTCTCACCAGCTCCGTTGGTATGTACGGCGTCAGAAAGCCGTTTGCGACCCCCAATAAACCGTCCGTTTCTTGAATCCCGGGCAATCGCGGCGCTCATCACCTTTCGACGCCAAGCGCCCTCGCGGCACTCAATGCGGAAATCGTTATAGGCGGCGATTGGATGTCTCGGGCTCCTAGCGTGACTACTGAGAAGAAGGCAATTGGAGAAGTGCGGCCGCAAAGCGCTTTACCTTCTCGGCGTACGCGCCGCTTTCGACGTCGGTAGCCGGAACGTCAAGCATGCCCGCCGACTTTCTTCCGGAAAGCGTTTCCATACTTTCCAGCATCTTTGCGCCGCCCTCGCTGCTTGGGTTTCCGTGCGTACAAAAGAAGGCTACGCCGTTAAACCTGTCGTTGTTTTCTGCAAGATACGTTCTTATCGGGGTGGACATTCTGCCCGCCCACACGGGACTGCCGACGATCGCTAGATCATACGATGTCGCGTCGTTCGTTGTCGGCGCGATTTTCGCGTGGACTCGCATGAATGCCTGCATCGCCAGCCTACCCATGCCCTTGTCTTTCGTGTCAGACACAATCGCTTCAACATCGGCGTTGAGGTTTTCAGCAAGCGCATCGGCGACCCTTTTCGTGTTTCCTGTCCGCGAGTAATAGGCTACAAGTACTTTCATCGCTGCGCGTTATACTGCACCCACTTAATAGGCTTATCCACGAGGCACGACCAGTCAGCATCGACTGAGTAAGCGCCTGATTTGGCGACGCAATTCGAACCAAATTAAATAGGGGTGAAGAAATCTTGTCTCGCGTGGCACCATGAAAGCGATCCCTCATCTTGTCGCGAAACTAGGCTTCTCATCACCATTAACGGGAAATTTCTTAGTCGCGCGGTGCGGTGGGGGGCGCAAACCATTGCTGCGCGAGCGAGGGGAATATATGGCCAGTCTCCTGCCTATCTGATTGTCACCCCCTTCAGCACTGCAAAGGCGGGCAAACGAGAGTAGCCCCCACGCGTTGACGGATTGACATAGGATAAGGGCGAAGTTAAAATAGTTGATCCGAGAACTGAGAAGCGTTGAAAGAAACCAATCTGGAATTTGAAGAGGGAGATAAGATCGTGCTGCACAACGGCTCACCCCTCTTGCCGACGTCCACGGATGGGAAAGTAGCGAAAGCTAGCGAAACGCCGACGTCCACGATGGAGCAGCAGTAATGCTATCGAAACGATGAAAACCGACGTGCAGGCGATTGAAGTCTCTCATCTGGTCAAGCAATTCGGGGCCTTCACCGCCGTCAACGATATTAGTTTCTCGGTGGCGGTCGGGGAAACCTTCGGGTTTTTAGGCCCTAACGGCGCAGGCAAGACGACCACGATACGCATGCTCACCGGGATCTCACCTCCGACCTCAGGAATGGCGACCATCTTTGGCCACGATATCGTGCGCGAGACCGTTGCCGCACGGCAATCCATGGGCATCGTCTCCGAGACCTCCAACGTATACACCGACCTGACCGGGTGGCAGAACATGATGCTCGCCGCGCAGCTCTATCGCGTTGGCAGAAGCGAGCGGGATAAGAAAGCGACCGAGCTTCTCAAGCGTTTTGAGCTACATGAACGGCGAGGTGACAAGGTGCACGGTTACTCCAAGGGCATGAAACGGCGGCTGACCATAGCGATGGGCCTCGTTAACAGCCCGCGTCTGCTTTTCCTTGACGAACCGACCTCCGGGCTCGATGTGGAGAGCAACCTCATCATCCGCGACATGATCAGCGACCTTATCGCTGGAGGAGTCACCGTATTCCTGACGACCCACAACATCGAGGAGGCGAACGTCCTCTGCGACCGGGTGGCCATTATCGACAAGGGCCACATCGCCGCCATCGACGCGCCCGAACGGCTGAAAAAGACGATTCAAAGCGTCCAGTCTGTCGAGGTCGCCTTTTTGGACGGAAAATCGCCTGAGCGGCTTGATGAGCTGCGCAGCCTCCCGATGGTGAACGACGCTCGCAAGGAAGGTGACAAGTTCAAGCTTTTCACAGAGGACCCCACAGAGGTCATCGAAAGCGTGATGGCGTACGCGCAAACGCACCACACACGGGTGATAAGCATCACGACGCTCGGTCCGAGCCTTGAAGACGTCTTTGTCAAGTTGACCGGGCTACAGCACTCAGGTGGTGTGGTGACTGCCATCGATTAACCCTATGGGGTTCCAAGACCGCCTTTCCCGCGAACTCGTTGCCGCGTGGGCGATTGCGAAAAAAGACGTCCTCATCTATTACCTCAGGCCAGGTGTCATCGTCGGGGGGGTCCTCTTCCCGCTTTTTATGTTCCTCGCATTCACGGCAGGGAAGCTCGCGACCCCTATTGCGCTGGTCCCGGGACTCATCGGGATCACGACACTCTTTTCTGCCTCATCGATAGAACCGGTATCCGTCCCGATCGAACGGAGAATGGCGACCTTTGACCGGCTGCTCGCCGCTCCCATCTCCCTGAATGCGCTGGTGTTGGGCGAGAGCCTCAGCGGTCTTCTCTATAGCCTTCTTATCGCGGCGGTGGTGTTTTTCGCGGCGCTGAGCATCCTGATGACGCCCATCACGAACATATTCCTCATTGTGCTGGGGATCCTGTTCAGTTCGCTGTGCTTTGCGACGCTCGGGACCCTGTTCGCGGCTTATCCGACGGAGAATCCCGGCGATATCATCTCGATGGTGAATGTCGTCAGGTTCCCCCTCATTTTTATATCGGGCGTCTTCATCCCTATCGCGACACTACCCGCTATCGGGCAGATGATCGCCTATATTTCGCCGCTCACGTACGCGAACGACCTCGTCCAGGGCGGATACAACGGTAAAATGACGTTCCACCCGATTGTGGACGTCTTGATGCTCATCGTCTTCATCCTGATCTTCCAGTTGATTGCGAACTACCTATACAAGAGATTCAACGACTGAGCGAGTCAACAGACTCGAGGACTGCAAATGGAGATCCGGATTCGGCGCCGTTCATACGTCAAAACGTGACTAAATGCTCTAGTTTGGGCGCGTGAAGCTGACTGCGGGTTCATCCAGTTCGTCGCCCATGTGACGCTTTTGGCGAAGGCACGATGCGCAGACGTGTTTCAATTGGTTCCGGGATGTCGCGCGTGCCGGTGCTGCATCCACGGATTCTCAGCCGCTTTGCGGCAAAACGTGGCACGTGCTCGCACTTACGACATGTGCAGAGTCACGTTAAGAAGGCACACTGATTTCTGGAGGAAGTAACAGAACCCCCTGGCTGTTATGGGTGCACTGAGGTAGCGTTCAGAAGCTTGTTATGCCGTTAGAGTTATCGCCGAGTACCTGCAAACACTCGATCATCGGCAGCACGAAGTGCAGCCTGCTCCGTTCTTCACTCTCCGGGATGGGCAGCACGTACTGCTCGCGATTGTTCGGAAGGCCACAGCGTGAAGCAAAAAGTCATCGAATTGAACGACGTCACCTGCATTCTCGGGAAGACCAACGTTGGTCTGTACGAAAATCACCTGATCGACACAGCAGCTATTGACACCCCACTCAATCTCGAGGCGATTCTCATCACGCACGGACACGCCGATCACTTTGGGTGGGCGAGCACGCTCCAGAGACGCACGGGGGCGATCGTGGTGGCTCCGAAAGAGGACGCGTTTCTGCTAGAAATTCCGGAGGTGAACGTTCGGGGTATGTTCAGCTGGGCGCGTCCACCGATCGAGATGACGACACGATTCTTCCTCGGAGAGGCGTGTACGGTCGATTGCTACACCGAAGGCTATCCGTTCGGAGGGACAATTGCCCCGTTGCTCTTGCCGGGTCACACGATGGGGCACACGGGCTATTTGTGCGACGGAGTGCTCTTTGCAGGAGACGCGTTATATTCGAAGGCGATCTGGGAACGACACAAGCTGCCGTATTCCATAGACGTCGAGCTCACGCGACGCTCGCTCAACGCAATAAAGAACGCCACGTTTGACTGGCTTGTTCCGGGCCACGGCCAGGTCATGTCAAACGATGAGAGTGCCGGCGAGATCGCGCTTCACTTAGAGCGGCTTGCAGAGATTGACGCGATGATTCTGCGGCTTTTGGAGCATCCTCGATCAACGGAAGACCTCATCTACGCTGTGCTCAAGGAGCTTAACGCGCAGGACAACCTGGCTCAGTATTGGCTTTCCGTTACGACCATAAAAGGTCACTTGAGTGGACTTGTGAGCACCTATAAAGTTGCGTACGATATTACCGATCACCGGGTGTACTGGAAGGTGAACGAATGAGTGCGCCACTCTGTTCAAATGAACGTCTTATCGGACCGGCGCATGGTGTTCGAGTCTTTGTCGCTGTAGCATCCTCCCGTTGCAAGAATCGGCACGATGCGAGACGGGGGCCGGAACACGTTGCAGCCGAGCGGTGCCGGCGGTGCGCATGAACGTCGACCGCTGGCCGTTTTTCGAAACAGGAACGCTCGCGCTATACGTTGGCCAACACGTTCATTGCTCCGACACGACAACTGAACGAACCGAAGGAAGATAATATGGATATGGCGAACTTTAACGACTGCGTGCGCTTTGCTAATCAGCACATGATCTGTTCAGTCGCCACGTGTGATCGCGACCAGCCGCGCGTACGGATGCTCGCGATGTGGTTTGCAGATGCACGGGGCTTCTACTTCTCTACGATGAAGACGAAAAAGATATTTCGAGAGCTTACAGCAAATAGAAAGGTTGAGGTGTGCTTTTATGCCCCGCCAAAGGGCCCGCTTGGCCAGGAGGGCTCAACGGACATCGGAACAATGATGCGAGCGTCAGGCGACGTGCGTTTTCTTGACGATGCGAACCTCAAAGAGCGCCTTCTTAATGAGCGGCCTTTCCTGCGTCCTCATGCCGACGATCAAGTCATATTCCGAGTCCAAAACGGCGAGGCGACGTTCTGGACGTCAGTAAACAGTGAGCGCGAATCCGCCATCGAGCGAATCCGCTTTTGAAGCAGAACCTGCTGCACTGCTACCTGCTCACGCTCTCACGATGCGTGTTATGCGCAGAGCCCATCGTTTTCTTGCTGATGGCGGGTTTCTGCGTAAAACAAAAATTGTGCCTGCTCAGGCCAGTTCTTTATTTCCTCCTCTCTAAGTGACAGCAGTACCGCTAACTCTTGACGACTGCCAGCGGCAGCGCACACATATGACCTGCACACGTTCGCGGGTGGCTGTTTTTAGCTTCTCTCCCCCGTAGCACTCTTGCTTCTGCCGTTCTTGTGCGTCTGTAAGATCGTCTCTTAGGCTATCACGTCCTACAAGGGGCATACGAAGAACATCGTAATCGGCTGGGTGAACGCGGTTAACAATTACTTAGAACGTTC
>DASPOC010000031.1:0-10283 GCA_035626195.1 Bathyarchaeia archaeon | reverse complement strand
ATTTACAAACTCTTCGATTTGACCTTCGAAATGAAGATCCAGCGACCTTTTGCTACGCAGGTGCTAGCAAAAGATCGTATCTCTCTGCGCGTCGTGCCAGAAATAGTCACTGCATAGAGAATATGCAGTCTCTATACTTGTTCTGCGCTCAAAACCCTATTGTTTAGAGCGGTGTTGGAGCTGCGGCTGCTGCTCCAGCTGTTCTTGCCTCTATAATTACCCCTACTTGCCTCTGTGGTGGGCTACTGCAGCAGCTTTCCGGCGGTTGCCTTTTTGTTTTGCAGCCTTAGTATCTGCCCCCTATTTTAGGAGATCGAGCGGCGTGTGGCACGTTCTAACGGGATTCTTCTTACTAAATCTGTAAAAGAAGCATTTTTTGGGTTGGATTCCAAAAAGAAAGGCATAAATTTGATCGGGACACACGCGTGACGAAAGGCTTAGACCATGACACAGCTCAACGCAGGAACGAGCACGACAGAAGCCGCCAGCATCGATTACCAAGCGAATTGCGTACCCACCCCGTACATCGTCGGGTTCGTGATCACGGTCTTGACGGTCACGTGGGCGTCCATCGTGCTTGCCGCCGCAGCAGGCGTTACCATTGGACTATACGATGCCTGGCACGGAATCGTCTTTAGCAACCTGACGATGCTAATCCCGATCACCGCCGCGGTCGTGTTCAACACGGTGCAACGTAAGCCCGCTCGGGTGCAGCTTCGCCCCCTCACCCGTCACGTCACCGCGAAATCAGTTATCTTCGCCGTGGCATTCCCTCTCGCGCTCGTCTTAGGTGGCGCCGCGCTTTGCCTCGTGACAGGGGTTGGCACGCTCAACGCGGGCGCACTTGGGGCATCATTCTCGAGCAGGCTTTTTTTCATTTTGATCGTCGCGACAGCAATGCTGTTTCCGTTTGCGTTAGGCGAAGAGTACGGCTGGCGTGCGTATCTGCTCCCTGCTCTCACGGTTAAGCACGGCATGACCCGCGCTGCGGCACTCGTGGGCGTCGTCTGGGCGTTTTGGCACTTGGCACTATTTACCTACGCAGCGCTTGCCGTGAGCGCATCGCCACTTGACGCGGGCATTCAGGTAGGCTTAAACATGGCGTCAGCGTTTGCCCTGTCATTCCCCTTTGCGTACTGTTACTTCCTTTCAGGGAACGTCCTCCCCTGCGCTCTCTTTCATGCCATCCTCGATAACTTCCTCATCCTTATGTTAGCGAGTGGTGGGCTCGTATCGAGCGGAAACACCGTACTTTTCATGTGTATACTACTCTTCGTCCTCATTCCTGTCTTCATCTGGCAATTTCATAGGATGGAAACGCCGTGGTGGCTGCCGAATGGTACAGCGAGGCAGTACACGATGCCGGCTGAATCTGCCTAACTGCCATGTGGCCACAGACGGGGGCGCGCATCTGATCCTGCCACCCGCTACTATGCTCAAAGCGTTTGTTCTCTTTGGCTGAATGCGCAGCGTGCGTGCTCACGATCTCTGTCTACGCTTGCTAGAACGTGCGTGGCGCGCGTGAGATCAAAGCGCGCTGCTTTTTTATGATAGCGGCGTTATAACTATGACCTGGAGATAGAGGAGGGTGCAACTCACCATGAAGAGCGCGACCGCTTCACACATGTATCTCGATAACGAAACGAAAGAGCACATCGCCAACGCGCTTTGGGCGCACGCTTGAACCTGAGAAGATTCCCGAAGAGGTGGCAGTGCGCCTTGTCGATCCAATAAACAGCGCCAAGTCGTTCGACACGCGGATGGTCGCGTACCGCGATTGGCTTCGTGCGCACCGCAGTCTCATAACCCCCATTATGAGCAGCGGTGCGCTCTGCTAAAGCGTTTCTGTGACGAGCTTACGCCACATCAAGCATACGCGATCGTTAGCAAGTTCCTTGGCTTGAACTCGAGCCAGGCTTTGAGCCGCTACCCGCGGTGGCTGACCTGCGCTTTCCTCGCGACCATCTGCCTCAGTTGCGAACTCCGGTCGGCTGGCACTTCTTTGTGCGCAGCTGTTAGGACGGAGATGGACGCGAATACGGTGTCGAGTGTACGCTGTTTCGCGTCCAGCTGCTTACTCCCGCGCTCGCCGCGCATTTCGGCCTTACTGACATCGATAACCAGGTTATCGAACTTCAACTTGGCATCAGCGAAGCAGGCGGTGGACATTATCAGGCAGATCCGATCGTGGTCAGCAGCACCACAGGTCTTGTAACGTGCAGACTCAACCATTTTCATTACTCGGTCGGCCATAATCGCCTTGAGAGCACGAACAGCGACTCCTTCTTTTCCCGCTACGCTTGGTGGCGCAGGGTTGGAGAAACGAGACGCTGAACCACGCGAACTGGGGATAGAGTTCACGTTCACCTCTGGCAAAGAGTGTCTTTTGCAAGGCGCCAACGGGTGGATGCCTTGTGTTGATGGCATGGAACGCTCTATTACTCCATCCCCAACTTGACGGTTGCGCAGGGAAGCTCTTTGAGGGTCGGTGAAGAGACGACCACACTGACGCACGGGACGTTTTGGTTTGATCGTGAGTGGGGTTATCTGTTTGGCAACCCACAGTCCGCTGTCTTACGCGCCGCCAACAACAGCAAGCGGCCTGAACCGCCGGGATAGGACTGATTTATGGCACAGTTGAGAGGTGCTCGGCAACTTGCGTTGTTCGCCCCCTTTTCGAACACGTACCCTGGGTATTACAATCAAACCGGCCCGCAACCTCCGCACGCCGTGCAGGTGAACCTTATTGGAAAATAAATGGACGAGCATAAGGCGCTCGCAAATACGACGGGCACGCTCACTGTCTCTCGATGGGTAAAGCGCCATTACACACCAAACCCAGAGCTGTACTCCAGTACAAACACCTGGCACCCGACACCTGGCACCCAAATAAGTGGGAGTTCACGTTTGACGAGGCGGTGCCTGAGGACGTCCGATCCTTCATCCTCGTTCCAATCGTTGAAACAGGGTAGATGAATTACTTTGTGAACGGCAGCCAATACGCAGAAGCGCAGCCTATGTGGGCACAGCAAATGGCGATGACATCGGCCGCCGATTTGCAGAATCGGTGCAGTACGCCGATACAACAGATACGATGCTCACGCTTGCCGGCATCACCGATTCATAAGCACGTCACGCCTTGCAGAAGCCTCAGACCAGTTCAAGACTGCGGCGTCTCTAGGGCCTTCTGTATGTGGCGACACATCAGACTGAATTTCAACGCATTATCACATCACAACAAGGGCTTGAGATGTTCGCAGGGCTAGAAACGCCGAAAGGGCACAATCGACATTAGAGAACACGATTTCCGGCTTGCTAACGTCATCGACGCCCATCATTCGTTCGAAGTGCGCGCTATCGGCAACTACGTAGAACGAATGCTAGCGCGAAAGAGACTACGTACACACGTGCTCACGGCGTTCCCGCGAAATCAATCGCGACGACGGTCGCGTATTGGTCAACAACGTGGTCAGGCACGGTTATCATCAGCTCACCTTTGGCAGCATGGTTCTCCGTCAGGAGGTCTACGACAGAGACACGTTTCTTGAACGGTAACTCTTCACCCGTGCTCAGCTCGCGCACTGATTTGATTGTATTAACGGGGATTCCCCTGACTGCAACCGTTTCATACGGTTTCATAAGTAGGTGAAGGTACACTGTACTGCCCTTTCGGGTTGAGGGTCCGTAAAACTGCCACGGTTCAAGTCCTGGGACGGTGCCCACAATGCTCTCGCCGTTCTTGCGCATCCACGCTCCCATTGCCTCCAGCCTCTCGATCTGTTCGTCCGGAAGCTTACCGTTTCCCATTGGACTGACGTTAAGGAGCAAATTTCCCCCCTTTGCAGCGACCTCACACAAGGTATGAATCAGCTCCCGGGCAGTCTTGTACTCTGCGTCTGCCGAGTTATACCCCCAGCTTGTGTTCATGGTCAAACACGTTTCCCACATGCGTCGCTGTGGCTCCGCAGGAACGAACTGCTCAGAGGTATCAAAATCGCCTTGATTTGGAAGACGATCGTTTATGAGAATATCAGGCTGAAGCGATTTTATCATATCGCGCAGTTCCTTAGCCTTCAGCTGCTCTGGTGACCGCTCCCACTGGCCGTCGAACCATAGAACGTCTATTGTTCCATAGTTCGTCAGTAACTCCTGAATCTGGCCGAACATGAATTCCAGGTAACGATCCCACTGTTCTTTCGCAGGCTGCCGAATAGATAGTGTTGCGTAGCGCTGTCGGTCAGCGTCTTCGAACGCAGGATTATCGGGATGGTGCCAGTCGATGAGGGAGAAGTACAATCCTATCTTCAGTCCTCCCGAGCGAAATGCGTCCACGTATTCACGCACGATGTCCGCGCGGTAGGGGGAATACTGAATAGAGAAGTCTGAATATTTGGTGTGGAACATAGCGTAGCCATCATGGTGTTTGGTGGTGAGGACTGCGTAGGTCATTCCCGCTCGTTTAGCAGTCCGTGCCAGCTCCTTGGGGTCATATTCAGCCGGGTCAAAAGTCGGGGTTGTGCTGTAGTACTCCTCGACCGTGAGGTCTTGGCAGTATGGGAGGTAGAGACTTATCCTCCCATCGACGAGGGGCCACGATTGCTCCCAGCCCTTCTGGCTCGAAGGCCCCCAACTAATAAACATACCTAGTCGGGCTGTATCAAACCACGTGTTCATCCATGTTATCTCCTTGAGGTCGATTATTTCTGTAAACCTCGCGTTGTAGAAAATAAAGCTTGCGATGTTGAACTGCTTTTATGACATGAGCGTTGGTGAGGCGAATTCATAAAGGATGGTCCGACCATCATGCATACGAGAAGGCGCTGAGGTCCTTTTTGAAGTCTTACGCCGCAGAGCGGCGATGTGGAGGCAACCGCTCAACAAAGCGGATGATCTGCGCATCGTACCTCGCGGAAATGCGCGTAATAATAAAGCTCACAACGATGCCAACCGCCGCCCCGCCGAGCAGGTCGGTGAAGTAGTGGACGCCGAGGAAGGGTCTGCTGAAGGCAACAAGAAGCGCCCACGCAAACAGGAACGGCGCGACCTTCCGGTGGTAATACGTAAGAGTGGTGGCTAACGCAAAGGCGTTCGCCGTATGGCCGCTCGGAAACGATGGTTCACTTTTCGGCTTGACGCCTAAATCACTCGGTCGGGGACGGGCGACGAGATACTTTATGCCGGCGTGCACGACAACGTATGTGACGAGGAAGACCGCTGCAAAGACAAGGGCCTCTTTTTTGTACCCCCCGAGATAGAGCGCCGCAATGATGAGCACCATAAAGAGCGTGTCAGCGGTAAAGGTGAGCCACGTGAAGAGGGTGTTTGCGACGGGATTGTTGTTCAGCCCTCGGATGAAGTGGGTGATCGTGTAGTCGTAGCCGCCCCAGTATACTGATGCCGCTGGCAGATGGAGCAACGGCGCGCAAAGAACCATCGGCGCTCTTATGCGCTGTATAACCACAAAAAGCTTCCGTTTTGACTGCGTTTTATTCTTCGGCCGCTTGAGCTGTGACGTTATAAGGCAGATAACTTCCGCGTTTCTCCGCCCTTGAGAGCGCCCGTTCGTGGCTGTACCTTTGTAAACAAGGGAAGATGGGAACGCGCATTAAGGATTGGGTACCCGTTAATATACGCGCATCAGTGGGCAACCAACCTAACGACTGCTACAACGATGACGGTGACGATGACGACGATGAGCCACCCCTGCCACTCCGGGGGCGTATGCCATAGCCGATGTGCTTGGGGCCAAACCACGGCTTCTTTGATGGTTGCTCTTCTTTCATGCGCCCTTTTCTGTAACTGTTGGGTAGGTGCACGTTATGGAATACATTTTATGGAAGGGTATCTCACAAGACACAAAATCCGCTCATTGCATTATGGGCACTTTGTTTTGTCGTTTTGTCCACCACCAGTTTCAAGGTATGAGCGTCAAGGGGTAGGGAGTAGGGTGTTAAGTGCCATGTGACACGTGCAAGTAGAGATTGTGCCGTTGGGAAGCACAGTCTAACGATGCTGGGATTTAGTCGATAAGATGCTGAACAGATGCGCCCTGTTTTTATCATTTCATTGCCAGCGGCTCAACACACATGTATCATTGCTCTATGATTAACCCACCCTGGCAATTTAGATGCTTAAAGGGGAGCTGAAGAACACTATAGCACGAGCGGTTCTAGCGTGCTTCACCTCAACGTTTTACGGGGCGCGTGTGTGGGGCAGCTCGGAGGCGCGCCCTCGCTGACCGATGAACAACCTGCACACGAATCCACCAAATAAGAACAGTGAGATGCCATCGACGGCTGTTGCATTGCGGAACTGATCATCTCGTTGGCGATCTGCGTCGTCGTGTTCTGTTCTGCTTTGACGACCTGCAGATCAGCGGTTTTGAGGGTATTAACCCGCGCGTTGACCTCCTACGCTGTCACATACTCGGGGTGTGCCTGTTCAACTCCCGCACCGAGCGAAGAGTAGATGCTCACCATGAGCACCGCGCCAATAACGGATGCCCCCAACGAGGCGCCGAGCTTCGTTGTTGTGTTTAAGACACCCGATGCGTCCGACTGTTTCGCCTTCGACGCTGAGGAGAGAATGACGTTGTTGAGCGGGCAGAGACCGACCCCGATGCCCACGCCGATGAGGATCGTGCCAGGGAAGATGTCCACAATCTACGTGTCCAAGCTGAACACAGCCCGCAGAAGAACCGACCCTGAAAGCGCGATAAGGAAACCGAGGCGAACGAGGACCCACGGCGACAGGCGCACGGAGAGCCGTCCCGATCCCAGCGAGAAGATAAGCAGAGCGACGGTCGGCGGAATAAGTGCTAGGCCCGTCATAAAGGCGCTTGCGCCCGTCACCACCTGCAAGAAGGCCGGGACTATGAAGAGCGCCCCAGCAAGCGCAAGCCGAAGGATCAGGTTCGCCAGGTTACCGGCGCTGTACGCACGCGCACGAAAGAGGGTGATGTCCGTAAGCGGAACCTGTCCCCGCCGGATCCGCCGGTGGTGCCACAGCACAAACGCGGCGAACAGGAGAAGCCCTGCGCTGACGAGCACGGGCACGAACTCCCACATGTTAAGATTTTTGAGTGCGAGCGTCCCGTCAACGACTAAGAAGAAACCCGCTGCTGAGAGCCCAAAGCCGACGAGGTCGAGATCCCTCCAACGTATAGTAGTCGGGGACTCTGAGAGTCGCCTGGAGAGCGCAAAGAGCAGCGCAATGATGACCGCCTCGAGCCCAAAGCCGGCGCGCCAGCTTAAAAACGTCGTGAGGATGCCACCGAGGAGCGGGCCGACAGTGGCAGCGGCCGCGCGATCGCCGCCCAGAAGCCGAAGGCGAACGCGCGTCGGTCGCCCACGTAGGTGCTCGAGATGAGCGCGGCCGTGGCGGCGAGCACGAGCGCCGCACCGATCCCCTCAAGGAGCGCCCAGCCAACGAGGAGCATCAAGGCGTTTAAGCTGAGCGCGGATACTGCCGTTCCGACACCATAGATGAGCGCACCGCACAGGAGGGCCCGTTTGCGCCCGATAGCGTCTTCGTTTGGCGCCGAGCAACACGATACACGCCACCGTAAGCGCGTATGTGGCGAGTATGCCCTGTATCACGCTCACGGTCGTATGCAGCTCTGCTACGAGCGTTGTGGTGGCGACCTTCAGGAAAGACGAGTCGATGATGACGATAAAGGTCGCAAGCGAGGCGACGATGAGCGTCCATCACACAGAGGGCTCTTTTTGCTGCTGCCTCCCTCATCCACATCGCCATGCGCCAAGATGGCCTTCGCTATTTAGCCGTTTCGTTACTGCCGCAGGGGCAAGGGTCTGAGTGCTTCGTGAGGACGGCTTAAAGATCGGCTACGCTGACGCAGCAGTGCGCAACATACTGAGGCCTATCGACCTGATTGCCTATGTCATCCTGTATCTGCTCGGTGCGATCCTCATCTGGTCATCTGACAAGAGACAACAGCTCGGAGATTGTACTGCACATACTATTGTCGTGAAAGCGTGAGGCCGTCTCATGCTTTTTATTTTTTAAGGCCTCTTTCACGAAATGAGCGCTTTCGACCCGAGACCACTTTTTATGAGGGCTTAAAGCGCCCCATTTTTAGCGGGAACGCTATAAATAGTTTCGCCAACGAGAGGACATGATGAAAATAGCGATGATAGGAAAAGGAAATGTAGGGACGGCGCTCAGCACCGGGTGGCAGCGTGCCGGACACGAAATACGGTTTGGGCACCGAGATCCGAACGAGCCAGTGCGTGGGGCGGCCGAATGGGGTGAGACCGTCGTGCTCGCGGTTCCCTTCGCTGCGGTATCTCACGTGACTACAGAAATCGGATCCGCGGCAGACGGGAAGGTCTTGATCGACGTCACCAACGCGTTAGGACCAGAAATGGAGTTGGCGGTCGGGTTCTCCACCTCCTCGGCCGAGGAGATCCAAAAAGCGCTGCCGGAGGCGAGAGTCGTGAAGGCCTTCAACACCGTGTTCGCACAGAATCAGAGCACAGCAAGGGTAGGCGCCGAGCAGCTGTCCGCGTTCGTCGCTGGAGATGACGACGCGGCAAAACGTGTCGTTATGCAGCTCGCGGCAGACATAGGATTCGACCCGATTGACGTCGGCACACTGAAAAGCGCGCGCTATCTCGAGCCCATGGGAATGTTACTCATCTCACTCGGATATAACTTAAAGATGGGCACGAACATCGGGCTCAAGCTGATAAAGGGATAAGTCGCGTTCTCATTGAATTCGCGTTGAGAAGCCGCATTTCATTTGTCTGCGAGGTAAGCACGACCTAGCTAGACTGCTCGAAGGTTGCCTCGATCCATTCGCTGATCTGGTCACGCACGTGCCTAAACGAAGCGGGTATCCGTACCTAAGCCTCTCTGCGAGGCAGGATTGCCGAAGGGGTCGTGGAGGTACTTCACTCCCCCCAGAAAAAAAGAACGCAGTGGATGAATGGGTAGGTCGCAGATGGCGTCAGGCGAAGCTCAAAACGCGGTTTCATGCATAGGGGTATTTTAAACGCTAATCACTAAGATGGGCTCTTTTATTGCAAGATTAGAATAAGGGTGTGGTGCAGAGTAAATATGTAGAGAGAGGACCGAACTATGGCATTTCGATTTGACAAATTAACGCTGAAAGCACAAGAGGCTGTGGTGAGGGCGCAAGAACTCGCGACCGATCGAGACAATGCGCAGATCGATCCGCTGCATCTGCTGGCCGCGCTGTTAACGGAGAACGATGGAATCGTCGGGCCGATCCTCGAGCGGATTGGAGTGAACCTGCAACAACTCGATTCAAGCATACAGGCGGAACTAAAACGTTTCGCCCAAGTCTCGGGCGGAGCGCCGCCACTAGGGAGCCAGGAGCTGAATCAGGTGCTCGAAGCCGCCCAACGCGAGGCCGATGCAATGAAAGATGAGTTCGTCTCGACCGAGCATCTTTTGCTGGCATTGGCGAAGGTCGATTCCAAAGCAAGCAATATTCTGAAACTCAATGCCGTTACTGAGAATAACCTGTTAAGGGTGCTGCAGGCGGTCCGCGGCAGTGCGCGTGTGACCGATCAGACGCCGGAAGACAAGTTCCAAGCGTTGCAACGCTATGGCATCGATCTGGTGGATCGCGCCCGGCAGGGAAAACTCGATCCGGTGATCGGTCGGGACCAGGAAATCCGCCGGGTCATGCAAGTCCTCTCGCGCCGGACTAAAAACAATCCCGTGTTGATCGGCGAGCCGGGCGTGGGCAAGACGGCCATCGCTGAGGGGCTTGCCCTGCGGATCGTCGAGGCTGATGTGCCCGAGAGTTTGAAAAATAGGAGGCTGATCGCGCTCGACATGGGCACGCTCGTGGCCGGCACAAAGTTTCGTGGCGAGTTTGAGGAGCGGCTCAAGGCCGTGTTGCGTGAAGTGAACGACGCCGGCAACGTGATTCTGTTTATCGATGAGTTGCATACCGTGGTCGGCGCCGGTCGCGCCGAAGGGGGCAGCGACGCCGCGAACTTGTTGAAACCCGCGCTGGCCCGGGGCGAGCTGCGATGCATCGGCGCCACGACGCTGGATGAGTATCGCACGTACATTGAAAAGGACGCCGCATTGGAGCGGCGATTCCAGCCGGTCATGGTCGGCGAACCGTCGGTCGAGGACACAATCGCCATTTTGCGAGGTCTAAAACCCCGTTACGAGGCCCATCACAAGGGCGTGCGGATTAAAGATTCCGCCCTCGTGGCGGCGACCAACCTTTCGCACCGCTATATCGCCGACCGGTTTCTGCCCGACAAGGCCATCGACCTGAT
>DASPOC010000030.1:0-4754 GCA_035626195.1 Bathyarchaeia archaeon | reverse complement strand
TTGAAACTTGATGCACGTAAATTGAAATGGTGGCGAATGAACATAAAAAATGGACTGATATGCTTATTGATTACAGCGATATTGACTCTCTGCGTGCTGAATGTCGCGGTAGCATCGACGGGCAACTGTCCTACTGCAATTTATAACAACGCCGTGCACACCGGCGACCACATACCGATGACGAGGGGCAGCACTTCAAACGGCATATTGAATTGGAAATACGCGACTGAAGGCATTGTAGCCTCCTCATCCATTCCCAACGGAGTTGTCTATGTGGGGGGCTGGGATCACAACGTCTATGCTCTCAATGCCACTACAGGGGCGCTAACGTGGAATTACACAACCAGAGACATTGTGCACTCATCCCCCACCGTCGCCAACGGGATCGTCTACGTGGGGAGTGGAGATCACAACGTCTATGCTCTCAATGCCACTACAGGGGCGCTAGCATGGAATTACACAACCAGGGACGCTGTGTGGTCTTCACCTGCCGTCGCCAACGGATTCGTCTACGTGGGGAGTAATGATAAAAACGTTTACGCTCTTGATGCGAATACAGGGACGAATATGTGGAGCTACGCGACCGGAGACGCTGTACAGTCCTCCCCCACCGTTGCTAACGGGTTCGTCTACGTAGGGAGTAAGGATCATAATGTCTATGCTCTCAATGCGATCGGGACGAAAGTGTGGAACTATAAGACAAGATTCTGGGTGATATCCTCCCCTGCCGTCGCCAACGGATTCGTCTACGTGGGGAGTAATGATAAAAACGTCTACGCCCTTGATGTGGATACAGGGAAGTTAGTGTGGAGCTATACGACTGGAAACGTTGTGGTTTCCTCCCCTACCGTCGCCAACGGGATCGCCTACGTGGGGAGCAGTGATCACAACGTCTATGCTCTCAATGCCACTACAGGGGCGCTAACGTGGAACTGCACGACCGGAGATTGGGTGTATTCCTCCCCCACCGTCGCCAACGGGATCGTCTACGTGGGGGGCTACGATCACAACGTTTATGCTCTCGATGCGGCAACCGGGACAAAGATATGGAGCTTCACAACCGGAGATTCTGTGTCGTCCTCCCCCATCGTTGCTAACGGGATCGTCTATGTGGGGAGCTTTGATCATAATGTCTATGCTCTCGATGCGGCAACCGGGACAAAGATATGGAGCTTCACAACCGGAGATTCTGTGTCGTCCTCCCCTACAGTTTTCAACGGGATCGGATAGAGTCCGTAAAGGAATGAGAAGAACATGAAAAAGACACTGATATGTTTTAAGGTGGGATAAACTATTGATAACCTCCACTGTGCATTCAAGCTATATTAATTGAAATAACAAGCGCAATGTTAATAGTCACCTAATACTGAGCATTTGATTCACTTCGGCCTTCATCCTTATGAGCGTAATAATTTCATGCATCTGATTCCGCGCTCGCTCAGAGATCCGCACGTCGTGCACTCGCTCCTGTAAATACTTAAATGTCTCCCAGTCCTGCGAGCACTTTCTCTTTAAAGTCTCATATGCATTAACGGAGAGCACGTAATCACGACCTTCAAGATCGAGGATGAGGGAATCAATTTCCACGAGGTCTTCCAGCACTGTCACGATATCACCCTTTAGCTCATGTAATGTAGCTACAATAATTGCAAGGCAAAAGCGGGAAGGAAGTAATTCGAGGATCCCTCCTTATCCTTTTGTCCACTTCTTTCACAATTGGGAAACCACCGCAACCGATCCTTTCTGGTGACTAAGCAACATTGAGGCGTGCTAGCAGTTTGGTCTTTTGCCTAGAAGGACGCTTAGAACACACGGATACTGGTTTTTTAAACGCCAATAACTCGCTCTTTTCGTGTACAATAGCTTAACAACAGCTTTATACTACACGGTAATACTACAATGGCGGCTTGCTGCTGCCACTGTTGAAAAGGAGCAAAACCATGTCACCTCATAACGAACCAAGAACGTATAAGTACACCACCTCTATTCCGCCGGGCATCGAAACACAGGATACGGTGGAGACCCGCATCGGCACGCTGCGCTTCTTCGACGGCCTCCCGGACGACGCGACCGTGCAGATGGTCTATGACAATCTCGACTTCCAACGCGGCGTACAGGCGTTTCTCGCCGCCTTGCCGGCAGCAGATATGTACGCACTGCGCACGGGCTTTCGGGCATTCGGCCCTGACAACCAGACTGTGCTCATCACTGAGTCGCTGTTGGAGTCGCTCGCACTGTTTTTCGTGCCGAACACCGAGACCATCTACAACACCGCCTGGCTTGGCACGAAGGACGGTCCTCTGGTCATCGAAGTGCCACCAAACGTGCTCGGCTATATTAACGACTTTTGGAGCCGCTACGTCGTCGACGTGGGCAGAGCAGGCCAAGATCGCGGAGCGGGCGGAAAGTACCTCCTCATCCCACCGGGCTACACGGGCACGGTGCCCGACGGCTATTTCGTTGTGCGCTCACGCACCTATGGGAACAATATTATGTTTCGCGGCTTTATTGAGAATGGTGATCTGCAACCAGCGGTCGAGAACACGAAAAAGAACTTTCGCGTCTATCCGTTGGACCGTGCGGCAAACCCGCCTGCGATGAACTTTGTGGACTTCTCGAGACAGTATCTCAACACCATCCCTGCCACCGACGCTTCGTATTTTGAGCACGTCGCACACGTCGTTCAGGAAGAGCCGATCGATGCCATCGACCCAGAGACCCGTGGCCTACTCGCCGCCATCGGCATCCGAAAGGACAGACCATTTGCGCCCGATACGCGGATGAAGGGCATCCTCGCCGATGCCGCTGCCGTCGGCAACGCTACCGGACGTGCGCTCGTCTTCAGCACGCGCGACCGGAATGCCTACTACTATCCGAACAGCGCGTGGAAGATGGTCTGGATAGGCAACGACTATGAATTCTCGCCGGGAGGAGTGCTTGACCTCGATGCGCGAGTACTTTACTTCTACTGCTCCTGGGGAGTAAGCCCCGCGATGACTATAAAGATGGTTGGCGTCGGCTCGCAGTACGCCATAGCTGAGCACGACGCCGCAGGCCACTACCTCGATGGTGCGAAGACCTACCGGCTGCACCTACCGCCGAACATACCGGCGAAGGACTTCTGGTCAGTGCTCGTGTACGACCCACAAACGCGGTCGATGCTGCAGACCGATCAGCGGTTTCCCAGCACCAGCAGCCAGAAAAAGGGGCTCGTCGTTAACCCTGATACCTCCGTGGACGTCTATTTCGGTCCGGAGCCTCCTGCGGGCAAAGAGAGCAACTGGATACAAACCATTCCGGGCAAAGGGTGGTTCGTCTTCCTGCGGCTCTACGGCCCCCTCGAGTCGTGGTTTGATAAGACATGGCGGCCGGGAGAGATCGAACTCCAGTCGTGAGTTGCTGCTGCGACGTGAAGGGGAACATTTCTGTGCTTCCTTTCCCTCTTTCTCTCCTTTTGTCCACTTCTTTTACAAATAGGAAACCACTGAAACAGTTCGTTTAGCGTGAATCGAAAGCCATGAAATCTCTGAGAGAACGTTCGACCACATTGACGTACTCCTTCATAACTTGTGTGGAGAAAGATGACTCTCTGTAGAGGAACGCTGCTTGAAGGCACCCGCACGCGGTCACGACTGACGCTTTCATCATCTTAAACGGTCCGGGAGTAGGCGCTAGGAAGACGACCTTTCTGACCTTCAAGTCTCCGAACTCTTCAGGAAAATCCTGTCTGCCGAGGTTGGTGACCGTCACGCCACGAGACAATTTCGACATCACCCCCCGAAACTTCTTTGTCGCTGGGTTCTCGAGCATACCATAACTTTCGAAGTCAAGAGCATCGAGCAGACCCGGATCGATCATTTCCGTGCTGATGAGGTCCTTAATGATCTCTACATCCCCGTGTATCTTTTTCGTGGTTTCAGAGTGTATTGCGAGGAGATTACACTCGAAATCTTTCTTAGGATTGAACCGGGCCCGAATTTGAATTGTCCCGACATAGAACCCGCAACCTCGTCCCGGACCTTCGATCAACTTATCCCGTAAATTGACCGCGGCATTGAGTGTATCTGGAATCACCCTCACAATTGAAGGCACGGCGTACTTCGCTGCCAGCAACGCAGTCAGGAGGACGCTGTTTACCGTCACTCCTCGCGTATGGCATTTTTCTGCGAGCGCAGATGTCTCCTCAGCGGTGAGGGAGAGCAAGATTGTACGATCCCTTTCCTCGTATCTTTTTTCCTGGACCTTCACGAAGTCATCATCGCTGAAGACGATTTTATTCTTTCTCCAGCGAGCATTCATTCTACCGATAGCAAATCTCGTTATCCACGGAACATGGCGCTTAACGTTCGGGGGGATGTTCTTTACTATGTCGACAGGAGGGGGGAGTGGAGGGAGCTCCTTTTGCGGTTCACCGATGAGCGAGAGCAGGTCTTCCATAACGTACACCCCGCTCAACCCGTCGCTCATCACGTGGTACATATACAGCACGAGATCAGAGGAGCTCTCTGACGTCAACAGCATGAACCTCGCCAACGGACCGACGTTCATTCTGAATGGTATGCGGTCCTGTTCGGAAACCCTCTCGAGCCAGTCCAGGTCACCCCGCTTTTCAAATACCTGTAGCTCGAGGTCAGGGACTCGTTCGGTCACGAGCCACGCCTGCCCCTCGTGATCGAGTATAATCTTCGAGCCGAGGAGGAGATGACGTTTTTTTAGTTTTGGCAGTGCTCGTCGTACTCGTTCTGGATCGATCC
>DASPOC010000029.1:0-22272 GCA_035626195.1 Bathyarchaeia archaeon | reverse complement strand
TTTCATCCTTTGTAGCCGGTGCGAAATTAACCACCTGAGTTGGGCGACGTCGTGTCGTTTTGCGCTGATCGGCACTACGCGATCGGCCCACTGTTTGTATGGGGGGAGCATTCCGAGCTGCGACACTATCCTGTCTAAGCTGGCTTCGGGCTCTTTGATCTGGTCCATTTTGTTGATTGCAACTATAGGGTCAATCTCAGAATCGAGCAAATATTCGAATAAATCAACGTCAAGAGGCTTGAAATGCCGTTCTGTGATCGCTAGGAATGATTTTCCATCGATGACTTGCACGCCTAAAGACAGCGGTCTTAGCTTGTGCCGTTCTCCGTCGATCACATCGCGCAGCACGCGTCGATAACCGTTCAGCCCAAGCCGGTACCCAATTCCAGGCAAATCTATGACTATAAAATTATCAAGTTGATATCTCACCGGCGCTCTTGTCACGCCGGGACGGCTTCCCACTCGCGTTTTTAGCCCAAAAAGCTCTTTAAGTACCGCTGACTTGCCAGCATTCGCTCTCCCGACGAAAAATACTTCAATATCCTTCATAGCTCAATTCGCTAACGAGCTTTGGATTCTCGCTCCTCTGACGTTCTTGATGGTTAGTTTGTTACTTTGCACGTTTGTATCTCTTATAAACTAAAGCGGAGCAAAACGCAACTAAAACTGCTGCGTTGGCCGAAACCAGGCTGGAAGCCGTTAGGCCTACGCTACCCGTTAAGCTGAGTGCGACTGAAATTGCTGTTAGGACCCCCACCCCCGTGCCAAAAGATGTGGTCAGCGTCTCAATCACGTCAAGATCACGTACATTGAGGCCGACAAGGATCAAATAGCCCGGAAGCAAAACCAAGTAGATTATTCCAAGAATAAAGAGCAAGATGCTTGAAAAGTCAATGTACACGTCGAGGTTCTCCTGTTGCAGTAAAAGTCTTCAACGGTCACCGGTTCGGTAATGCGGGGTCTAACTGTTCTTCACCTTGTATATTGTAACCATAGGATTTGAATACACGCTCTGAAAATAGTTGGTATCTTTGAGAGTGGTAGCGACCTCATACTGTTGTTCGCGCGAACCCACAAAAACGTACGACACGTTGAGCTGCGTAAGGCTGAGACTCAGGGATTCGGGGCTGCGCTCGTTCATGAGTGCTTCTATCTCTGTTTGTAAATCGACGCCGTGGTACTGAATCGTATAGATAGAGCCTCCAAAAACCACCCTCCGTCCAGTCTCTAGCGGAATGCGCGGAAAATTGGACGGCGCTTCGAGAAAGATTGCGTCTTGCGGCGTATTTACCTTTATCCACTGCAAAGCTTGCACTTCAGCGGGTGAAGCGAGAACATATGACTCGTTGTTATAAAAGTCCCAAAGCAGATACGACGTGGGAAGCGCCAGTATCAGTGCCGCCACAATGGCGAGTACTTTAAGAGATAACTTTGCTGATGAAAAGCGTGCGGCTGTCAATTTGGCTACGACGGTCGAAATATAGTAGCTGGCAAAAAGGGCGACTGGAAGCCACAAGTACACCAAGAACCGATAGCTGTTGTTAGTTAACGGAAGAGCTACGACATTCATGGCTACTACGGCGGAAAAAGCGAAGATCAGGAGCGGTTTGCTCGCTTCATTGTTCGACGACCGATAAGCTCCGGTACACGCAAGACCTGCAATAAGTCCGAACACGATGAAAATGAAGAAGAGCGAATAAGTTGAAAACGCCACTGCAACTTGAGTTGGTCCCCCGCTAAGCAAGAATAGAAGAGGCGACGCGATAGCACCCCCAGCTGCGAGAGCGCCCGCGTGATACTTCGTGCACGTAACCTGTCTTCTTGCATATTTGTAAACCACGTAGATGCCAACAGCTACATACAACGGGAACGCGGTTATGAGATGATAATAGGGCAGCACGCCCAGCACTAGCCCAAAAAGCAACAAATTTCGCGCCTTAAGGTCCTTTAGCAGAGTCACCCATAAAATGAACGCAAATGCAAGAATTACCAAAGCAAATGTTTGTGGTTGTGGGAGCAAATAGTACAGCAGAGTTTGATCATATTTAACGGTCGGAGTGTCGCCAAATTGATAAATCAAATAGGGAAAAACGTCGCTCGGCCTTTGAGCGAGGATCAAAATCCAGGCGAGTCCCCCACCGACCGTGTACAAAATCATGGCGATTAAGGCAGTCGCGTCGCGAAACGTCCTTCTACACAGCACGTAGATGTTTATTGACAGGGTAGAGAAGAGAAGTGGAATCGTGATCTTGAAGATCGTCAGGGAACTAATGCTGGTCACAACGCTCAGTGTCCCAACGTAGACGTGCATGAAAAAATCATAATCCACATAGTGCGATGGGAGATACGGATCTTCCGGCGGTATGTGTGGGGATTCAACGTATCGTGCTATAATGGAAAGGTGGAAGTTCAGGTCACCCGCTTCTGTGGGATTCATCACCAGCCCTTCATCGCTAACGACCGGTGATTTGGATAGGGGAACGCTGACGACTAGCGCGAGCAGAACTGCAAGCAGAATGGGAAGCGCGAGAAACACCAACTTGTAACTCTGGCTGTCTGTCGTTCTGTTAGGCTCAGGCGGTTTTCCGCTATTTTTTCGAAAAACAAATGACAATATCGAGACTGTGATAACTGCGAGCCCAAGAGCCGCTCCAGTCATTGCGACGCCGACGCCCGCAAGATACATCACTGTCGCGGCGGTCGGCACTAATACGAGCGTTAGAGAAATGGAGTAACTCATGGCCTCTAAAATGCCTATCTGCTTGCCGGATTTATAAAGCACGTAGAAACCGAGACCAGGCAGGATAAAGAGTAATGGAAGTGAAAAAGACTGTAAAGGGAGCAGCAGGAGTACCCCAATTGCTGCCGTCCAGCACTGATATGGAATGAGCTGCGGCCGTATCATGGTATACCTACGTTTCTGGACTCCGCTCAACGGCTCTTCCGATCCGGGCGTCGAGGAACTGTAGGACCGCAAATGCCCCAATTCCGCCTACGATAATTAACGCCTCAATAAAGAAGGTCAGAAATCTGTCCATGAATATATCAATTCCAAGCAAATCGTTCTTTGTAAGCAAGAGCGAAGCTATGAGCCACGCGTACATCAAAAACCGTTTGTCGACCTTGTTTCTTTCAAGCCAGACAAGCCCGATCGCGGTAAAAGGAAGGACAAGCAGCCCAGCTTCGTCGAAGAATCCCACGCTAAACGCACTCGCGAAGAAGTCCACCGGGGTGCCTTCGTGATATTTGACTTGAGCTATCCCTAGGATGCTTAAGGTATGCAAGGAGTAGACTTGCCACAACCCATAGACTGCAATCAATGCAACGAGGGGGAAAATTGCCTTAAGAAACTCGTTTCTGTTTTTGATCTGTGTGAGGGCGTACACAGCCAAAACGAGGGCTAGGACTAGGAGCGTGATTTGATGGGTCATTGCCGTTACTGCGGCTGCGATTACGGAGAGCGCCACGTATCCGTTGAATTGAAAAGCCCCTTCTGTTCTGTTTTTTAGAATAAAAAAGAGAGTGAGGGGAAACATAACGAGCCCAAGGAGCTCTGGCAGTGCCCGAATCGTGAAGATCGTCATTCCCGGCGACAGCGTGAGGAAAAGCAGGGCGCAAGCGGCTGGGCTAGCTCCTACAAGCTGCTTCGAGAACGCGTAAATTACCCCAAATACGGCAATCGCCAGCGCGATCGTCATCAGCCCTGACATCACCATTGGATCTATTCCGGAAAACGCCGACTGCGACACTATGAGCAGCCGATATGCCGGAACGTAAAAGTTTGGGAAGCCTCCGTTGTACGAGAGTTCCTGCGTCGGGTAGTGCCCCGTTTCCAGCGTCAGCCGTTCTATTCCCACGTGATACATAGTGTTACCGTACGTAGGTATCACGTAGCCCCCTAGGACATTCAGACGATAACTCACGAACAAGACGAATAGAGCGACAATTACGGCGTATCTGAGAACAGTCACAGCGTCAAGCGATGCAAAACGTTCGCGAGTTTTGGCTATGTTAAGCCACTTGATAGATTCGAACATCCTCATTTGAATATTGGAGCTTGAAGTATTCGCTGTTATCAAATTTCGTCGTGTTAACCGAAATCCAGCCAAATCCGCAGAAAACTAGTCTGTTAAGTGGAACGAAAATATAGGTCAAGTTGTATTGTTTGCACAAAGTGTAAGCCTCGATCGCGCTGGGCGTTTGGTAGATCTGCTGCGAGGCATTCATATTTGCAATGGGATTTGGCGCGTTGGACCAGTCGCCACCAACTACAGGAATGCGGGTGGTCATCCCCATTATTAGCTCCCCGCCGAAGATATCCGCCTCGAAATGAGCCGTGGGTGGCGTGTTAGCTTTGATCCACGAGGTAGAGTCGAACTCACCTTTGGTCACAACGGGATCGAGCCAAGGGCCGGCCTGTTTCTGCACGCTTGCCATGCCATAGGTGGCCGTTAACAGCAATATGACTACTAAAAACGAGATTCGAATCAGATTTCGTGCTAAGCGGACCATGAACGTTCATTTGTAATTGTATCTCTACTATTAAGTTCTTACACTGCGCCGTCAGAATTACCGTCGGAGCCGCTGGAAAACGCCGCCTACAGAACCAAGCGGACCGCTAAGCTTTCTTGAAACGGTCAAATGCTTTCTGCGCTAGTCTAATTGATTACCGATATTCTTGTCAGCCGGCGCATCAATTTGGGCAGCAGCCACACCTATCAGCGCTAGAGCGGCCTTAATTTCTGGCACAGCAAAAAATTGCTTTGCCGTCATAAGGACGTCGATGGGGTTGAGCTTGCGGCTCAAGCTATAAATACCTCGTCAAATCGTAGTCGAACTCTTGTTCAGTGAATCCTTGCATTTGAGGTAGTCGACCACTAATTTCTGACCGTTTCACGAGGCTAGGCTATCAAGCTTTATGTCCCCACGAACGAATCTTGTGTCGCAAACGAACAGCCCTTAATGTGGTACGGGCGCCCTCCTGTTGTAGGCCGCGCGCTAGGTGGGATGCCGCCTATATGTCAGAACCAGAAGTCCTCGTGAGGTTTAGTTGGAACAATCTGCGGGGGGCACAGGTATGACCGCCCTGCATTTTTTATAAGGCATCGGGCTAGGTGGCTAAGAATCTCTATCGGAGAGCAGGCATGTCGAAAATCTATCTTGGTTGCACAGCACGCGAAAACGCATTTTTGAGTTCAATAACACAATTAAAGTTGTGCACCGCTTTTTCATTGACAACTTTTGCCAAAAGGCTATTTCGGCCAGCCTTCTCCGCCGCCATCTATTTCAAGCGGAACTGAGATCCATTGTGACCTGCGCAAGCCGTAGTGATCGAACCGACGTTAAAATGCCAATCGTTTCTGAGCGTTTTTTGATGCTTCCTAGGCAGCTATGTTAAGATGTTCCAACAAAAATCATGCCAAGCCGTATCGACTTGTTCTAAAGCGCTCGTTCTGCAAAAACAGCTCAAATGCGCGCCTGCTACCGAGCAACCATGAAATTCAACGCCAGTATTATTGCTGCTGAGAGGACGCACGCTACGAGGATTGAACGAGGATTAATGTGTATGGCATTCTTGTCTTCTGATTCGTAGTATCGCACCAATCCAGCGCTTGACATAGGTCCCGCTGTTTGGCGCTTCCCTTTCGCCATAGTTTCAAATACAGTTTGCTATGATTTATACGTTGCTATGGACTACGTCGTCGGTGGAAAGATTCTGAACGGTAGCGATTTTGAAGTGATAACTGGCTATGTCCACGTGGAATCAGGCAGAATCGCCGAAATAGAAGAGCGGTCAAATGTTAAGCCGGATAACTGCAGGGCAAGCGGAATCATCATGCCCGCTTTGATCAACGCGCATACCCATCTTGGAGATTCTATAATCAAAGATGTGCCTTTCGGTAGCCTAGATACTCTCGTAAAACCTCCTCATGGGTTGAAGCACCGAGCACTACACGACGCAGCACCCAAAGCCTTGATCGAGGCGATGCGCAAGTCTCTTCTAGACGCTCTAGCGAGTGGGACGACCGCGCTTGCAGATTTTAGGGAGGGGGGTGTCGCCGGCGCTAACGCGCTGAAAATTGCAATCCGCTCAGTGAAAAAAGTGCAGGTGATGATTCTTGGTCGGCCAAATGACGGACGGGATTATATAGTAGAAGATGAGATTGATACCATTCTCGATGTCGCGCACGGCCTTGGGGTAAGCGGAAGTCGCGATGTCAGCAATTCATCACTTAGAGCAATGATCGACAAGGCACGCGCACGCCGCAAGTTTGTTGCGATTCATGCAGGCGAAAAAGATGATTCTGATATTGATTCCGCTATCGCTTTGAATCCTGATTGTCTCGTTCATATGACCTATGCATCTCAGCACCAGATTGAAAGCGGCATTCCCATTGTGGTGTGTCCTAGGTCAAACCTAGTTACTGGCGTTGGATCCCCTTTTCTGCACCCGCCAATAGCTCAAATGCTGCAGACGACCACCGTTGGGCTCGGCACGGACAACGTGATGTTCAACTCACTTAACATGTTTGCAGAAATGGAGTTCACCTCAAAAGCGTTTTTGCACGACGACCACAAAGTGCTCGAAATGGCAACGCTAAACAATGCTAGGATAATGGGGGTTGCTAATGAAATCGGCTCTATCGATCGTGGCAAGAAAGCTAGTCTCGTAGTCCTCAACGACCGGTCAAATAACCTCTTCGGGACTAAGAACATTATAAATAGCGTGGTTAGAAGAGCTCGTCCTGATGACATCGCTCTTCTCACTCACGGGGGGCGAGGTGCTTAAACGTGAGCTTCGACAACTAAAGCCTGCGACGATTAGCGGCCACCAAGCAATGCGCGCACGTGCTCAGAATGGTCGGCGTGCAAATGAGTATTTACGCGACCGATTTCAAAGATACGCGCTCGCGACCCGTTGGTACTGGAACTGCGTCGCGGGTAATGAGGCTCCAAGATGATGAAAGTCGAAGATGTGATGACGAGGGACGTCGTCTTCGTTGAGGTTCCGGGATCGCGAGATACGGCTCTCAAAATTATGAAGGACAAAGGGATAACAAGTTTACCTGTTGTGAAGAATCATAAGCTTGTAGGCATAGTCACGCGAGGAGACATATTTCGAAACCCCGAGGAGGATCAAATAGCACTTCTCATGACGAGACAGCCCGTTTTTGTGACTCCGAACGCGGCCATCAACGATGCGGCTCGTATTCTCGTAGAAAATATCATCAGGCGGATGCCAGTTGTGGATGACTCGGACCTCGTCGGTTTCATTACGGTAACGGATATCGTAAGCGCGATAGCCGATATGGAAATTGCGACACCCGTTGATGATTATATCATTCGCGAAATAGTCGCAGTTTGGCAAATGACGCCCGTTGATGTTGTAGGCGAAATCATGAAACTCGCAAATGCCGACGCGAGCCCAGTGCTTGATTCGGCAAGCAAGGTTGTTGGCATCGTTACAGAAAACGCCCTTTTGAAAGCCAGCAAGATCGAAGATACAATCGAAAAGGCAGATCTATCCGCCGGGTCGGATGAGGACGCGTGGACCTGGGAGGCGGTCAGAGATACGATGAGTCTGTACTATGGTGTTTCCAGAGTAGAGCTTCCGAGCGTGCCAGTAAAAGATATAATGATGGCCGAATACGAATCAATTTATCACAAAACAGGAATAAGCGAATGCGCGAGACAAATGCGGCGTTTCGACGTTGAGCTTTTACCGGTGGTCACCGCAGACGAAAAACTTGAAGGGATCATAAAGGATTCAGACCTCGTCAAAGTCTTGCTTTAAATGGTGGTGCGGTCAACCGCGTGCCTTAAAAAGTTAAGCCTTTAAACGGCAAGAACACCTGCGGCGGCTTTTTTTGGACAGTGCGTCACTTTCGCCTCCGTCGTTGTGATTCCACGCGACGCAGCGCGCAATACACAATCGTTAAGTCCTCGGCGAAACGTACACGCAAAGGAGAAGGCTGATTTAGGATATGCATCGATTCGCAGTGCTGGCACTGTCACTGAGTTGGGCATTTATTGCGCTCGCAGCATTTGCACCACTGGCCGAAGCGACAGTGGTCAATCCACGCCTAGCAACCGTCGCACAGCTAGATACGGGCGGGAACATTTTCAACCAAATTGACAGCCTGTACAACAACTTCACAAAGCGATTGGAAGACATCAATCCATTAGCGCCGCAACAAGCTGCGGCGCCGTCCGTCAAAATCGCAGCGGTAAAAACTGCTACTACTGGACAATCTGCCGCGACGCCACAAGTTATCGTTGCGTTACAGAACGGGAAAGTCGCTCTCGATGGGGTCCGAGTTGACGTCATTTATAAGGATACAGCTGGCGCAAACGTAACCTCAGAAAGCGCCGTGGTGGCGTTAAAAGTGGACGAAACGCGTTCCGTAACGTTCACTCCAAAGAGCTTGCCGGATGGTAGTTATACGGTGGGTGTGGTCGTTTATAAGAACGGCACCGACCCATCAGATCAGGCGACACCCCCCTATGATAAACAGCAAAACGCAGCAACGCTTGCAATCGCAAGCCCCACCCCCGCTAGCGCAGCAGCAGGAAAAGCAGGAGATGCCGGGGCGAATAACGCTGGCGATATCCTAACCCATCTCAATAGCTGGGTATATTTTGTAATCGCAATTACCACGCTCATAACCATCGCGCTCTTTTTTGTCTTCTCGCAAAACAGGTCGGGAGAAGACCGCTACGAGGAAGATCATTTCAGGAGAGACGGCTATCCGGCTGGAGGCAGCGGCGTGTCCGATCCTCTTTCATTGCATTATGAGTCACCGTCAGCAGCCCGCTCACACGACAGTGCGTCTGACGCAGTCTCCAGACGACGGCCGGCTAGAAGGATAGAAGTGGACGCGTCTGAACGGGCGCCTGAAGACCCCGAAAGAGCCAGGGAGAAAAATTCTCCCCGTTCAACCGAGGACGTGCCGCAATTCGATGCCGATGGGTTTGTTGTCGGCGATGTGACGTCGAAAAAGGCACTGAGGAACAAGATACGAGGAAAGAGAGGCGCTTAGCCACTTTCGTTCGGCTGAAATCATTTCTAGCCGAGTGCACGTCGTCGTGCTCCGAAAGCGCTACCTCCATAGTGCATCGGTGTCGAGGTTCTGTCGAACGATTTCTTTTATCAAGCTGATTTTGCGGCTGTCGGATGGATCAATACGTGCTGTGAGTCTCTCTACGCGTTCAGCTGCTGTAAGCGTATCTAAGTGAACGAGGATCACGCTGACGCCGAGTTCTTGTGCTCGCGCGATCACATGATTAGCGGGGTACAGTCCTCCAGTTAGTACAAGGCACGACGTCGAAGTCGACAACGCGGCAAGCTGCAAATCGGCTCTGTCACCTCCAGTGATTACCGCCTTCGCGGGAACCTGTCTGAAGTACTTGAGTGCCGATTCCGGCGTCATGGCCCCGATCAGGACCTTTTCGATGAGGCGGTCCTCTCCCTCGACTATGACCTCTCCACCAAGTTCTTCGGCTATTTCGTAGGTGTGAAGGGCTTTCAACTCCTTTAAGAACGGGATTGATCCGACAATTTTTATTCCTCGCTTACTCATGTAATTTTCGAACCCAGGATCTTGTGATTGATTCAATACGACGCCTTTGAGCTTCACCTTGAGCTTTTCGAGAAGAAGTTTGGTCATTGCTACCTTATCAAGCGAGTATATGTCGGTCACGAGCAAGATCCCGGTGTCAAGTTTTCGGGCAAGCTGGACGCTTGAAATGTCGTGGATAAAGCCCGTGCTAATATCTTTCGTTCCCTCGAGCAAAACTGCCTGTTTGTTGCCGCAAATGCGGTTTAAGCCGCAGATGATGTTCTCAGCTTTGATGCCTTTAAATAGATTATATGTAAAAGGCGAAAGCAGCGACTCTTCTTCTAAGTTGAGAACATTCCTCATCAGATACGCGTCCTCCTCGACCAAATTTCCGTCAATTGCGATGAGATTCTCGCGGATAGGCTTATAGAAGCCCAGTACTCCTGTAAAGTTCAAAGCAAGGCCTAAAGCGATTATAGTCTTGCCACTGCGTTCAGATACGGAACTTATAACAAGTGTCGGCACATCGCACTTAGATTCCAAATTGTCCACCTCTCAAGTTTTTCTGCTAGTACTACGGTCTCCCGCTTATCACCACGAGCGCGTCCACCGCAATGCAGCCATCTTCTTGGACCATCAGCGGGTTGATCTCTATTTCTTGGATTTCTTCGAAGTCTTGGCTGATTTGGCTGACTCGCACGATCGTGTCGGCAACCGCGTTGATATCGAGGGCCTTTTTGCCGCGAGTACCCAGCAGAATCGGGTATGATTTAACTTCCGCAATCATCCGCTTTGCTTCGGCGACGGTTATTGGCGCTAACCTATGCGACACATCTTTTAGCACTTCCACGTACAAGCCCCCTAACCCGAAGGTGATAAAAGGTCCGAATTGGGGATCGCAAGTGACCCCAATGATGACCTCCACGCCCTGAACCATCTCTTCGATTATCACCCCTCCGATTCGCGCTCGGGGCATTCGCTTGTTGATGTTGGCATATATTTGATCGAAAGCGTTTTTAGCCGCCCTATCGTTGCTTATGCCCGTGATGACCCCCCCTACGTCGGTCTTGTGGGCAATGTCTGGCGAGCTCGCCTTCATGACGATAGGATATCCGATCTCGCGTGCCGCTTGAATGACTTTGTCCCGCCGAGTAACGACTGTCTCTCTCGGGGCTTTGATCCCATAAGCTCGCAGCACATCTTTGCCCTCTTCTTCTGTCAAAGCCGTTCGTCCCTCCGACCGAACTCCTTCAATGCGTAGAAATGCAGCACGGTTCTGCCCGCTTCTTAGCTGCGTCGATGCGCCCTCTGAAGATGTCGCAATCTCCCTGAACTTGATGAGGTTACGGGCCGCCCTGACTGCGGTTTCCGGACTATCAAAGTTCGCCGCTCTGCCGTGTATTAACTTTCCGCGCGCCTTTCTCAACTCCTTTCCTCCGATGAACGAGGTAATGATGGGTTTGCTTGTGTGCAACGAAAGCCTGTTGATCAGGTTGGCAGTCTCTTCTGGTTCCGTCATAGCTTGTGGGGTGAGAAGCAGGATTACTGCGCCGACATTTTGATCGGCTAATATGATCTCGAGCGTCGCTAGATATCGGCGCGGCTTTGCATCCCCGAGAATGTCAATCGGGTTGTAGATGTTGCTCTCTTGAGGCAGCACGTTTCGCAGTGCTTCTATTGTCTGCTTGGTGAAGTTCGCCAACGGCACGCCGCACTCGGCGCTGGCGTCGCTCGCGAGCACGCCCGGCCCTCCTGCATTCGTTATGATAGCTACCCCGGGAATTTTGGGAATCGGACAGCGCGAGAAGGCTTTCGCGGCGTCGAAGAATTCGTCAATCGAATTCACACGTAAAATCCCCGACTGCTTGAACGCTGCGTCATACGTGGCGTCTGAGCCGGCGAGCGCGCCAGTGTGAGAGGAGGCTGCCTTGGCTCCCGTATCCGTACGGCCGGCTTTGAGCACAATAACAGGCTTGAGCCTCGACACCTCTTTCGAGACCTGCATAAATTCACGCCCATTATCAATACCCTCGACGTAGAGCGCAACAACGCGCGTCGAAGGCTCGCGTGCGATGTAATCCAAAAGCTCTGCCTCAGCTACGTCGACCTTGTTTCCGACGCTCACTAATTTGTCAAAGCCAAGGCTTTCATTAGCCGCCCAGTCGAGAAAAGACGTGCAGATTGCCCCACTTTGTGATATCAACGAGATGCCACCTTTAACCGGATACTCGCTTGCGAACGAAGCGTTCAAGTTGGCCCCAGTGCTCATGATGCCCAAGCAGTTGGGACCGACGATTCGAATCCCATATTTTTTGGTTATCTCCCGAACTTGAGCCTCGAGCTTTGCGCCTTGTGCGCCAGATTCTCGAAATCCAGCTGATATAATTATTGATGCCTTTACGCCGACGCGCGCTGATTCTTCCAAAACAGCAGGGACGATTTTTGCTGGAACGACTATGACTGCGAGATCGACCTTCCTTGCCGCGTGCAAAGCTTTTAACCCTAAAATCTCATCGGCGTTCGGGTTGACGGGAATAAGTTCTCCTTGGAAGTTGGCATCGAGGAGGTTCTTTAACACAGAGTGTCCCACTTTATCCGCTTCTCGGGCGGCGCCAATGACAGCTATCGATCTAGGATAAAAGAAGTCATTCATCTTATTCTTTTTAGCGTTCTCGACAGTAATAAACGTATCTCGTCGATTCAGCAATTCTACGGCTCGTGTTCTTGATTATAACGATTGTGCCGCATTAGGACACTCGAATGTTTTATATATGAACTTGCCGATAATGGTTGAGAAATTATTGGAGGTAACCAGGATGCCACGCTCGGCGAACAAAATGACGCTGCTACTTCTATGTTCAATCGCGGTCTTGTTGATCATAAGCGCCGTCATAACCACTACATCCGCAACGACGATCGTACAACTTCAACCCACAACCATTAGTTCAGGTAGCAGTGTCATCGTGCAAGCGAACGTGGCGCGAAACGGAAGCACGGTCACATTGTCTTATTACTACGACAAAAACGGAAACGGCAAAGACGACGACCCCGGCAGTTCGTGGGTGACCATAGCAAACGTCACCGACGGCGGGGCGAACGACCGTGATAACAGTACCAATGGCTACATACAGTTCTTGTGGCTGACTCCAGAGCTCTCTCCTGGGCAGTACATCTTCAAGGTTGCGGATCCCTACGGACCCACGAGGACAACTGAGTTCACTGTTAACAACGCTCCGCTGAACATAGTTCCAGCAGTTTACGGAGCACAAGGAACGTCCGCCAAAGGGCTCGTCAACACAGGGAACGCTTTCTCTGTCATTGCTACGGTAACGGGTAATTGTCGCCTTTGTCATCAGACTGATAATCCCACGGTTCAAAACCCCGGCGTCAATTCTACGCAAGTCGAAAGTCTGTTTTCAGCTGATTTAAGCCAGATCACGGGGAGTCCTACCGATAACTCCGTTCAGCCCAACATAGTGCATCACCAGGTGGTGGAATGGTCAGGATTCATCGCTAGCAAAACGCTCGCAAATAATCAAACGCTCAATATGACCGTAACAGGTACGAATCCCGCTGGCAACTTGACGACACAGGCGACAGCGTACGCCGGAGTCAACCAGGCGGTTAATATTCCGCCTACATCAACGAGCGAGACTGCCAACGGCACTGCGGCCACGGCCCAGTCAAGCGGTTCGAGCGGCAATCCCCTTCCGGGGTTCGAAATACCCACTGCGTTAGCCGGATTGACTTTTGTAGCATACGTGTTGAGCCGAAAGCGATAAGTCTCTCGCCAACAGGAATAGCGCCTCGCAATCGCCGTATTTTTGCCGTCGCACGGCGCGCTTCACCTCTCTCTACGGCGGTCTATCAAGATGAAACAGCGTCAGCTTGAAATCATCCTCGAACAGGTGCAAGCGTTTGAATCCCCTTCCGCGATACGCGAACAATACACAACGTCAGCACCCATTGCCGCTCAGCTTCTTTATTTTGCCTACATGCGAGGTGACATCGCCGGTCTAACAGTGATAGATTTGGGCTGCGGGACCGGTGTCCTTGCACTAGGCGCGGCGCTGCTGGGTGGCGTTGCGACGGGCGTTGACTCGGACGAGCGAGCACTAGAAGTCGCGCGGGCGAACGCGAAGCTACTCGGTGTGCAGGTGTCTTGGCTAAATAGCAGCATAGAAGACTTTGAAGGTTCGTTCGACACGGTTGTGATGAATCCTCCATTCGGAGCCCAGAAGCGGAGCAGTGATAGGCCGTTCTTGAGCAAGTCAGTACGCGTGGGGAAAGTCATCTACTTGCTTCACAGTGCCGTCGTAAACGGCTTTGTGAGGCGCTTTCTTGAGCCGCACCGCGTTACTGACGCAATAAAGGTCAAACTGCCCATTGCACATACCTTTAAGTTTCATAAAGATGCAGTACGATACGTAGACGCGATAATTTATCGAATAGAAGTCGTTCTTTGAATTATTGTTCTTAACTCTAAGAATGAAGGAAAGGATAAGAAATGACGGATTTGGTTGTACCAGGGGATCTTATAGGTGCTTCTGAAGAATACCTACCCGGCGACGGGACGTATGAAGAGAGAGGCAAGATATTCGCCGCCATAACGGGAAAAGTTGAAACTGACAAGAAAGACCGAACGGTACGAGTTCTGCCCGTTATGGAGACCCCGCCCATGCTTAAGACGGGCGACATCGTGGTCGGTAGGGTGGTCGATCTGAAGAATGCAGTCGTCCTCGTTGATATTGCAAGAATAAAAGGTCACGAAGACCGCGAAATCGCAAATGCAGACCAAGGAGCTATCCACATTTCAAACGTGAAGGACTCATACGTCGCGAAGCTGGAAACCGAGTTTAGCCAGCAAGACATCATAAAGGCCAGAGTAATAGACGAAAAGAGCTTAAGATTGAGCACGGTTGAAAAGGATTTAGGCGTGATAAAGGCGCTCTGCTCGAGATGCCGCATGCCGCTCGTGCGGAAGCAGAACAAGCTCGAATGTCCAAGCTGCGAGTGTATCGAAACGCGAAAGATCTCGGAGGACTACGGAAAGGGAGTAATCTAAGCATAACGACGCTTGTTGTCCGCCTGTTTTCAAAGATTTGTAGACAATGAACATTAAGATCATTCGTGCAACAAAGGACGAAGCTGAGATAGAATTTCTCGATGAGGGCCACACGTTCCTGAGCGTCTTGAAATACTCGCTGCTTCAAGATCCGCAGGTCGAAATCGCCACGTACGACGTCAAGCATCCGATGATAAGCAATCCGATATTCCACATCAAAACGGAATCCAAGGATCCGTTAAAAGCGCTGCAGGATGCTTCATTGAGGCTAAAAGATGAGTTCGAGTCACTTTTGGGACTCATTAGGTCAAAATCTGAAGCAATATCCTGAGGGATTATCATCAGATCGGTGAACCACGTCATTCTCGATGATGGAACAACCGTCGAACTGAAAGTCGCCCAAATTAACGATTATCAAAATGGCGGCTATGAGTACCTTTACTCGTGGCTGAGTCAAGTCGATCAGTTTCTGGCAAAGCGATACCGCATTGCTGACCTAGTAAAGAACAAAAAACAGTGGCTAAGCCGACTCAACACGAACGAGATCACTGTGCTTGGCCTGCACCAAGATAAGATCATCGGTTCTGCGACGCTGATAATGAACGATCCGCAGTCGAGAGCTGCCCACGTAGCTTCGTTCGGGGTCGCAGTCCACCCCGCTTTTCAACGAAAGGGCGTCGGAAAATTGCTGATTGTCGCTCTAGAGCAGATCGCGCTGGAGCAGGGCATTAAAAAGATAGAAGTGAACTGCTACGACGGAAATGCGGCAGCAGCATTGTATCGCTCCTTAAACTACGCTAGCGAGGGAAGAAGACTGAGCAAAGGGCGGCTAGACAACGGCACTTACGTCGATGAACTGCTGTTTTACAAGTTCATAAGCCCTTTTTAAACTCTACTGCGACGCTTATTGCCCCCCGATCGCGTAGCTTCTGCGCCCAGTACCACATACAGCTTCTCAAAAAAGAACTTGCGTTCAGCAATGGCTTTGACAATCCCAAACTGTGCGTGCATAAGCTCTGTCACTTCTTCGTAGCCGGTGACCGAAGAGATCACCAAGAGCACTCTGCCCTTTTGGGTCAAGTAGTTACCAACCTGTGAGAGGAACTGCACGATCACTTCCCTACCTGAGGGGCCCCCATCCCAGGCCTGGTTCTGCCAGTCGCGTGATACGTCCCCCCGGCTAGGCAGGTACGGCGGATTGAAGATAATGAGGTCAAACCGGCTGTCGAGATCGGCGAAAAGATCCCCCATGATCGCCTCTACACCATTCAACCTCGCATTTTCGACCGCACGCGGGTTCTTGTCTGTTGCGATCACGCAGCGGGCGCGTTCTGCGAGCCTCTTAGCGATGACTCCACATCCTGTGCCAACCTCCAAGACCGAGTCAGCGGGACGCACCTCGTTTAAGGCGGCGTCCATGAGCAGATATGTGTCGTCACACGGCTCATAAACTTCCGACAGCACGAGCACTTGCTCGCTGAGGTCACGCATTTTTTTTGCTGCCTTGGCGATTCTGGGCGTCATAATTGCTCTCGTCGGCTTAATTCGACTATTACCGCTGCACCCTCGTCTTTTGCACTTCGTGCAGCTCAAACGAATCGTTTGACAGAGTTGCAATCTCTTCTGGGGAGAGTTCGTAGGGCCGCCGGACTAGCCAACGCTGAGGCAATTTGGCGATCAGTTGGTCCATCGCTTGTACGTTAAGCAGCTGTGCTGTCACTAGAAGTGCAGCTCTTAGCGTTTTTCGTCTTTGCGTGAAGAGCGCGCGAACGAAGCGCTGAAAGAACACATCGTTGAGTACCTCAAAGCGCGGTTTAGTCGGAACCAGTTTAACAATCACAGAATCAACAGCAGGGCGTGGATTGAATGCCGTGTTTGGGACACGCGCTAACACTTTGACTTTTGATATGTAGCTCAGGCAGACCGTCAGACGGCTATAGTTCTTCGTGCCCGGCGCTGCGAGCATTCGCTGCGCGAACTCTTTTTGATACATCAGCACGCCGCACGTGAAGGGATGTTTTAGTAACTTGAACGTGACTTCTGACGATATCTGATACGGCAGGTTAGAGACTGTCTTGTCAAACGGGGGAAATTCAACCCTTAGGGCGTCTCCGTGCAGCACGTGGATGCCTGGTATCGAACACAGCTCCCGAGCCAGCTGCCGGTCCGCCTCAACTACAACCAGTCTGTAGCACGACTGGGCAAGTTTTCTTGTAAGGTTCCCGGTACCTCCGCCAATCTCTAAAATCGTTTCGGTTGGCCTTATATCTGCATAGCTGACGATCTTCTCTATAATCTGATCATCTATTAAGAAGTGCTGACCCCACTTCGCTTTATGGTAGCTGCGGTCGCTTCCACGGGGCATTGAACGCTTTGGGTCTCGCGTCACTCGCTATTTCGCAAAAAACTTATACTTAGCGTGCTCATCTTCGAGCTCATCTTCGATTCTTTTTGCCATTACTTTTTCTGGGTGGTACAAGCCCCTCACTCTGTTTGAGATATCGGCAAAACTATCGAAAGGCCGTTTCTTGCGTTCAGCAAGAATCTCCCACATGAGCTTTTTGCCCACACCAGGGAGCAGCGCTAGGGTATGGAGGCGGGTCGTTATCGGCTGTGCTTCATTGAAGAAGCTTACAAACCTGGGCTCTTGCTCTTTAACAATTATTTCAAGAGCGTAAGGCAGCTCAACCTTTGCACCGTGCGTGAGTTCCTTATAACTCAAACGCCTTTTAACGTGATCGATTTCGCTGCGTTCCTCCTCTCCGATATAGAGGTGGTCATACGTCTGTGGAACATAATTCTCGCGTGGTATGAGTTCGAGCAGGGTGAAATTATCCTCACCCACCACGTGGATGATGGGCTTCTTCCTGTAAACGGGGTGAGGATCGTCAGGGTGCCCGTGTGGCAGATAGTCTAGTACGCGGACATATTGCTCTCTCTCGCCTCTCATTTAGATCTCCCCCGGCCTCAACAAAAGCGTGCTACTATGTCGAGTATTTCGTTGAGTTCCCCTTCTGTCAGCGAAAACCGTTCTTTTGCGTAGATAGATCGCACCTCATCCTTGGACAACGGTATTATGTCAGCGATCCTGATCGCAATCTCCTCTTTCATCTTGTCGAGGTTCTTTAGCTCGTTGACGAGCTGCCTGGCTTGCGATCCCGTGAGTTTTGAAAAAGTCTTGACGTGGTCGAGGGCCCGTCTGAACTCGTAGGTGAACTCTTCTTCGGATCGAGGCGTTGTCAGTTCAACGAAGATCTCTTTTACCTCAGAAAGCGTGAGGTTCTCCTCTGCCAACACTTTCTTTACTATCATTGTGCCTGCTTCTGAGCTTTCAGATGTTGCGGGCGTGCTATTACCGTCTTTACTGCGTTGCCATCAGTCACTTCCACTACGTATGCGCGGCCGCGTTGCCCGAGCACTGTTCCGGTCCTGCCGTGGAACTTTGGATTCGGCATGCCCTTATGGACGCTAGCGTCTAGCTCGATATGGACTTTCTGACCTGCTTCAAAGCTCCGGATTGCATGACTTACCGGAGCGATGCCTCGTTCCCTGGTAGCCTTCTTCAGTTTGTACCGCGTCTTTCTCCGCTCACCATGTGATCTTGGCATTAGAGACCTCCGCCAACTTCTAGCACGTCAAGCTCTTCAACTTTTGCATTTACGCCGAGAAGACCTGAAAGGCTCGGAGTAGTTCTGTCGCTGTCTCCAGATATTAACTCCTTTACATAGAGTCCCCCCTCACACCGAATTATTATCTCATCACCTCTCAGTTCGGCCGAATGCACCTTCTTGTGTCGCTTCACGTCTGCACGGCGATGCACTACTCGTTGAGGGGTTGTTTGCTCTATATCGCCTTCAAGTCGCTTTAGCGCTTCTTTTAACTTTTCCTTACGAATCGGATGTTCGTATATCACTTTAAGCCTATAAACTTTGTCCAACAGGGTGTTTTTTACTTTTACGACCGTTTCGCGGTCAACGAAGGCCAAATGACTTACCGCGATTTTTTGTTGAGAAGAGTTTATCGCCTGTTCCAGTTCATGAAGGTCGATTTTTCTTTTGTGAGGAGATCTTATCTCCAGAACAAAAGGCCTACCGTTTCCAAGCATACGGGCGTCGACATCCTCTCGGCCAGCGCCGTGAAATATCACGTTATTGCCACGGCTTGCGCTGAGTACGGGGGCTTCTATCAGCTCCTGAACGGATTCGGGATACATTTTCCCGGTTAGGTTACACCTTGCGCAGCCTTTTCCGCCGCACTCGCCACACGGCCATTTCGTCTGTGGCAACCCCCTGACGAACTTTAGATATCGGCCGTGCAAAAAAAGGGGATTCGCGTGAATCTCAATCTTGTCTCGGGCCAAATCGACTATGAGCAAGATGTCTGGTCTGCTGAATTCTGCCTGATTGCCGGTCAGAAGCTCGATACGCTTGCCCAATTCTCTGTTCAACGCTGATTTGAGCGGTTCAGCTGTCGTCGTTTTAGACTCAGCCCACAGTATTTCTTCATTCTCAGCAAGTCTGCCAGTTAGCTTAGTGCCAACCAGAAAATTCGCGAACTCGTAGTGATGGAGCTGTTCGAGACATCGGTCAACCCACGAATCCAGGTTATTGAACAGGCCTCCACAAACCCAGCACTTGCCATACGCATCTTCCCACTCTTGCGTTTTCACCGGCGCGTTGTCAAGCATTGCCTTGACGATTCGGAGAGCCCATCCTCGCTGCTTGTTTGTGAGGTTCGTTGAACATTTTGCAAATTGACGCCCCAGACAATCGTCACAAATAGGTCCTTCGCTCAATATTGAGGTCACTATTTCGAACATCATCTGTCCTTGCCGTTCTTTGTTATTCAGTGATTCCTTAAGCTTCGCCGGCCCGCTCATCGTCCTTCTTGTCTCAGCAGAGCCAGGTCGTTTTCAAATAGTCTATGGTCGTGCGAGAGTAAATGCCGCCAGTGTGGAGCCCAGCGCTCCACGTGTCTTTGCCAGCGCTGTAGGACAACAAATAGCTGACTGGGTATTATGGCGCAAGGTTTGGCGAGAATCGGCGCACCTTCCGTAGGTGCATCGCGCCGACAATCGCTCGTCTTCGTATAAGTCCGCTCGGGGGGCCTCCTCAATGGGCACGGTGCATTTCTTTCATCTGAATAGAGGCCTAAATTCTGAGCCAACAAAATGCATCGTTTTCGGTGCATGGGGTCCTCACAACCCACAATCGACCTAGGCATTACGGCGCGCGCAAATTGGGGTGGGAAACCCAGCTTTCACGCATCCCTTAGCACGTCGAAGCTGCCTGCACAGCGAGGCGCCGGGTGAAGCGAAAAAATCTACTGAAATGGCTGGTTTGCGCACTACGGCCGTGTGCCACAAGGCCGCCTCTAGATCGTCTCAACCCGGTACTTTTTCGGTGAATGCGAGAGTACCCGAGATCTTCTTGACTCGGACCTTTACGGTGTCTCCTTTGTGCGCGCCCGGAACGAACAGCGAGTATTTGCCGACCTTGGCTATCCCGTCTCCTCGCTTGCCGACGGCTTCGATTCGCACCTCGTAGACGCTTCCCTCTTCAAGCGCACTGGCCGCGCTTTCCTTCTTCACATATCGTTTCCGTATGGGCCTGTGAGCGCCGCACGCGTCACACTTTAGCATAACAGTTCTATCGGTCTTCGTTAGATGCGTGTCTGGCCTATTGCATTCTGAGCAAATGACGTACTCCGCAACGTAATCATCGATGAGGGCAGCTATCATCTCTTGCGAAAATCTGCCCTGAAAAATGACCCGCCCTCCGTCCGCCTTGCCTGCAGTTCCGAGTTCTCGCAATAGAAATTTGAGCACGTGCTCAGGATTTCTATTTAACACGTCGCTGATCTCGCTGAAATTCTCAAAAACAGTCATTCTTCCTTCGATAAACACCCGGGGCACGGGTATCGAAAAACGTTCCGCGGCTATTGTTGTCTGAGGCAGGTTTTTTATTCCGCGATCCAAATAGTTTTCATAACTATCCGTATTATGCACCTTCTTCTGACTATTACAGTTTACAGCGGTCCCGCCAGCCTAGCGTCACGCTTTGATGAGTTCAAACCCTTGGTCTATGACAATTCTGCACGGGGGTGGCACTTTCATCGAAGCTCTACGCAGCGCCTCTTTGGCTTTTAAAAAGTTAGGAGGATTTACAAACACCGTAAACACTTTTTGGTCAGAGGCTACGCGGGCGGCGGTTCCTACCGCCTTTCCAAATGCCCTCCTCATCCCATCCTGAACCCGATCAGCCCCAGCACCGGTGGCCATCTTGTTCTCTCGCAGCACTTGGTGCGGATAGACGCGGAGCTTCAGCCTGAAATTCAGCCTGCCTGTTGATTTCATCAGGTAGCGGTTCGCCGCGATCCTGGCGGCTTCCAGCGCAATATGTCGTATCTGGCACGGTTCATCAACGCTGAGTGAAACTGCCACCTTGAAATCGGCACTTAGGTTGCCAGTGTCGTACTGTGAAATCTTGCTTCCCGGGATCCCCCCCATATAATACTTCCTTGTGTAGGCGGGCCCTGTAACCCTTCTATACATCTTAGCTGGTTTGCGTGCCATTTTAGCCTCGTTATTGAACTGTTACTAGCATACACGTGATTCGTTAAAAAGTTTTGCCGGTTTGGAATCGCAGGCGGCAAAAAGAAAAAACTGTAGACCGCGATCTACGTGCTGTAGTGATTCTCGCGCGATCAAGCTAAGCGTGCAATGACTGCCGCGTGCGCCTTATAAAAAGGTTCGAGCTCGTGGAAAAACTCAATGTCGAATAGTTCTTCCAATTTTTTGACTTCTCGTTTATAGACTGTTTTAGGTTTCGCCGTGACATCTATGCTCCGCGCTTTAATCATAATGCAAGCGTGGCCGCGTGGTTTCAAAAACAATTCGGCGTTTTTTACAGCGATTTCAGCCTGTCTCGGCTGTGCAATGTCTTGGTATAGTAGATCAACAAGTTCGACAACAGGTCCATAGTCAGGTTGCGCAGCATCTGAAATCAAGGGGATTATATTCTTTACGCGCTCTGACAAGCGAACGAGGTCCCGTGCCACGCGTGGCGCAAACTCTACGGCGTACACGAGTGAAACAATGTCGGCCAGGTGTGAGACAGTCGTTCCAGATGCGGCCCCCAAGTAGAGCACGATCTGCTCAGGCGCCAGAGGCACTTGGGCCTGCTTCATCAATAATGCTGCCAACTTACTCCGTTGCGGATTCCAAAGTCGGTACCCGTCGAATGTCCTCTCCCCGTAAAGGGCTTCGCCTTTCGTGGCTAACTGCCTATCCAGCAAAAAAACTCCAGCGACCTTATGGCGTCTTATCTTCATGTTGTTCGGGGTTGCGCACTGCGGTCTGCAGTTCGCCAACTCGTTTTTCCACTTGGCTTAATAGTTCAGGATAGGCCCGTTTTGAATAGAAGTCTAAACGTGCCGCAATGGCTATTTTTGCGGCTAAGATTCTTGCAATTTTTCCTCTGATGTTCGGGTGACTGCCGCGAACCAGCGGATGTTGAAAAATAACTCCGTGCTTGGGCGGTTTCGTGCCGTACTTTATATGCTTGAATAACGCCTTGGAAGCGCCCATCACCTGAATCCTGCTAGCGGGCATTCTCGCGAGTGATCCTAGGCCGCTTGCTCGCGCGA
>DASPOC010000028.1:0-3082 GCA_035626195.1 Bathyarchaeia archaeon | reverse complement strand
TATCGGGTTGCAAACACCCTTCACGCCGTCACTGACGGCGAGGCAGCAATGGATTTCATTTATCAGCGAGGGGGCTACAAGGACGCCCCCCGCCCAGACCTCATCCTGCTCGACCTTAACCTACCAAAGAAGGACGGGCGTGAAATACTCGACGAAGTGAAATCTGACGATACGCTTCGGTCTATCCCGATAGTTGTGCTGACGACCTCGGCTCTAGATGAGGACATGATGGCTTCATACTGTAAGAACGCGAATGCATTCGTCACGAAGCCCATTGAATTCGACGACTTTGTGACGATGATGAAAACCATCGGCGACTTTTGGCTAACGTTTGTAAAGCTGCCGCCGCGATCTTCGTAAAGACTAGCTTGGACTGCCCGGGTGCTTCTGCTCCACCGTTGAAGACAAACCAGTGTGAAGCACGGTTCGCCCGCGAAGTGCTAAAAGACGCGCCAAACTAGCAGTTAGATGTTAGCACCGCTTGGAAATGCAGGGCCCGCTTGCCCACAGCCTTAGCAATCCAGAAATATAGTCTTCACTCGCCCCGGCCCGCGATAGCCAACGACTAGCGACCTTTTAAGCGACCTAGGAGAGGCACGATACTTAAGCATTGTCTTGAGCGGTTACAGAGCTTGATGAGCTTGGAAAAAGATCGCGAGCAACGGCGCAGAGTTCTTATCAACGACAGGCAGGAAGCGAGCGCGAATGACGAACTCTCAAAGGTTATGGATGAAGCGCAGCAAACAGAGGCTGAAGCGTGTGAAAGTGTCCCCTGGCAGTGCTAAATCGACTGGCGCTTTGAAACGAAGTAGCTGGCGCTCGCGCTTATATCAGAAGGTGCACGATATCCGAGAAGGCGGGATCGAGTATGAGATGACGAGCGCGTGGCCGCGCGCAACTCCATTAGCAGCGCCATAAAAATATATACAGCGCTATCAAAACAGGATCGAGTAGCTGACTGTTTACCACTCCTGACTGCAAGTGCGTCGCAGGCGGCACTAAGTGTCGCAACGTCAGAAAGTCGCGCAAACTCAATATATCGGGGTCACTATGGCAGAGGAAAATCAGGCCACAATCCTACTTGTTGAAGACAGCCCGGCTGACACGCGACTTATTCAAGAATTGCTTCAAGAGGCGCCGGACGGCCGCTTTAATGTTATTACTGCTTCTACGCTAGCGCAAGGGCTCGATGCCCTCTCGCACAATAACGTTGACGCTGTCTTACTCGACCTCGGCCTGCCGGACAGTCAGGGACTTACCACATTCAAAACAGTCTACGAACGAGTCCCGTACTTGCCGATCGTCATGCTCACCATTCTCGACGATGAAGAGCTCGCACGGACCGCTGTTCGGGAGGGAGCGCAGGACTATCTGACGAAGGATGCCCTCTCCAAGGATGAGCTGACAACGACTGCGCTGGTCCGGACGCTTCGGTATGCGATGGAGCGGACAGAGGCAGAAGCCACGCTCAGGGCGAGCGCAGAGGAGTTTAGGGCGCTCTTTGAGCGATCGCCTGTCGCAAAGATACGCTACGATGCGGGGGGACACCCCACTATCATGAATGACGCGGCGCTTGTGTTCTTGGGCGTCACCGAAGTAGCTGCGGTCCAGCACATTAATCTCTTTTCTACTCCGCGCATCTCAGCCGCTGACCAGGAGCGGTTGCTGCAGGGCCAGGCTATTCGCTTCGAACAGCGCTATGACTTTGAAGACCTCAGGAAGCGACACCAGTTCGCGACGACCGGGTTAGGCGTGCGATACACTGATATCCACATCACACCGCTCCTAACCGAGGCAGGAGTCGTCAAGGAGTATATCGGGGAGTTTGTTGACATCACCGAGAGAAAGCGTACCGAGAGAGCGCTGCACGAGGCCCACGAGCAGATGCAGGCACTCAATGAAGAGCTGCAATTGGCTCAGGCAGAACAACTTAGCCAACAAACCACTATCCTTGACGCTGTCAACGACGCGATCATCATGCACGATGAACGAAATCGCATCACATATTGGAACAAGGGGGCAGAGCGCCTCTATGGATGGAGCGCTGCTGAAGCGAAGGGACTGATCGTCTCCTCTTTGCTTAAGACTAAGTTCCCCGTTGCGCCTCAAGCGATCGAGACAACCCTCAAGACGGCGGGCACTTGGAATGGCGAGTTGCTCCAAACTACGAAAGACGATCGGCACATCGTAGTCGAATGCCGTCAAACCATGTGGCACGCCGCTGCAGGAATTTCTGCGACTATTTTCGAGATTAATACTGATATCACCGAGCGGAAGCACACTGAAGAAAGACTCCGTGCTGCCTCGCTCTACGCACGAAGCCTTATCGAAGCAAGTCTCGATCCACTCGTCACCATCAGTGCCGACGGAAAAATTACGGACGTCAACAAAGCCACGGAAGAGGTAACCGGCTTTTCCCGCGAAGAACTGGTTGACAGCGATTTCAGCAGCTATTTCACTGAGCCGAATGAGGCACGGAAAGGCTACCAGCATGTTTTTGCCGAAGGATTCGTGAGAGACTATCCTCTGGTGATCAGTCATAGGTCAGGGAAGATCACTGACGTCTTATACAACGCCACAGTTTATCGGAACGAAGCCGGTGAGATTCAGGGCGTTTTTGCTGCCGCGCGGGACATCACCGAACGGAAGCAGACAGAACGCGCGTTGCAGGAGGCGCACGAGAAGGTGCAATTACTCAACGAACAGTTACAATCGACAAACGAAGAACTCAAACGCTACTCGCAGCATCTCGAGGAGCTCGTCGAACAACGCACCAGCCAACTCAGAGATGCCGAGCGCCTCATCGGAATTGGCGAGACCGCCGCGATGGTAGGCCACGACCTCCGCAACCCCCTGCAAGGCCTCCAGTACATCGTCGATCTTCAGCGGCTCCGCTTCGAACGCCTGTCTCCTGATGAGCGCAGCCGCGAGGAGTGGCAAAATGAACAAGCGCTCTTTGCCAAGATCAGCGACCAGATCTTCTATATGGACAAGATCGTTGGCGACCTCCAAGACTACGCCCGCCCGATCGTGCCTGAGCGGGAAGATCTCGATATCAAGGCACTAATCGATGACGTCATCC
>DASPOC010000027.1:0-5919 GCA_035626195.1 Bathyarchaeia archaeon | reverse complement strand
TATGGAGATCCAAGCGATGAGGTGACCCTACAAAACGCTCAGATACAGCGCGCAAAGAAAGTCGTGCTTAATCAAAGTGACGAAAAGAATGCGATTATCGCGCTTGTTGCGAAAAAGCTGACGCGAGCGGATATTATCGGAATTGTTGAAAACATGGCGAACGCGGTGTACTTGCTCTATGCGGGTGCTGATAAAGTCGTATCACCTAAACAACTCCTTGGCATCGATATTGGCCACAAGGCCGCAATGCCTATAACGCACCAGCTCATTGGCACTACTCCTTTGGTTGGGTCTTTGCGGATTTTTGAGCTCCCGATTCTTGGGGAAAGCGGCCTCAACGGGTCGTCTATTGAAGATGCCAAGATACGTGAGCGAACCGGGGCGACGGTAATCGGCATATGGAAGGGCGCCAAACTTAGCTTCAATCCATCCGCTTCTGAAATCATCACAGACACCACAGTCCTTTTGCTCATCGGAACAAAAAAGCAACTAGACGCGGCAAAGGAACTCTCAATTTGTCGGCCTGATGGCACATACTGCGCGATCAGGGGACATTATATCGTTGCAGGATATGGCGACGTCGGAAAACGAGTGTCCAAAGTATTGCGGTCGAACGGGATTGAACACATCATCATCGATAAGCATCAAGGGGACGTGGTTGGTAGCTCTACAGATATGGCAATCCTAAAACAAGCGGGGATTGCTGAAGCTTCTACGCTTCTCGTCACGGTCAATAGTGACATGGATGCTATCTATACGACTCTCGTCGCACGAAAACTTAATCCTCAGATGGATATTGTCTGTCGTGCCATTCGACCGCAAGCAGTTGAGAAGTTGTATCAAGCGGGGGCGGACTATGTGCTGTCGCAATCCGTCGTGGCTGGCCAAGTCTTGGTAAAATTCCTCGCACCCAGGCCGCTTGGCATACAATTGCGGGAGGTTCTACTCTCGGAGGACATGAAGGTTCTTGAATATCCCCCTGGTCCATCCCTTGTGGGGAGAAGTCTCGAGCATCTGAAGGTACGATCGCGCACCGGGTGCACCGTCGTCGCCATCACTACCAATGGGGCGACCACACCGAACCCGGATCCCCATCAAGTTATCCCTAAAGACTCTTTTCTTACCGTCATCGGTACAAGAGAACAGATCCGTGAGTTTAAGCGCGTTTTCGGATAACGCTTGCGAGGACGCTACGTGTACAACCTAAAAAAGCCGTTGTTGTCGAATTGAGCTGCGCTGCATCATATCTATCGCGACAGGTCACGGCACAAGGGGCGCGCCGTAGCTGAACTTCTCAAATTCTAGGACGTATTTCCACAACAGTTGGTCGGCACAAGTCGCAGTGAACAACGCACTGTCCTGAGAGAGCGAAAACTCTTCAATTTCTGAAATGACCTGGCGATCGCACTTGCCGCAGTTATGCGGCCCGCGAGCTGTGCCCGCCCCTACAGGATCACAAATGACAGTAGCTATCGGTTTCACGCGCTTGAGAACTTCCACGGCGGTCCACAGCCAAGGAGGCCTATACCGCTTTTTTTTCCAAAGCGCCTCGACTAAGGTGCCTTTTTGCACGTTGCACAAATTGAGTGAGATTGTATCTGCGTGCGGCGCAGCGTCGTGCGTGGATTGGATGGCGTCCCCCATAGCCTCCAATTCTGTCAGGAAAGGTGGCTTCAGGAGCAGATAAGCCTTAACGGTCAGACCGTCAGAGTGCGCGACTTTGGCCGCTCTGACGAAGTCACGAAACGTAAATCCCTTGTTGATGCAGCTATTCCGGATATCGTCGCTCGACGTTTCAAGACCGATCGCAACTTCAACGTGCCGGTTGGATCTAACCACATCACCGCAAATCTCAGATGTCACGAATTCGGGTCGGCTCTCGACGATGACTCTGGGCGTGTCCGCTAACGCGGCTAGGATGGCATCTCGCGCGTCGACAGGCACTTCTTCTTGATCAAGAAAGCTGCCTGAGGTGAACAACTTTACGATCTTAAACTCCTTACCGTGGAGTGCAAGCGCCTCGAAGAGTTGCTTTTGAATATCCGAGCCCCGCGCGTCAGAATTCGCGTCGGCAACGTAACCGCACATTGTACAGCCATCACGGCGCGCCCAGTAGCACCCTTTGGTCGTGAGAAGGACGGTCATGGAGGGCACGATCTCGCCGTTGAGCAGATCCCAGCCGGTCCACGCCAATCGGTTATTGGCTCGTGTGCGGTCGCGGCTTGTTCCTGATGCAGCCTGACGCGGATAGCGCCGGCGCGACGCTCGAGCTGTTTTCATCGCGCCTCCACGTGCCGCACAGCGATAGCGGCACCTCTTTTTGATGCTTGCATCTCCCAACCGCTCATGAGGGCTCTCCCGACTGCAATGACGTGCTCGTTGAGCACGATCACCTCGTCGAAAGGCCGTATTTCCGGATCGGCGTTGAGCACGCCAATCGCAAAAACCGTTCCTTTCGGTACAAAGTCATCGATGCGTACGCAATATCGATTTTCGATTGCGCCGAGATACCGTCGGGCTCCTTCGATTGTCAGGGCAAGAGTACAGTACTTGCCTGCGATAGTCGCAATGCGCGTTCTGCCGTCTGAGGCGTAGTAGGTCGGGAAGAGACCGCGGACGTTCGGTCTCTCAGCAAAAATAGCAGTCGAAGCGTGCAGGCCAAATTCATAATCGGCGAGATCCTGTAGGTAGTCAAACCGCAAATCGCGCCGCTTAGGTGAAAATTCGGCTATAAGCTCCTGCGCGACCGTGCACAAGCGTTGGAGGGAATCGGAACTGAGAATATTCTCGTCCTCGACAGTATGGATTAGATCAACTCCCAGTGCAGCCGCCGCTTCGTCGCATACCTTTCGGTAGGGGCCACTCACGTGTGCTACCACGGTGTCGAACTCATTGCCCTCAAGATACTGCGTGAGACGTCCGATCACCCACTCACTCTCGTCACACGTCCATTTGCCTGTAACCGGTATGTCGTAATTGCTGGCAGGGTACATGATCTCGAGACCCCGGGGAACGATGCCGATAGGCGAGGTTACTATCGCCTCGTGCAGAAACTGGCGCAGGTTGTCCAAGCTTTTAAGAATAGTCCTGTGAGATCGGGACCGCGAGTATGGTTTGCGCGCCGAGCAGGGAAGTAGCAGGAGGATTCCATCCCTCTTATTAAGCCGCTCGATGACGCGTTCACCAAATCTGAGTATTTCTGGCCGATTCAGCGATTCTTGCGAACACGCGAGTAACGTGGCTGTCCGCACGATGGGTGATCGGCGCTCAAAGTAACTATACTCCTCGTCCAGCAACCGCAGCAGCGCTGTTAGCATAGGGGCAGCTCTGCATCGTGCCTCAACAAGCTCTCGCAGAGTCCCGCGCTCGATGTTTTCGCGCGTAACGCAGAGTTCAGCTTTGAGAGCTTGCCTATTGTGCGCAGACAGTGTTGTCGTCCTCTGCTCTGGAGTCAGGTCGGCTACGTTGACGCCTCTGCAGGCGTCGCACAAACAATAAGAACGAGAAATCGCGTCAAACTGGCGTTCGCCTTCGCCAGAGAGGAGGTACCCCTCGCGCGCCTTGACCTCTACCATAGTTGGGTCGACGAGATCCACCCCCGCATAGACGAGCAAGCTCACATTGTTCGGGGTCGCCAAGGCCGGGACATAAAGCGCTGAATCAGGATTTGTTGATTCTCTAACTCTTATTAGCGCCTTGGTCAGGCCACGCGGATCATCGCTAAATCTCGCAGCGCCTCCAAGAATGACAACATCGGCATCAATTCGCTCTGTCCTAGGCTCTTCCAAATTTGTGATGACGGCTACGTCGAGCTCAGCTTTGTGAATCGTCAATGCGTGGAGGAACTCAAGCTCCTCTTTGGATTCAAAGCTAGAAGGGGTGGCAAGCTCTTGGCCTTGCCACCTGAGCGTTCCGAGGCGGGCAGCTCCGTCCCGCCGTGTCACCTCAAACTGTCGCGCCATGTCCTTTCATAAGCGTAAGAGCGTTACGAAGCTGCTTAATTCGGCGAGTCCGTCGTGAACCCACCCTTCCTCATAGGCGAAGGTCGCCTCGACATTTTTAGATTTAATAAATTCGATCAGGTTTCTCATAGCGGATTTGATTGAGGCAGGGTCCGGATCTGGAACTTCAGATTGGCCAATGGGGTACGTTTCGGTTAGTTCTAGTGGATATGGGCCAAAAGGCGCTTTCATAAGCAGGGTCGTATCGAACTCTTGTTCCATGGTCCGCGTCTTCTGTCTGTTCGTCGTGATGAGCACTCGGCCGGTCAGGTCAAGTCTGCTGAGCTTTTTCACGTAGCGCGCAACTTCTGGCCGCCCTGCAGATTCTGTGCTCGTATAAAGGAAAAACCGCTTCAACGGTTCGATGGCTTCGAAGGAGGCAAAGCCCTCCTGGATCGTTCGCAGGGCTTGTAGTAGCGCTGGATGTCGGCACCGCCTCTCGACGAGCTCCCAGAGTTGTCCGTCGAGCATAGCTTGTTTGATGGTGCTGAGCTCGCTGAATGAAACCCAAAGATTGTGTTCGGCAAGCTCCCGTTCCGTCAGCTTACGATCTCCAGAGGAGCAGACCGGACACGCACACGGCAGGTACGTCAGATCTTTAAGCTTGTGAGTCCCGCTAGGTGTGAGATAGCGCCCATCTCTCGCGTAAAGCGCGTAAGCGGCCGAATCGAACAGGTCACAGCCTAACGCCACTGCGAGGGCGAACATCATGGGATGCCCTGCTCCAAACAGGTGAACAGGCTTATTCAACGCCAGCCCTGCCTTGCACGCCATAATGATGTTGCTCAGATCAGCATACCGATAGGATTCCAGGAGCGGAACGACAGCACCGATAGGGTAGACGTCGGCACTGAGCTTGCTGAGCAGCCCCGCATACCGTTCTCGTAAATCGAGGTGGGTCGAGCCTTGGATGGGGGCTGCTAAGAGCATGTCAGTGCCGCAGGACCTTGTTGCCTCTTGAATGCGTTCGAGCGTCACGTCGAGCTCCCTGAGCGCACGGTGATGTGCAACGTCTGGGGGCGTCGGGATATCAATTGGAGTTCCGATGTCCGACCCCGCATCGCGCTGGAACGCTACTATCTCTTCTGAATGGATCTCTATGTCACCATACGTGGCGAGTTGAAACGATCCCGAATCAGTCATTATCGGCCCGTCAAATCCGAGCAAACTGTGAATTCCCTCGGAGAGCGCCGCCTCCCGCAAACGGGGACTCCGATAAATGATATAGGCGTTGGTCATAAGCGCTTCGGCTCCGAACTGGCGCATCTCGCTCGGCGCGATGAGCATTAGGTTGAGATTTACAACCGGCAGTAAAGCTGGCGTTTCGATATGGCCGTGTGGCGTATCAAGCTTGCCAATCCGCCCGAATACGTCCTTGTGTGTGATTTCAAATCGATCAGGCATCGCCACCTCGTGGCATGACGATGATCTCCCTGATGCGGGCGTCAAAAAAGTTGTTCATGTGCGCGGGACGTATCACTATCGCTGTATCGGAACCGCTGCCTGTGCCGCCTACGGCGACAATGGCGGCGACAGGTATGGCTCCGGCATCGGCCGCCATAATAGCTATCTCCACGCACACTTTTAGCCCGTGTCCAAGCAGTGAACGAAGGGCTTCTGCGATAGTCTCGACCCGCGAAACGCCGCCGAACTTCCTAGAAATACTCCTTTCGACTCCCGAAAGCACGTGTGATTGGGTCAGCACCGTGATTCCCTGCAGCTCAAGCTTTTTCCGTTTTTCCGCGTCGAAACGCTGGGTGCCTTCTTGACTAAAACCTGTGTGGTGTGTTACGACGATGAGTTTTGCCTTGTTTTCAAGCGCTTTTGCAAATTTAATCGCGGTGGAGCCCGTAGTACTAGCTACAACGACTCTCTTGAGACCGCTGCTCGCTATATAGGTCTCTACGGCGTCGATTAC
>DASPOC010000026.1:0-8902 GCA_035626195.1 Bathyarchaeia archaeon | reverse complement strand
AGCAGGCTTACGGGCGTGCCCGTTGCCCAGAACAAACCCATTGTCGGAGAGAACGCGTTCACGCACGAGTCAGGCATCCACACCCACGGACTGCTGGCAGACACACGGACGTACGAGCCGATCACCCCTGAGATGGTGGGTCGAGAGCGACGGATTGTGCTCGGAAAACACGCAGGCAGCGCGTCAGTGCGCCTCGCGCTACAAGAGCTCGGCCTCGACGCGGACGATGAGCAACTGAGCGATATACTGAAGCGCATCAAGGAGTTAGGAGATAAGGGAAAACGCGTCACCGACGCCGACCTGCAAGCCATTGCCGATGCTGTGCTCGAGATCAACCGCGAGGCGCGCATAAAGCTGCAAGAACTGACTGTCGTGTCTGGAAACATCGTTACCCCAACGTCGTCAATCAAACTCTCAGTCGATGACCAAGACGTCGTCGAAGCGGGCATCGGTCTCGGCCCGGTTGACGCCGCGATAAACGCGCTTAGAAAGGCGATAGGAAAGCTTGCGGATATAACGCTCGAAGAGTACCACGTTGATGCCATCACCGGCGGCACCGACGCATTGGTCGAGGTATGGGTGAAGCTCAGCCGAGACGGTCACGTCATCACTGCGCGCGGCGCGCGCGCCGACATCATCATAGCGTCAGTTGAAGCGGTCGTTGAGGGCGTAAACAGGCTACTAACGTTGAAATGACAGGTGAGATGCAATGAATCTCAGCGGTGCCAAGGCACTTATGAAAAGTCTCGAATACGAACACGTGGATACGATTTTCGGCATCCCCGGAGGCGTCGTCATACCCATCTACGACGAACTCTTTAACCAAGATGCCATTACGCACTACCTCGTGCGCCACGAACAAGCAGCCGCACACGCGGCAGATGGCTACGCGCGAGCAACCGGGAAAGTAGGTGTGTGCATGGCCACCTCCGGTCCCGGGGCAACGAACCTCGTCACGGGGATCGCGACCGCCTACATGGATAGCGTGCCCCTCGTCGCGCTTACGGGTCAGGTGACCACTGATCTCATCGGCAACGACGCCTTTCAAGAGGCCAACATAACGGGTATCACACTCCCGATCACGAAGCACAACTACTTGATTCACGAAGCGAGCGAGATTCCGCAGACGATAAAAGAGGCGTTTCACATCGCGTCCACCGGTCGACCAGGTCCCGTCTTGATCGATATCCCAAAAGACGTGCAGACCACGAGTGCCCCGTTTGAGTATCCGAAAAAGGTGCACTTGCCCGGGTATCGGCCAACCTACGAAGGACACCCCGGTCAGATCAAGCGCGCGGCGAAGGCCATTAACGAGGCTCACCGCCCCGTAATCTATGTCGGAGGCGGCGTCAAGATCAGCGGGGCTTCCGAAGAAGTCCGTGCGCTCGCCGAATCTATCGTGGCGCCGGTCACGATGACGCTTATGGGCATGGGGACGTTGCCCGCTGAACATCCACTGTCGCTGGGGATGCTCGGCATGCACGGGACAAAGTACGCGAACTATGCCGTTACCGAATCGGACCTCATCATCGCGATCGGGGCGCGCTTCGACGATCGCGTAACGGGCAAAATCGCGAGCTTCGCCCCCAACGCGAAGATCGTTCACATCGACATCGATCCGGCCGAGATCGGCAAGAACGTCAGAGTCGACATACCGATCGTCGGCGACGTGAAGCGGGTGCTCCAAAAACTGATTCCGCTTCTCAAGGATACGCGCACAAAAGAGTGGATGGAAAAGGTGCAGACGTGGAAGCGCGAGTACCCTCTTGAATTCGGCGAGACAGGCTTAAAGCCACAGTACGTCGCGCGAGAGATAAGCAGATTGTGCCCAGACGCGGTCGTTTGCACCGAAGTCGGGCAACATCAGATGTGGGCTGCGCAATACTTTAGCCACCGCCACCCGCGAAACTTCATCTCTTCCGGTGGCTTGGGGACGATGGGGTTCGGGTTCCCAGCGTCTATCGGAGCGAAGATCGGTCGGCCCAAAGAGACCGTCTTTGACCTTGCCGGAGACGGGAGCTTCACCATGAACTGCCAAGAGCTTGCCACAGCGGTCGCCTACGACGTTCAGGTCAAGGTGGCGATCTTCAATAACGGCTACCTGGGCATGGTGAGGCAATGGCAAGAGCTCTTCTACGACCGTCGATACAGCCAGACGAAGCTCTCCGAGATCAACTTCGTAAAGCTCGCCGACGCGTTCGGCGCTCACGGAATACGCGTGGACTCGTCGAGCGAAGTAGCGCCCGCCATCGAAGAGGCGCTTGCGGTGCCAAAGCCCGTTATCATTGACTTCAGAATCGAACCCGAAGAGTGCGTGTTCCCCATGGTTCCAGCAGGAGCGGCGCTTAACGAAATAATCGACGCAAAGAACGGGAGGGTGTAGCGGATGAAACACACCGTATCTGTCCTCGTTCAAAATAAGCCTGGCGTGCTCGCGCGAACCGCTGGCCTTTTCAGCAGGCGAGGCTATAACATCGAGAGCCTGACTGTCGGCGTTACCGAAAACGAAGCCGTTTCGCGTATGACCATCGTTGTGACCGGCGACGATACCGTGGTCGAACAAGTCACCAAGCAGCTCAACAAGCTCATCGAGGTCATCAAGGTGAGCGATCTTACCAAAGAGTCGTACGTGAACCGCGAGCTCGTGCTCATAAAAGTCACCGCCGACAGCTCAAATCGAGCAGAGATTATGCAGATCGTCAACATCTTCCGGGCGCGAATCGTCGACGTGGCGCCCAAGAGCCTCATCATCGAGGTAACCGGTGATGAGGGAAAACTTGACGCTCTCATTGGTATGCTCAAGCAATTCGGCATCAAGGAGCTCGTAAGGACGGGCACACTAGCTCTAGGGCGAGGACCCAAGGTGATACAAAGCGGCAAAGACTAGAGCGGGTGCTGTGGCTGAGGGACGCTGAGCGGCGAAAATCGCTAAAGCGCGGCGGCACATCGCCCCCTGATAGATGGGGGGATGCGCTGCCTGGATTGGTCTCAACGCGGGCGGCACACGCTCGTGCCGCCACAAGCTTTTTTACACAGCTAATAAACTAAGAGACGATTGACGGAAAATGGAGGGGCAATATATGGTCCAAATGTTTTATAACGAAGACGCTGATCTGAAACATCTAAGCGACAAGAAAATCGCAATCATCGGTTACGGCAGCCAAGGGCACGCCCAAGCACAGAACCTCAAGGACTCAGGACTAGATGTTCTCATCGGTCTGCGCAAGGGGAGATCGTGGGACCAGGCGCTAAAAGACGGTTTTGAAGTGCTCAGCGTCGCAGAGGCGGCAAATCGCGTAGACATCGTGCAACTGCTCCTGCCCGACGAACGCCAGGCGGCTGTGTATAAGGCTGAAATTGAACCGCAGCTCCAAGAGGGGAACGTGCTATCGTTTTCGCACGGCTTCAACGTTCACTATAACCAGATCGTTCCCCCGGCACACGTGGACGTAGTTATGGTTGCGCCCAAAGGTCCCGGCGACCTCGTGCGGCGCATCTACACACAAGGAGAGGGCGTCCCGGCACTGGTGGCCGTGTACCAAGATTACACGGGTAACGCGTTCCAGACGGCGCTCGCATATGCCAAGGGCATCGGCGCCACGCGAGCGGGTGTGCTAGAGACGTCGTTTAAGGAGGAAACGGAGACCGACCTCTTCGGGGAACAAGCTGTTCTCTGCGGCGGAACCACCGCACTCATCAAAGCCGGCTTTGAAACGCTGGTCGAAGCAGGATACAAGCCTGAAATCGCGTATTTCGAGTGTCTGCACGAATTGAAGCTCATCGTCGACCTTATCCACGAAGGTGGGCTCTCTTGGATGCGCCACTCAATCAGTGACACGGCAGAATACGGCGATCTCACCAGAGGGGAGTGCATTATTACCGACGCGACACGCGACGCCATGAGGCGGCTGCTCAAGGACATTCAAACAGGGGAGTTCGCACGCGAATGGATACTTGAGAATCAAGCTAACCGCCCCGTGTTTAACGCACTCACGCAACGAGAGAGAGAGCATCCAATAGAAACGGTGGGCGCAAAACTCCGCGCGATGATGACGTGGCTCAAGTAAGGGCGTGCTAGACGCCTCGGTTCTCAGTGCAGATGCGTCACCGTGCCCCACAATGATCAACGAACGCTGAGGTAGAGCGAATCCCCTCGCCGCTTAACTTCTCTATTTGACCGTCTGCAGCTGACGGGCTATTTCTTGTTTGGCCTTGCAAATAGCTAGCGTACGCGTGCGCAAACTCTTATACTCTCGCAGTGAATTAGAAGGCGAGAAGGCTGTGGTGGCCGCCCTATGACCCAACCAAAGCGCATCTGTGGTACCGGAGCGATCGTGTTTCTGATTTTGTTGGGGACGGCACTTACAACTCACGCTCTGGCAAGCGTTACTTCGCTCGCGCCGGTGAAGGCGACACGCGACCAAGGCTTGCCCCAGGCGTGGTTTTTTGGACACGACACTGGCGCGGCACGCAGCCCCGCGATGGTATGCGCGCTTGTGATAAACGCTCCAATTGCCCAGAGCGAGATACCTAATGTTTTAGTCCCCTCGGCGATTCCGTCTGCTGAACCGTCGCTTGCTACAACTAGTCCGACGCCGCAACCGGCCATGGCCTCAACGAACAGCACCAACGGCGCGGCACCGTCCAGCGCCGGGAATGGTGTCGACCTCGGCAAGATTATCGGCAGCATTTCGCCCTACCTCGTCATCGCTCTAATTCCGCTTCTTTTTGTTATCGGAGGGTTGTTTTATTTCTTTTTCGTGGGCGATCAAGATCGCAGAGCTCCGAGCGACGAAAACGAGGCAGATGTTCAATTCACTGACACAGGCGAAGATACTGGGTGGAGAGAACTCAAGTAAGCTTATGTCTGATAATTTCACGGTTGCCCCAGAAAGGCAGCGCCACAGCATTAATAACGCTACAGACAGTGCGGCTTCTGCACACCAAAAAGTGGCGATCGCCCCCCGAAGGGAGTGACATCACCGCGACAAAAAACTCGCAGACAGCCAATCAACGGTTGTTTTTGCTTCTAAACACGCAATTGATAAAACGTTATATATTGTGCGGATCATCAGAGGGGTGTGAACTAAGGCTTGCACGACGCGCACAAAAACAGCGCTGGACGTCGGGGTGGACGCGATGCCGGACAAACAGGATATCATAAAAAAGAGCGTCGATATTCTCGCCCGTATCGTTGGCGATGATTCGGTGCCGAGAAATATCCGCCGCGCCGCCGACGAAGCCAAAACGAGGCTGCTCGATCGAGAAGAGTCCGAAGCTGTTCGCGCAGCGTACGCGATTTCGATACTCGACGACATAAGCAACGATCCGAACATGCCGCTCCACACGCGAACACTCATTTGGAACGTAGCAAGTCAGCTTGAAAAGGTTTCGATGGAATGATGCATAACTCACGGGTCCGAAGTTAAGGGAGTGCGCATTTGAACTCAACCCTCGTAATCCTCGCGGTTTTTAGCTAGACGTGCAATCCGAGTTTGTGCGATCGTTAGAGCGCCGCACAATCAACATTCACAGAAAACGGATCATCGCACTTGAACGTTGTAAATAATAAAACAACCTATAAGCATTTTTTCTGATTTAGAGCGCGTTATGAGATGCGACAAGGTGCGGCGCGTTCATCAAAGAGGAATAATAATATAACATAACGTGCGAGTAGTTTTGCGCTTCTCGGAGCGTGCGTAACGTACGGTGACCTCATGGACGTTGACGAACAGGCCAAGAAGGTAAAGGATTGGGCCCAGAGGTACGCAGACAAACAAGGAATATGCCTCAATCCTGACGAAGAGCGAGTCGACGAGGTCGCAAAAGGTCTCGCTGTCAGGCAAGAGAGGTTCGGAAAACGTTACTGCCCGTGTCGCATCATTACTGGAGACGCCCAGGAGGATCGAAAGATAATCTGTCCGTGTGTTTACCAAGAAGAAGAACTCAAAGAGCACGGCATGTGTCACTGCAAGCTTTTTATTACAGTTAAAAAGAACAGTAGAGGGAGTCAGCTGTGAAATCAGGGGTTAGCATACCATATATTGCACTTATTGCTGCGCTATGCCTGCTTAGCGTCGCGATGAGCGGGTGCCTCAACATCAATCAGTCGGGTTACGAGTTTAGAAGTGGAATAACACCACCAACGGCGGTTAGCAACTTGATGCAGAACGGACCAGTCGTCCTGTTCATCACGCAGACTAACTGCCCTGAGTGCAATCAGACACGACCGCTGATAGCGGGTCTTCAATCGCAGTATAATGGCACGAACGTGACGTTTGTTGACTTCAACACGAACGACAACGCTACGTCACTGAACGTCGCCCACGCCTATGGCGTGACCGCGACCCCGACAACCATTGTGTTACGGAAGGACGGCGGCGCCGCGATCTTCGTGGGTGTCTTCGACCCGAGCACGGTGAAAAGCGCCATTGACGACGCGCGAAGCACGTACTGAGGAAACGGGCGCAAATGGAAGTAAACCCACTGATTGCATTCGGAGCAGGGCTTATTAGCATTTTTTCTCCCTGCGTGTTACCCTTGCTACCGGCTATAGTCGCCTCGTCAACGGATCGCGGCAGATACCGGCCCCTCGCCATCATTTTGGGTCTCAGCATATCGTTTACGAGTATGGGACTCGTCGCGTCGGCTTTTGGTGCCGTTTTTACGGCGTATAGCTATTATCTCTTTGCCGCGGCGATAGTCTTGATTATAGCAATGGGGTTCTGGATGCTCTTCGATCTCCATTTGCCCTACAATATGCCGCGATTGGGCATAATTGACAGGGTGTCAAGAAAGACGTACGATATTCCGACTGAAGGCATGGCAAGCGGGTTGGCTTTGGGGCTAGCACTCGGGATCGTGTGGCTTCCGTGCACCGGACCGGTTCTCGCCACCATATTAACATGGGTGGCTGCAAACGGCAATATTGCGACGGGCGGACTGCTGCTCCTGATCTACTCGCTCGGCTTCGCTGTCCCGATGCTCGCTATCGCCTATTCGGCCCGCCTCTCGTCGTCTCTCGCCGGCAAGTCGTCTAAGACCATCTGGATCAAGCGCGTCGCCGGCGTAGTGCTCATTGCCGTGGGCGTGTACTTGGCCCTCCCGTACCTCGCCATGCTTACGCAGATATGATACGGTTTTCTAGCTAGGTACTCGTCTTCAATCGGGGCTTACCTCAAAATAACCGCGATGCTCAGAGCGGGGCAGCGAGATGGTGGGTCTTGTGGGACCGCTCGGTCGCTGCATTCACAAGAGGCTGAGAAGCCGTTGTTCTCGTTTCCGGCGTCCATGCAATGCTATGGAAGACCGGCGATGTCTAGTCACAAGGCGGTGCGATCAATCCAGCGCGGCTTCGAGGCCAAGCGCGTAAGATAATGGGAGTATAGTTCAACTAGTAGGATACGTTCTATCTATACAGTGAAAAGGTTGTTCGGCATCGAAAACGTCGGACAGGTCGGATGGAAATTATGAGCACCGCGACCATCGCACACGAACCAAAGGGTATCGTGATCGCTGTTGTCAAGGAGCAGGCACCGGGTGAACAGCGCGTTGCGACCGTGCCCGAAGTAGTCCAGAAACTCACGGCTTCGGGCTACGAGGTCCGGGTCGAGCATGATGCGGGAGCGGGAGCTTTCTACCCAGACGACCTATATGTTGCCGCCGGTGCGACGATCGCGCCCAGCCGAGCCGAACTGTTGGACGGCGCAACAATCGTGTTGTGCGTACAACCCCCAGCCATAGCTGATGTCGAGATGCTCGCACCGAGCACGATCGTCATCGGATTCATGAACGTGGCAAACAACCTTTCAACCGTTGCACAGATGCGTGACCGCAAAGTCACCGCCTTTGCCCTCGAGCTTATCCCGCGAATCACACGCGCCCAGAGCATGGACGCGCTCAGTTCGCAGGCGACGGCCGGCGGGTATGCAGCGGCGATACTTGGCGCTGCCAACTGTCCCAAGTTCCTCCCGATGCTAACAACGGCCGCCGGCACGATCCGGCCGGCAACGGTGCTCATCCTTGGTGCGGGCGTTGCCGGTCTCATGGCGATCGCGACAGCCAAGCGCCTTGGCGCCATGGTCGAGGCATACGATGTCCGACGTGCCGCGGGCGAACAGGTCAGGAGCCTCGGCGCGAAATTCCTCGAGCTTGAGATCAATGCGGAAGACCAAGGTGGGTACGCCCGCGAACTCACGCCAGAAGAGAAGGTGAAGGAACACCAGATGGTCTCTGCCGCGGTGGCACGGGCTGACATCGTTATCACGACTGCCAGCATCCCCGGGCGGAAGGCGCCGGTCCTGATAACGAAAGAGACCGTCGCAGCGATGCATCCGGGCGCCGTCATCGTCGACCTTGCTGCTGAATCAGGCGGCAACTGCGAGCAGACACAATGTGGAAAGACGGTAAAGGAGCACGGTGTCACTATTGTGGGCCCGCAGAACCTCCCGGCCAGGGTCGCGTTTCACGCAAGCCAGATGTACGCAAGGAACCTCCAGTCGTTCCTCTCGCTCCTTGTTAATGAGGGCGGGGCGCTCACCCGTGAGTTCACTGACGAGATCCTAGCAGCAAGCCTCCTTGTGAACGCAGGCGAAGTGCGGCATCAACCGACGCTTGACCTCATCAGCGGAGGGAGGCTGTGACGGATATCACTGCGTTCTGGATCGCGATCTACATCGCAATGCTGGCGGCATTCACAGGCTACGTTACCATCAGCCGTGTCCCCGCCATCCTACACACACCTCTGATGAGCGGCGCGAACTTTATCCACGGGATCGTGCTCGTGGGGGCGATGGTAGCGCTCGGCCTTGCCAATACGCCTACAGAGCAGGTGATCGGGTTCACGGCAGTTGTTCTCGGGGCAGCGAACGTGACTGGCGGTTATGTTGTCACAGAACGGATC
>DASPOC010000025.1:0-38001 GCA_035626195.1 Bathyarchaeia archaeon | reverse complement strand
GTCGGGTTTGGTCTTGACACGTTTCAATCGGCGTTGGTCTTTGTTCCCGCAGGCCTTGTTATTCTCGTTGCTGGTCCGCTGTTCGGAAGGTTAGTGCGCCGTCGTGGCGCCAAGAATGCCCTGCTGCTCGCATCATTGGTCGTAGTCGCGAGTTTCATATGGTTTTTCCTATTCAATGCGACGCTCGCGGAGATCGTGATCGGGACGGTTATCTTGTTCGCTGGTATCGGGGGCGTCTTTGTTGCTGCCATTAACGTCCTCATCATGTATGTTCCCCCGAGCAAAACCGGCGCAGAAACGGCCCTTAATACTGTATTTCGGTTTATCGGGGGAGCCGTCGGCACCGCCGTTGCGGGATCGCTGCTTACGCTTCATGAGGCCCCGATTACCGTTGTCGTTCCAGGGGGGCCGACCGTGGTCCTCGCCCCGACGAATCAGGCGTTTGCGTACATCGCAGTGGTTGCACTGATTTTGAGTCTCGTTGGTGTCGCGACTGCTTACGAATTAAAAAGGGCGCCAGATATGGAGCTGCCAAACAATGAAGGGCCGCTTGTTCCTGCAGGCTAGAAGAAGAGCGTTTCCCTTAACGTTAGGCCCATTTCACAACAACAGCAGCTCTAGCTCCAAGAGGAGCAGGTCGATTTGCCGTTCGATTGCCTCACGAGCACAATGTTGTAACACAACGGTCAGTTTCGTGCACCGTTCTCCACAAACATGCGTAGCGGAACTCATTTACGCGAGTGCGGAAATTAGTAATTAAAGCAAGCATTGGCTGCACTGGCGGGCAACCCGGTGGGCAGCACGGACACAGTATGCAATCGACGAACTTGCCTCCAGCCTTTCACATTCTCGCAAAACCGACTGGCGCCATCTGCAACTTGAACTGTTCGTACTGCTTTTTCTTATCGAAAGAGCAGCTCTATCCACATAGCCGCTTTCGGATGACCGACGAGGTACTGGAATCATATCTACACCAGTACCTCGCTGCCCAGCGAATCCCGCGCGCGGTGATTGCTTGGCAAGGCGGCGAGCCGACCCTTATGGGGCTTGATTTCTACCATCGTTCGCTCCAGTGCGAGCAAAAATACGCGCGGCCTGGCATGACCATCGAACGCACCCTCCAAACGAACGGCACTCTGCTTGATGAGGAGTGGTGCACTTTCCTCTACGACAATAACTATCTCGTTGGTCTCAGTCTTGACGGGCCGCAGAACTTGCACGATGCCTATCGAGTCGATAAGGCGGGACACCCAACGTTTGACCGCGTGCTGCACGCTGCGCGTCTATTGCAAGAGCACAACGTTAAATTTAACATTTTGTGTGCAGTCAGTGCTGCTAACGTGACGTATCCCACCGAGGTGTACCGCTTCTTCCGTGACGACGTGGAGGCACAGTTCATCCAGTTTATACCCATCGTCGAGCGAAACAGAAAAACGGGTTTTCAGGAAGAGAACACGGTAACAGATAGCTCAGTTACAGCGGAACGGTGGGGCCGATTCCTTATCGCGATCTTTGATGAATGGGTCAGGCGCGACGTTGGTCGCGTGTTCGTGCAGCAGTTCGACGCGGCGCTAGCGGCGTGGGCGGGGGCGCCTCCCGCTGTGTGCGTTTTCTCTCCGACCTGCGGCACCACGCTCGCGCTCGAACATAACGGCGACCTTTATTCGTGCGACCACTTCGTTGAGCCAAACTACCTGCTCGGCAACATCTTGGACACGCCGCTCATCGAACTGGTGTGCTCAGACGCGCAACGTCAGTTCGGACTGAACAAGCGCGATACCCTGCCGCAGTACTGTCAAGAGTGTCCCGTCCGCTTTGCGTGCCACGGAGAATGTCCCAAGAACCGTTTTATAGAGACCCCAACAGGTGAGTCCGGGCTCAATTATCTCTGCGCAGGCTACCGGGCGTTCTTTGCGCATATTGATCAACCCATGCGACAGATGGCCACACTCCTGCGGGAAGGGCGTGCGCCGGCAGACGTGATGTTGAAGCACGGCCGTCGGACTACGCTGGGAAAGGCGGGCCGCAACGATCCGTGCCCTTGTGGCAGCGGATTGAAGTACAAGAAGTGTCACGGAGCACAAAAGCGGGTTTGAAGAAGACCGAGCAACATGCAGTTTTAAAGGTGCAGATTACTCCCGGCCCCAAGGCTCTCCGAAAAATGTCCCACCAGCTCTTTGCCTCTCCGGTGTGATTTCTTTTTTTATTTTGTGGGCGTGAGTCACCCAAAGCCTCACGAGTCGAGATTTCGCGGCGGAGAGTGTCGTCGCCGGGGTCGTGCCGTCAAATGGCAAGCCCGCAGCTAGTCCTTCGTTATCCACGCCATGACCTCTTTCTCGTAATCAATGAACGGCTCACCGGCAACATCCACCACCACTCTGTCAATGGTCCCGCCCGTGAAGGTGAAAGGCGGGGTGTAGTCCGGCGAGACCGGAGACGCACTGTCGCGACCGACACATAGCCCCTCGCCTACGAGGCTAAAGTAGCCGGGCTGCGTCTTGATCTCAGACTGTCCCACCTGCGCGGTGTCAATGTAGAGGGTCAGCGTGCCGAGGGCGCTCTTGGTCTGGGGGTCTTTGCCTGTCTTGCTGAATTCAGCCGTGAAGGCGTGTCGACCAGTGCTGATCTCTGTGTTTGAGGTGACTTTTTGAATGTCTTCTCCCAGCCAGTTGTAGACATAATGGAACCTCTTGTCCTTGATAAACAGAGCGTGGCCACCCATGAGGTGACCTTGCGCGAAGAGTACGCCTGCTGCCTCCGTGGTATCAACGACCACTCCTGCGGCTATCGTGTACGAACGTCCACGGATATTGACCGCGACACTCTCCGCGACGTCTGCGGTGTTGGGATAATAGATATAACGGTTTCGTGGTTTTGCTGGCTGTGGGCGCTCTGTGGTCAAAATTTCGAGCGGCGTGCGATCGTCGAGTGGCAGTGCGTTGTAGACGCCGGCGAAGTAGTTCCATAGCCCCTTGAGAAGTTCCAGTTTGTCGGGGTACTGTCCGGCGACATTGTTCATTTGCGCCCGGTCCTCCGGAAGGTTGTACAACTCCCATACGTCCTGGGAGAAGTTGCCCCATCCTGAGATAGGCGGGTGCACGGTATTCGCTAGCCACCCTTCATGGTAGATAGCGCGCTGGCCGAGCATAGAATAGAACTGGGTCTGCTTTTCGGGCGCGCTCGGATCGTTAGCTGTGGACTTGAAGCTTTCGCCCTCAATAGGGCTCTGCGTGTATCCGTTGAGTATCGCTGGCGGTTCGAGGCCGAGCAGGTCGTAGATCGTAGGCGCGAGATCGATAGCGTGAATGTACTGGTGTCGCACCTCATGTCGTGCTGGAATCCCGTGTGGCCACGCAACGAGGCACATGTCAGCAGTTCCCCCTTCGTAGCCCGCGAAGCGCTTCCAGTACGGGAAGGGCGTGTCGAAGGCCCACGCCCAGCCTGTGCAGTAGTGATTATAAGTCGATGGGCTTCCCAGTTCCTCAATATGCTTTATGTTCTCTTCTATCGTGTCGGGAACGTTGTTAAAGAATTTGACTTCATTGACGGAGCCGTTCGGACCGCCCTCGCCGCTAGCGCCGTTGTCGGAGGCGACGACGACGATCGTGTTGTCGAGCTGACCAGACTCCTCGAGGTAATTGAGCAAGCGACCAATATGGTGATCGGTATACGATACGAAGCCCGCAAACACCTCAGCCATGCGGACAAACATACTCCTCTCGTCGTCGGACAGCGAATCCCACGGGCGAACCCAATCAAGCAGGGGCCACGGCTTGCCGTCCGGACTGGAGACGTGAGGCTCTCCGTGCGGGTTGATTGGCGAGAGGTTCGTGTTTTCTGGCAATATGCCCAGCTTCTTCTGGTTCGCGAGGATCTCCTTACGAATCGCCTCGTAGCCCGCGTCGAACTTGCCCTTGTACTTTTCAGCCCACTCCTTGAAGACGTGGTGCGGGGCGTGCGCACAACCGGGGCAGAAATACATGAAAAAGGGCTTGTCCGGCGCGACTACCTTCGCGTCTCTGATAAACTCTATGGCCTTGTCGACAAGATCTTTAGAAAGGTGGTATCCGTCCTCCGGTGCGTACGGCTGGTCGATCGGGTGGTTATCGTAGATGAGATCAGGATACCACTGGTTGGTCTCGCCGCCCAAAAACCCGTAGAAGCGTTCAAACCCGCGGCCGAGCGGCCAGCGATGCTTCCACGCCGAGGCATCCTCCTCCTCTGCAGGGGTCAAATGCCATTTTCCCACCGCATATGTATTCCACCCTCGTTGGTTTAGCACTTCAGCGATCGTCCCATTCTCGAAGGGTATGCGCCCGCTGCTTCCAGGAAAGCCGTTCGTAGCTTCAGTGATACAGGCCATGTTGTTGCTGGTCGCGTTCCGTCCCGTCATTAGACAGGCCCGGGTAGGTGAGCACAGCGCGGTCGTATGAAAATTCGAATAGCGTAGTCCCATCTCTGCGATGCGGCGCATCGTGGGCGCCTCGATCGGTCCGCCGAAGACATCCATCGCTGCGTATCCGACATCGTCCCAGATGATGAAGAGGATGTTCGGTGCGTTCTCAGGTGCCGTGGGCTGCACGAACGGCGCCCAGTCCGGAGTCGCATCGCGAATATCGATGGCCAATTTACCCTTCCACGGTTCAGGCATTATAGTCCACCTCAGGTGTGAACACGACGCTGCTTAACAGTGCGATTATTCTAACATACATTTGCATCATTTTCGATCCATCCATATCAGGAGCATAGGGGCTGCAGCAGGAATAGGCCGAAGGGCTTTATAAGAATTGCCCAAAAAAATGATGCCAAGCGCCGTTCACTAGCGCTTCTAAGTCATGTTCCGTTAGCAAAGGATCGCCTACAGCACCGTCAGTCTGGAGTGACATAATCGTGCCTCGTTTAGTTTCTGAGTGCTCTCTGACTTATGATCGTCCTTTGTTCAAAGACGCGTAAAATAGCGGCAGGCGGCACATGATGCGCTCTGGGGTCCAGCGCCTAAAATTAATCAGTCTATAACCAGCGTTAACTTGCGGTGGCCAAGTGTCGATTCGTGGCGCTTATCCAGAAGCGGAGCACCTTCACCCATTCTTGCCAAGAGGCGCACACGAAAGAGATCGCAAGCACGGTCGCGAGTTGAACGACCGTCACCGGGGCGAGTTTGAAATACGCGCTAAGTTGGGGGGTGGCGATCGCGACAAAGAGGAAAGCAACCGCCATCAACGCCCACACGTCCATGGCCCTGTTAGCGAAGATTCCCAAATGGTACAAAGGATCTTTTTCAGAACGCGAGACAAAAGCGAGCATCATGAGGGTGAAGATCCACGCCGAAAATGCAAATGTTTGGGCTTGTGCAAGCGGTAGGCCCTGCCAGAGCGCGTAGAAGTACGAGATAGTGACGCCGGCGAAAAGACTGAGCCCTGAAGCGGCAATTCCTTTGAGCATCGCGGAATCGATGAAACGTTCTTTGAGGTCGCGCGGGCGCTCTGAGTAGATGAGTGCCTCGGCTGGTTCGGCGACAAAGGCTGCCGACGCTCCTAAGTCCATGAACAGTTCGAGGATGATGATCTGAATCGGCGCAAGAGGAAAGGCGATACCTACAAGCACCGGCAAAAGAAAAATTAAGATGAGCGCTGCTTTGACAGAGAGGTAGAACTTAACCCCTTTTCGGAGGTTTTCAAAGAACTTACGCCCTTCAAAGACGCCCCGGCCAATGAGAACGAAGTCATCAGTGGACAACACGATATCTGCCGCTTCTTTGGCAGCATCCGTGCCCTTGATGCCCATGGCGATGCCGATGTCTGCGCCCTTGAGCGCAAGCGTATCGTTGATGCCGTCTCCTGTGACAGCGACGACCTCCCGGTTGCGTTGAAGCGCAGTTACCAGACGATACTTGTGTTCGGGCGTCGTCCGCGCAAACACGGCAACCCTTTTCACTGCGTCCTGAAGCTCCTGGTCAGAAAGACGATCCAGTTCATCGCCCGTGAGCATCATGCTTCCGTCAATGCCGACGCTTTGGGCAACAAAATGCGCCGTTAGCGGGTGGTCGCCGGTCACCATGATTGTGCGTATTCCGGCGCTCCGCGCGCGTTCGACGGTTTCTTTCACCTCTTTCCGCGGAGGATCTTCGAGAAATAACAGGCCCACCACTGCCATCTCGTTCTCGAGTTCAGAAAATGGCAGGTCGCGCATAGCTGAGGGAAGTGCTCTCTCTGCGACGGCGATGGCACGCCTTCCCTTAGCCGCTTCGCTTCTGAGCGCGTCTTCAAATGAGACGGGGGCCTCTTTTGCGAGGGCGAAAACCTCTTCCGGGGCTCCGCTCACAAACAGCGTCGCGCCGCCGTCTGAAACACGGATGGTGGCTCGCGTTTTGCGTTCGCTGTCAAAACTCCGCTCGCGGGTGAGCACGCCGATCGTAGACGCCGGCACGGTTTGCGCCCGTTCAAGGGTTGCCAGATCCGTCGCGGAGCTCGGAAACTCCGGCAGGGCGCCGAGCGCGGCTGCCAGCACGTCTGCCTCGCGCTCGTTAGGGAATACCGAAACAACGCGCATCTTGTTTTCCGTAATCGTCCCCGTTTTATCTGTGAGTATGACGGTCGCGTCTCCCAACACTTCTGCGGCTTTGATCCTCTTGACCAAGAAGCCTGTGCGTGAGAGCTGGTAGGCCCCTAAGCCGAGCACCATCGTAATGATGATGGGGAGCTCTTCAGGAATGGTGGCAAAGGCCAACGCGAGCCCCGTGAGAAACATCTGGTACAGGTTTTGACCACGCAGGAATCCCAGAACTGGGATGGCGATGCTAAAGGCGAGAGCCACCCCCACCAAGCTCTTTGCCAAGCTCTTCATCGCGAGCTGCAAGGGCGTCTTTGGCTCCTTAATCTCCTGCGCACGCGCCGAAATGGCACCGATCTTGGTGGAACCTCCCGTTGCAAAAGCCGTGGCCACGCCTTCTCCTGCAACGATGAGCGTGCCTGCATAGACGTCGTCGGCGACCTTTCGGTCTTGTGGGAATGATTCACCGGTCAGCGAAGATTCATCAACAGAAAGGCTTAACGACTGGGTTACGTGTGCGTCGGCCGCCACCCGCGTGCCCGACGCGACAAGGAGCACATCGCCAGGGACGATCAAGTCGGTGTTAACGTTTGTTGGAACGCCGTCCCGCAAGACCTTTGTGGTAGGCGCAGCAAGTTGCGAAAGGGATGAAATGGTCTTTTTAGCGCGGTACTCGTTCCAGACCTCTGCGAAGATGAGGGCCGCGATGATCGCAAAGATGGTGATCGTATCACCCAATTCACCGCCAAGCGCGTAAAAAAAGCCCACTGCAAAGAGGAGGAGGATCATCGGCTCCGTGATCTCCTCCCTGACGATGCTGACGAAACGCACAGCATGCGGCTTGAAGAGCGTATTACAACCATATTCGGCAAGGCGCTTTTCGGCTTCCGCCGTGGTCAGCCCGTAGCTTTCATCTGCTTGCATATTTGTTTACAGTATTCACCAGACCGATCTAAAGAGCCAGCTTCTCTAGCTTGAAGTGATCGGATATAGCAATGCACTCTCCTATTTATGTTGCGCCCTGCTTTTCGGAGATGTTCCGCGTTTTAGGCTTTTATTCCGGTGTGCAGGCAGTTATTAGTGTGCCTCTCGAGTGACTGCAGTTTTCCGGGTCTCTTTAAGCCAACCGTGTGCGCGAACGTCTCACTCATTAAATGGCAGACTTTTATCAGATAGTGCTCCATGGGATTAAGAGGTGATCTGCCGTGGAGCAGCGCCACTTGCGGGAGTCTTCTTGATTGTACTTATCATCTTTGTTTTTGTGCTTTGGTGGCTGCTTGCGTACCCGTTCAGGGTACTTGGTTAGCATGCGGGTCTTCAGGTTTACCGGTGCGCCTCAAGGTGATTCAGTCTAGCTGACGATGCAAGGGTTCCCTCCTCGAAACTGTGCATTGTGGGGCCACTGCTGCATCAGACAAGCACGTAGCTCCCTAAGTGCACTCTCTACGCCGCGTTCACGACCACGTTATTCAAAGCACAGTCAGTCCGCTTAGGATACCGGATGTGCTTCTCGCGGCGATCGTTGCTTCACGATTGTCTTGGTTTTAGGCGCCAGCAGAGCGGCGTATGCCTTTTTAATGTCTTCTACGAAGAGATCGGCCATGTCGCGGCTGAAGGTCTGTCGGACGACGACGCGCATAATGGGAATTGCATCGGCGTTTGGCGGTAGCGTGTAAGCGGGGACAATCCAACCCCGTTCCCGCAGCTTGGCGGATAGATCATACACGGAGAAATTGATGGGTTCTTTGAGCTGGAACGTGACGACCGGAAGGATTTCACCTGTGTTGAGGATATAGAAATACCCCGTATCCAAGAGCCGCTTGGTCAGGTATTGGGCATTTTCGAGGACTGCCCCGGCAGCCATCGCGTACCCATTCCAACCAAGCCGGAGCAAGTTGTAGTACTGCGCGAGCAACATGCCGCTGCCGCGCGAGAAATTCAGCGTGTAGCTGGCCATCTCATCGCCGAGATAGTTTACGTAAAACACGAGGTCCGCCGGCAAGTCGGTGGTATCGCGGAAGATAAGCCACCCAAGGCCGGGGAATACCAAGCCGTATTTGTGGGCGGACACGTTGATCGATTTCACTTGGGACAATCTGAAATCCCACCGCAGCTCTGGTTGTGTGAACGGGAGGATGAATCCCCCGATCGCGGCATCGACGTGAATGGGGATATCCCATCCGCGTGTGTTCTTGACTTCGACAAGTAGGTCATTAATCTCCTCGATTGGGTCGATCTCACCAGTGAAGGTCGTCCCGAGGATAACACCGACACAGATAGTATTTTCGTCGATAAGGTCAGTAACTGCGTCCCGTGTGATGGTAAAACGATCCTCCTCGAGTGGTATCACCCGCGGCTCAACGTCGAAGTATTTGGCAAATTTGTCCCAGCAAATGTGTGCATCGGCACCGAAGATCAGATTCGGCTTATCGCAGGTTGTACCTTCTGCTTCACGGCGTTTCTTCCACTTCCACTTGTGTGCTAGCAAGCCAAGCATCACCGCTTCAGATGAGCCGCCCGTTGCGGTGCCTGCAAACGTTACAGGGTCGGGCGCATTAAAGAGGCGTGCGAGCATGTTGACGCACCGCCTGTGTATCACCTCTGTCTGCGGGTACTCGAACTGATCGGCGAAGTTCTTGTGAATGTTCTCGACGATGAGTTGCGTAGCCTGCGGCTCCATCCAGGTCGTTACAAAGCTCGCGAGATTGAGAGAAGGGTTGCCGTCCAAGTTCATTTCATCATGTACGAGCTGATACGCGCAATCAGGCCGCATGCCAGTTTCAGAGAGTTCGTACTTTGGCACCGGTAACGTGCAATAGCGTGAGGTGTACGCCGGCCCGACGACTTTCTCAGGCTCTTCGAGTTTTTCGAGGTCTACTTTATGGGAGAGCATAACATGAAGAGAGCAGCGGTCGGTAAATAGTTGTCGGGCTCCAAAAGAGACGTGGTTTGTCGTTATATCGTTAACTAAAGCCCCTCTACAGAGTTGTGTCGTTGTGGCTCAGTTGCTTCAGCCAATTGCAAAAACGGCCGTTCGTGTGTATGGTGAGACATTTTGCGTCCGTCAGCGACAGGAAGGAATCGTAGATAGATGCGACCCGCTTCACCCCCATCAGCATATATAGTACGCGCTGCAAAGGCGAGATTATGGAAAAAAAGCGCGCCGTCATTGCCGGCCTGGTGATCGCGCTGTTATCTTTGACAGTCGTTGTAGCCGGGTGCACGTCGAGCACGAGCAACAACACCACCTCCACTGCTCCAACGCAAACGAACGAGAGCGCGCCGATGACAAAAACAGCAAATAGTACAAACGTGACGTCTGGAGAATCGATAACCGCGGCGCCGGGGCGAAATTTCACGATATCGTTGCGGTCAAATCCGTCGACCGGGTACAGGTGGGAGCCTCAGTTTGACCGCACAGCGCTGTCGCTTGTAGACAGCGTGTTTATCAGTGATCCGAACCCGCACAATCTTGTCGGAGTGCCCGGATCGCAAATTTTTACATTTCGAGGCCTCGCGAAAGGAACTACCACAATCACGTTCAACAATATCAGTCCGTCGCAAATCGTGAGTGACCAAGTGACTTGCACGGTGACCGTTATGTAATCCGGCGGAGATGACCCCCGGGCCTCACGTTAGCGCTGCCACCACGAAGTGATTTGGACAGCGTCGTGGTATCGGCAACAGAAGCGCCGAGCAATATCGCGAGAAAGATCTGATGATCGACGGCGTCCTGACGCTTTGCCCCTTCACTTTGCATACCTAGACAATGTTCGAATCCGAGAGCAGGCGCAGCTCCGATCGCGATAAGCTCTTTAGCAAGTCCAGTTAGTGCCTTGTCAATCGCCAGCTGCTCATTTTTATGGAAAAAGGTTTTGAGTGCCGCCGGGTTGTGCCGGACCACTTGACAGGTTCGGGGAACGAAGCCACAATAACTCGCCACTCGTTCCGATATCGCGCGCACTTCCGCATCTCTTCTTCGTGCATCTCAACACCTCTTCAGCTCTCCACAACGCCTACGTCGGATCCGATTGCCAGTAATCCTAGAACTTACCTGCATCATGAAGCCCCGTCATAAGGATTACGTACGCCGCGTGTCTGTGCCGCATGAACGCAAATGCGTCAACTGCGGTGCGTTAGAGTCAACCGCACAATACATCTTGTAAACCACTTTTTTGCGCAGAGCGCCTTCTCCTTCTCACGTTGACTTATGCGCCGTGTTTAACGCGGCACTCGCTCGTTTGGTGCACGGTTCTCGGTCAAAGGGCGTAAGTACTAGCGGTACAAAAGCTTTCAAAAACTTCAAGGAGAATAAAATGCCAAGAATAGTACATTTCGAGCTGCCCGCCGACGACCCCAAGCGGGCGAAAGCGTTTTACGAGAAGGTATTTGGCTGGACCATCACAAAGTGGGAAGGGCCAATGGATTACTGGCTGGTTGCGACAGGACCCGATGACGAGCCGGGGATCAATGGGGCGATAACACCGCGCATGATGCCTGAGCAGGTGACGACTAACACCATCAGCGTCGCATCTGTTGATGACTTCACGAAAAAGATCGTGGGCGCAGGCGGAAACGTTATGATGCCAAAGCGGGCAGTTCCGGGCCAGGGTTATCTCGCCTACTGCACGGACACAGAAGGGAACGTTTTTGGCGTAATGGAGTTAGACCCGTCCGCGAAGTAACAAGAGCTGATTGAAGAGGAGCTGACTGCTTGCCTCTGCGGGCTGGCATTTTCAACGCCTTTGCGTGAGCAACAACGCTAAGCTCCATCTCAGTTGCTGTCACGCAGTGACTCGTATCAACGACGGGTGAGGCACCTCTCTTTTCTTACCACAATACTTGAAGCGCTTCCTCAAGCGGCATCGCAGGTGCGACGTGGGCCACGCCGAGGCTGCTGAAGGGTCCGGTGACCTTCAGCAGTGCTGCCTCATCGGGTGCATCGAAGATTGCAACAGAAATGTGCCTGCCGATGAGCACGTACCGGCCTATCAGCTTCACGGCTTCGGGGTACTTGAACTGTTTCCACATTTCACGGACCCGCTCCGTATGATCGGGGTCGAATTTGAACCATAAAATGAACAGCATTCCTCCTACCTCCTGGTGTTTAGCTTAGTCATGGGCATTAAGCCTTAAGCTTGGATCAGAAACGAAATTTGTTTCTCACCCAGCCCTATCTTAGCCCATAATTAGGAATGCAGGTTTCGAGCAATAATTCTTTCACTATTTTTTTTAGCTGGCGCTTTATCAAGGAGCACGCTATCTTTCACCAGCGCCGCTATGCACAGAAAATAGCCTCACAACTTTTGGAATCGCCAATTAAGTGCGGCAAGCCGCTAGGGGGCCATTGATTACGAGCATTTAGAGCGGTTCGGCTGGTTTGATAAGTGATGTCGTGCGCCGGATCAATAAGTCCGGTGATGCCCTCTTGGGAGATTCTTGCTCACGGACGTTAATTACCCCACTCCAGCTCCTCTTCTTTAAGAATACAGTGGCGACTGCCTTTCGTCGGGATTTGTGCTGCGCAATGTGCTTTGCATGTCCGTCGCGCATAAACAGGGTTAATGGTATACGCAGGGTTTGGCATTGTTTTATAGAGTAGTGATTGGTATGGATCTCAAAGAGCTGCGCGAGCAGTACTATGATCAGTGGGTCGGAAATGACCTCGAATTTAAAGGCTTGGATGGGTATTTGTATCACGGCTTTCTGTCTGACTGGCTCGAGGACGGGTCTCTCGTCTTCAACAGTCTTACCACCATCAGTCTTGGTGACAACGGGGTACAGCAGGAGCTCAACTCGTGGGGTGAGTCGTTCTGGCTCATCATCAACAGTACCTCGATAGCTTACATAATCTCAACAAAGTCCATAGAGAGCAAGCGAAGTAAGTCCGCAGGCTGCGGATAATTATCTCCGAGAGCGTTGTCGGCAATCGAAAATCAGTCCAGACGTGTTGAACTAGCCTTCCCGACATGGAGAGCTACATTAGACCCTTCAGGCGTACAACTTCTTTTAGCGGCCTTCTGGGGCTTCGGTACTGATTCAGCGGATGTTGCTGATCGCGATACCCCAATGCGACGCCCATTATTATCGACACGTCCTCCGGAATTTCCAGTTCTGCACGAATGAGGTCAGGGTAGGAAATCAGAAGCGCCGCGGCAGCTGAATCAACGCCGTACTGCTGTGCCGCGAGCATGATGCTCTGCGCAAGCAGTCCCATATCAAATATCGACCACGCCGTGAGCGTGTGGTCCATGCAGAGGTACGCCACCGTCGGCGCTCCAAAGAACTGATGGGCGCGCTCAAACATGGCATGCCGCGCTGCCGCGTCGTCGCGTTCTGTGCCCAGGGATTCAAAGCGTGCGGCCCTGAGTTCGTCCATGCGCTTTTGTAGGGCGGGAGGCCATTGCTGCGGTGCTGGTAGATCGGGGCTACCCGGCACCCCTTTCTTGAAGCGTTCGTCATAAGCGTGACGAAGTCGGTCTAGCGTGTCCCCGCCAGCAACAAAGAGTTCCCATGGCTGGGTATTGCCTGATGAGGGAGCACGCGTTGCGGCACCCAGAATCTTAAGGATCGTTTCCGTGTGCACAGGATCTGGCTCAAACGCACGGACAGTGAAACGAGAGTTTAAAGCATCTATGACATTCATAAAACCTTCCCTGCTTTTTTATAATTCCCCCAAGCGCTGGGAACGTATGAACGCGTCCAGAGGTTACTCAATGACGATCGGGCGGCCTATATGATGCCGTATCAGTGCGGCAACAACGCGAGGGTCGGACGTTTCGATCGGTTCAAGCGGGTGTGCGTCACCTACGTTCTCAAAGCGAACGACTTTGCCGCTTAGCGAGGCCAGGACGACTCGCATTGAGTCAGGTGTGAATTTCTTGTACTCTTCTAGAGTGAACGTGCGTGGCGATTTAGAGGCCTGTTTCACCGTCGATAATAAGGTCTCAAGCGTTTTATGCTGCTTGCTGAGTTCAGCGAGTTGCTCCTGAAGTTCGGCGCGTGCCTTCGGTTTATCGGAATCGATCTTTATTTGGTATAGCGAGCACTCTCTCCTCAGCATCCCCATCTCAGCGTCGTCTGTGATCACAGTGTCGAGGCACTTAGTCGCGGCGCGAATCAGCTGTTCCTTTTTCTCGACGAGATGAAATGCGTCAGTCAGTCGGAGGGCCAAATACTCGGTTTCAAAGTGCAATGAGTCGGTTATAAAAACCGTTGGGACGGGCACGAGTTTAGAGTACTGATCTGGTGTCCGTGTGCTTTTTTTCGTCATATCACGGTCATATCACGTCGCCGCTTTTTTTCGCGCTGACCCGTTGGTCACTCGCGAATGCCCTCTCGCAAAAAGTCGTCACGTTACAGTTGAGCGTACATTGGTAAAGAACCTTCCCTTCTCTCCTGCGGCCTGAGTGATCCGACACTAGTGCATCGTAAGGCTGGGAGCAGCGAACTCGGTGGATATGTGCTATCCCAGCGCGAAAATATGAACGGTAGCCAACGCTGATAACGATCCGGACATTAAGCGGACCTATGGGAGGGCTTACGAGAAATGACGCGCCCAGCGCCCAGTCCACAAGAGCGTTTCTTTGACAGGACACAGTGCTTAACCAGGAATACAGTTTTCAACTGGCTGAGCTGTTCGTTAGCATAGACAAGAAAAGTGGTCGACTGAGGTGAACAATGGACGTTACAAAAGCTATACTGTCGAGAAGAAGTATCCGCAAATACACCGACGAGCCAATATCTGATGATGACGTGAAAGCGCTGCTCACCGCCGCAATGCACGCACCGTCTGCAGTGAATGAACAGCCGTGGCATTTTGTGATCATTAAAGACCGAAGAATCCTCGAACAGGTCTCACGGCTTAGCCCCACGGCTCCGATGGTAAGATACGCAGCCATCGCAATCGCGGTTTGTGCAGACACGAATCGGGAGAAGTTTCCCGGTTTGTGGGCGCTGGATTGCTCAGCTGCTACAGAAAACATACTGCTTGAAGCGACCGGACGAAAGTTAGGGGCTGTATGGACCGCAGTTTACCCCTTTGACGAGCGAGTCAAAGGTATCAAAGAGCTGCTTAATCTGCCCGCGAACGTCATCCCGCTGTGTATAATCCCCATAGGACACCCAGCAGAGACCCCGGCTCCGGTTGATCGGTTCAACCTTTCGTGTATCCATCACGATACATGGTAACAGGGTCGCTCGGTAGCGTGCTAGGGATCAACATTCTTAGCACGCCTGAGCGTTCCCGGACGAAAATGCTTGGGGCAAAGCGGCGCATTGAACTGCTACCGACCACAGCGCTGCTAAGAGTGGATGCGCACACTCAAGCGACGACTAAAGAACAGATATCTGGTGGTGTTAGGACGCAGGCGCAGCACGACTCAGAGCATGCGCCCCTCAACCAGCCACAGGATCGCGCGGTGCGCCTGACGGTCGACTAAAAGAGATGGTCGCCGCTCAAACATCATAAACACAGCGGGTACAAGAAACCCTCGCCACCGATGAGTATTGGGATGCCGTCCTGGTCGCAATACCGCAGCAATGTTCAAGTCTCTCCAAGCCAAGCGGCGTCAGACAGTGAAGCAGGGCCACGTGGGGCGATCGTAAACGTCGGTTCCACCGCCGGGCTCACCGGCCTGTGAGCGCGCCCCGCCCATGTGGCAAGCAAACCCGGCGTACCGGGCTCACTAGAAGCGCTGCCGTCGATTATGCTGAATACGGCATTTGCGTAAACTTGGTGAATCCGGAAAGGACCGAAACAGCTATGGGAGTAAGATTCGGCACTTTCGTGTAGGAAGAGGCGAAGGCAGGTAGCGGCGCTTTTCCGATTACCGCCAAAATGTAGAGTATCCTCCAGCTCGGCGACCTGGAGCACCGCCTTGTTAAGCGTAAGAAGCAAACAGCGGACATTCTGTTCCTGCTGTTAGACGATGCTTCGTATTTGACGAGCGGGGTTTATGCCACAGACGGCGGCTGGACAACCTATTATGGGCTCAATTTGGGTCAGCACGACAGCGATGCGAAGGTGACGGTCAAATGCGAAGAACAGCCTAACGATACCAAGTTAATGGCTGCCCCCCCACCGGATTGTGGGCTGCTGGTTCTTTTTTCAGTCGTTCGCATTAGCTTTGCGTGCCTGGATGCGAACTGCAATGGTAGATCCGATCTTGTTTGCACGTGACGTAGGGCTCAGGTTTCAAGGAGATCCGTAACGAGGTTGGTCTCTGGACGATGGGAGCGCCTGCGAGCTTTCATCAGAGCAGGAATTTCGGGTTTCCATAAATGCCGGGCGGTCGAAGATTGCACATAATTGGAATGGAAGCGCTGCGCTTTACGTTTTCAATAACGCGATAAACACGATGAGGCGGTAGAGTTATATGATTCGCAACTCAGCATTTTATTGGTGTTGTAATGGCAACCGTAGAAGACCTTCCGTCGCACGTGACCAAACTCGATCAAAAGCTAGCCGACTGGATACCGCCCAGAGAGGCGTGGAACCCCGTCGACGAGGCCTTGTACAAACCACGTGACCTGTTCCGTGTGCCCCTCGACGAAGCGCAGGAGATGCAGCTGAAAGCGATCAGGTATGCGTTTACGCATCACTATAACAACAACAAATTCTATCACAAATATTGTCGGGAGGAAAACGTCCGGCCTGATGATATCAAGACCGTCGACGAGTTTGACAAGATCCCCCTCATCTCCGATGCCACCTTCAAACAGTATCCCAAAGGAAAGGACTTCGCGCGTTGGCTCGCAACCATTTTTACAGGCGGCCTGCCCCAAATTGTCATCAAGGGCGCCAATCCCACGTTTGACGACGTCCTCAACGCTTTCAATGCAGCGGGGTTGGCATTGATGTACAGCAGTGGCACGAGCGGGCGACTTACGGTGATCCCTAGGGATATGAAAAATTTTGTAGCAGCTGAGTACGGGTTTGCGAAAGCGGTCAGCAGTATGCTCGATCTATTTTCTGATGACACTTTAATGTGTTTCCCACGACCAACGACAGACTTGTTTTTAGCTAAGATGATAAGTGTTATACCTACACTGTCCAGGAACGGGGACTACGCTTTTGACAATGGTATACCTGCTGAATTGACGCAAAAGGCTATGGGCGGGAAAACGAAGCCGAAAGGGGCAGTGGGCTCTTCGACTCAAAGCGAGATGCTGCGGAGGATCGTCGACAAGACCGGGCAGTGGCTCGAGCACCATGGCAAGACAAAAGAAAAAATCTTACTTACTGGCCCGCCCTTCTTGCTCCTCCAGATAATGAGCACGTTACAGCAGGAGGGCAAGCGTTTTGAGTTTGGCGAGCGGGCGCAGGTCGGAACCGGCGGCGGCTGGAAACTGTTTGAAAATGCCCGCATCCCGCTTGTAGCGTTCAGAAAGCAGGTAAATGATGTGTTAGGTATTCCCGAATCGCACTGCATAGACGTTTACGGCATGTGTGAGGGAAATGGCTGGATGATTCAGTGTCCTGAAGGGCACTATCTCCACGTGACTTACACGTATTTTAAGCCACTCGTCCTCGGCGAGGACTTAACTCCCGTAGGGTACGGCGAGTCAGGGCGCTTTGCCTTCCTCGACGCGGTTGCACGGAGCTATCCTGGATTCGTCATATCGGGCGACCGGGTGAGGATGCTCGAGCGCTGCCCTGTCTGCGACCGGCCCGGGCCGGTGCTTGAGCCGGAGGTGCAGCGCGCTGAAGGTGAGGAAGTGCGCGGATGCGCTGAACAGTTAAGAAGAATCCTCACTGAAGACCTTATGCGGTGATGCAACTAACACGGAGTAGCGAAAAAAGAGCGAGAATCTCGTAAAGAAGCGACGAGAGAGGTCGACGAGAACTTAGCATCGGCGTGATCCGCTGATTCCATTACGCCCTCGAACTGTCATAAAGACACGGGATGCACCCAGGAGGAGTGGGGATCCGCCCGTCGCGGCTTTATGAGCACCCCGTCGCCCAGACATGCAGCACTGCCCGCCCTCGAATGAGCTGCACCTCAGACCGGCGCAATACTGTAACCCGCGCGAGCCCGAGGTCGTCGCGATCGCGAACGAGTGCGCCTAAGAACTCTCCGGCCACGAGTTCGCCGAGGCGACGTTCTGGTTTGCTAATCTATGTCTGTAGCGAGACATGCCCCTCAATAATATGCCAACTATGTTGGGAGCATGTGGATGTGCTACTACTTGGATAGCGCGTTCATAAGCCACTGCGAGCGCGCTGAGCGCAACTATATATTTGAGCACAAAAGAAGCGTAGCTTGTTACGACAAAAAACAACTATCAGCTTTTGCATCTCTAAGGGAAGCGCAGGTGCTTATGGGCGCGAGTCAAACATGAACGTCAAACATGAGGGTTGGTGACGGAATGACACAAGTTAGCGAAATCACGGAGCAGAGGCATAGCTCACAGGAGTTTCCGAAGCAATCGAGGTTAGGGACGGGATTGAAGCTCGTGAAGATGCTGCCCAAGAACCTCGGCCGTCTCAAAAAAGTTATGGTGTTGAACCCGGCCGAGCCGCGGTACGTCCGCCCGCCGCGGGAGTATAAGCTTCCCCCGTTTCGCGAGAGTATGCGGTACTGCGCCTCCAACGAAAAGTACCTCAAGCCCACGCGGTGGTGCAACCCCTGTGAGCCCGAAGTCATCGCAATGGCGAACGAACTCGGCGCGTATGACCTCTCAGACTATGAGTTCTCCGACGCCGCCTACTGGTTTGTCAAGACCAAATTAACAGCTGAGATGCTCCCCCTAGATGGCGTAAGCGCGACCTTGAAGAGAGGCACGGGGACGTGCTATCACTTGATCTCCGTGTGGATCGCTCTCTGCCGGGCTGCTGGGATAAAGGCGCGGTATAAGACGTTTAAGATGATGTTGCCTGATGAGTTCATGCGCCAAGCAATGACTGAGCGAAGCGAGATGATGGCGGGACAGATGACGGCGAACATGTTCAACACGGGGGGGACGCCTGAAGGAGAAGGCGAGGTATGCATCGACGGCAAATGGGTCGTCGGGCACGTGGCGATGCGGCCTGAGATCCTCGCTGGAGGAGGCCTCCCTATACCGAAGTTTGGCGAAGACGCGATAGGCATGACGTTTAAACTAGTTCCCGGGACGATAGAGCGCTTTGAGTCCATCCCCTTGAAGCTCGGAATCGCAGTGAAAGCTCTCATGTCTGTAGCTCCCGCTGCGATGGAACGAGCCAATGTTATCATTCAAAGGGAAATCACAATGGGGAAAAAGGTCATCGAGGAGGCCGGTGATCTTGAGACGTACGACCGGAAAGCAAGAGAGAAGTTTAAGCGTTCTTCTCAAACCGTAGAGGTCGAGGACAACGAGGCGCTCGTCTTTGAAGAGTGACGAACGTTCGCTTGGCATCAGCGGGCCGACACGACTGCAGTGGCCAAAGGTATCGGTTTGACTACGCTCGCACTCGAGGCGTTTCGCTGTCACAGACGTCAAAGATGTCGTTGTGCCCGATCGCTGGCTCCTCTAGACCATCTGATTGAATAATCCTGTCGAATCTCATCAAAGACGTGTGCGTTTCACCCACACGGAGCGTGACACGGCATTTGAGGAGGACCACATTAACGCGACAAAAGTAAATGGGCTTGTAGGTGTCTCCAGAGCGAAAATCTCCGGTCTCTACTTGTTCTGGCGGTCGAGGATTGCACATGATTAGTACGAAGAAGTGCGTTGTTTCAGCTAACCTCGTGGGCACAAGCACAGCACGGTGAGCCGACGCATTTAGCTCAGGGTATCTGGTTTTGTATCGCGATTAGCGCCTTTGACGTTCGCGCGTTTCCGTGAGCGTGAAAGAACGATGTAACTGCAGTCAGCGTAGCGAAGAGTTCTCTCTTGTTTTAGTAATTTGGTGAAGGCAAACGCGGGGCTTAGTTCCAGTCTACGCCGTGTGAGCACCCCCTTACGCGGCCACGGAATCGCGGGGCACGCCCGATGGCCGGGAGAAAGAGATGATCGCCGCAAACACCGTAACCACAGCGGCGACAAGAAACGCCTCGTGCATGCCGAACTCGAAGGCCGCCAGGACTTGAGGCGTGCCGCCGAGTCCGCCCCCGTACAAAAAGACGTGGAACAAGACGACCTCAGGAATCTGGCTGAGAATAAGCGGGAAAGCAATAGCGATGGAAAGCATCTGGCCAGTGTTCATCAGCATGGAGCGTATGCCGGATGCGCTCCCGCGCTCGCTCGGCTTAACCGCACTCATGATCGCGTTCATGTTCGGTGACGCGAATAGGCCAGAACCACCGCCCATGAGCGCCATGTACACCGCGAGGACCGAATACGGCGTGGTGCTCACCACTGTGGCTAGCCCGAGCAACCCTCCGGCGGACACGAGCAACCCGGCCGTTGCGAGGATGCGCGCACCGTACCGATCGGAGAGGTACCCTGAGATCGGCCCGACGACCAAAAAGGCGAGACCGAAAGGGGCCAACATAATGCCTGCCGTCAGCGGGTCGTAGCCATAGGGCCCTTGCAGGAAGAAGGTAAGCACGAAGAGCACTGCCCCTCTGGCAAGCCCATTAAGCCCATTAGCAGCCGAGGCGTAGGCAAAGCTTCGATTCTCGAAGAGGCGCAAGTTGAGCATCGGTTGAGGTGCGCGTCGCTCCGCAACCACAAACAGCGCGAGACTCACTGCGGCCACGACAAAGAGCACGTACACGACCCCCATGGCGATTACGGGAAAAGCATAAAGTGACACGCCGAGAAGGAGTGCCCCCAGTCCCAACGTGAAGGTCAGGCTTCCGGCCCAGTCGAATTGCTGTCCTGTAGGCAGCGTCACTGGCTCTCTAAGCTGGAGTATCCCCCATATCGTGCCGACAATGCCAATAGGGACGTTTATGAGAAACACCAGTCGCCACGAAACCGACGTGAGTACTCCACCGACGACAGGGCCGAGGAGGAACCCAGCGGAAAACGCGATCCCGTTCACTCCCAAGCCGAAGCCGACATTTCCCCGGCGGAATGCATCGGTCACAATCACCGCACTGTTGGTGATGAGGAGCGCGCCGCCCACGGCCTGCACCATGCGGTAGACCACTAAATCCAAGCCGTGATACTGCGGCTGCGCCAGTGCGCACAGCAGCGACCCTACGGTGAAGATGACAAAGCCCAAGTTGTAGAGGTTCTTGCGCCCCAACATGTCGGCCAGCCGGCCGACGACCGGGACTACCGCTGCAAGGATGAGCATGTACGCCAGCAGCACCCACATGACCGTTATGAAGCTAGCCTGCAGCTCGGCCATAATCGTGGGGAGCGCGATGATCACGGCCGACGCATCAATCGCCGCCATCAGCGCGCCTATCGTGGTCACCGAGAGAGCAATCCATTCATAGCTGATAAGCGTAGCTTTCCACGCCTTCGTGTCCATTTCTTGGCGACTGTTCACTTTTCAGCTATATATGCGTGCTGGCGCGCGGCCAGGAGGGCGCAAGTCGTGAAGCATGTGGGTTGACAATCGGGAAGCCTTTTCTGACAACCTGAGTTGAGCACTAGGCCTGCCGATGGGCGTGTCATACTCGTCGTCATGTAGCTTTGGTCCATTCTTGGAGGAGTCACTCGCGGCTGCAACTTAGAAAGGCGCGGGATACGCTCCACACTTCAAGCTGTGAGTCAGGAAAAAAAGGAGGATACCGATTTGTACTTGTGAGTCGAGGATGAATCACTTTCGCACTGCTTGTCCGCGATTCATAACAAGGCGGACGTTCAGTCCAAGAGCTGGAAGAAAGTGTAACTATGAAGAATAAAGCGCAGCTCTATGCGAGAAGGCGGGAGATGTATCGTCTTCATGTTGAAAAATTGAACATGGCGGAGATTCTTGATAAGCTCTCCGCTAAGTACAGCACATCTAAAAAGGCGCTGTGGCGCGACTGGCAAAAGCGCACCCAGTGGGTTTACGACGTCTTTGATCTCGAGCCAGCTCGAGCTTCGTGACCTGCAGAGTCAGCACTGGTTTTGCTTTAATGCGACACCTCAACTTTCGTATCACTCGGACGTGTTGTGGAGAGTCGTTGACGAGGGAGGATTCCCTGCTTCGCCTTGGATTCGCTGCCTTAATGCGGCAACGCTTTGCAGCGGCTACGAAAGATATTGTCCAAAAAACTGTTTGGCTCTATGGGGCATGTGGGGCGAGAAAAACTCTTGTCAGCGGCGCGTTTAAAGTCCAGGTACCTTTGTTCTTGAAACGCTAGAGCAGATTTTAACTTGCTCAATCGTTGGCAGTTGGTGTTTTCTCCTCCACATCACCCATAGAGGGTAACATTATAAAAGTCACTACAAGAAGTAATATTTTTCATACAATTCTTGTGGTTATTCACAAAAAAATTGACGGAAAACGTAAAAAAAATGGGAAATTATTCTTTTTCAGCATAAGGCCTTTATAAGCTGCATTTCTTTATAGCGGTAACAGTCTACAAGGTGGATGCTGACACCGCTTTATCCGGTCCAGTTCGAGGCGCTACGGTTCTGCAGTCAAAGGAAGACAAGCGTGTGTTAAAGAAGCGGTCTGTTCCCCATCCTAGTCGTTTGGTCGTAGTGTTAACAGAAAAGTATTAACGCCTCTGATCTCGAACCTATTATGAAAGTGAGAACGTGAACGTAGAAACAGTGAACAGACGCGTCAAGCGGGGTGTCACCTCACGTATTCCTACCAGCTTTGGAGATTTTCAGCTTTGCTTGTACACTGAAGGCAAGGACGAAAATGAGCATTTCGCTTTAATAATGGGCAACGTACGCGGCAGATCGAATGTCTTGGTACGGGTTCAATCGGAGTGCTTTACCGGCGAAGTGATCGGCTCTAGTCGCTGCGACTGCCGAGAACAGCTCAATCTTGCAATGCAGAACATCGCTGCGGAGGGCGGCGGGGTCTTGATCTACTTGCGTCAAGGGGGGCGCGGGATGGGTCTACGCGACAAACTGCGCGCGTACAACCTCCAAGATCAAGGGTATGATACCGTCGATGCGAACCTGCTTCTGGGGCACCGGGCCGACGAACGCGATTATACGCTGGCCGCCTGCATTCTAGAAGACTTGCAGATACGCTCAATCCGCCTCCTTACAAACAACCCGCGCAAAGTAGGACGTCTCCGCGAGCTCGGGGTGCGGGTGAGGCAACGGCTGCCGTTGCATCCGACCGTGAACGAAAGCAACTTCAGGTATCTGCTAACGAAGGCCTTGCGCATGAATCACACGCTGAACGTTGGTGCCACGTCGCAGCATCGAGAGGCGGGGTGACAACCGGTAGTCGGCGTGAGGGCACTGCTTTGAGCCCCAAGCCTAGAATCATCACAGGAGAGGTGCTTGAAAGAAAGCCCGTCAACCACGTAACGTCGCTCTATTTCACCGCCCCACGTGAAGTGAGCGTCCGCGAAGAAGCCCTCCCTCAACTCAAACCCACGCAGGCATTGGTCGAAACGTTATTCTCCGCCATCAGTCCTGGCACAGAATCCCTCATTTATCGGGGCGAGTTTCCAAAAGGAATGGCTATCGACGAGACCATCGTGGATCTCTCAGGCGAGTTCGCCTACCCACTAAAATACGGCTATGCGGCGGTCGGAGAAGTAGTCTCACTAGGAAAGGACGTGAGGGCTGACTGGGAGGGGCGTCTCGTTCTTGCATTCCATCCCCACGAGAGCCACTTCATCGCCGACCCATCGACGCTGTTAACTGTGCCCGATGACGTAAATGCGGAAGACGCCGCATTCTTACCAACGATGGAAACCGCCGTTAATTTTGTAATGGACGGTGCGCCGGTGATCGGCGAGGAAGTGCTCGTTTTTGGCCAGGGAATCGTCGGTTTGTTGACGACAAGCATTTTAGGGGTTTTTCCGCTCGCTAATCTGATTACTTTAGATCAACACGCGCTGCGCCGCCAAGCGTCACGCGAGGCCGGAGCAGGGGCCTCCCTGGATCCTGACGACACGGCCCTCGAAACGTTGCTGCGTGACCAGTTGCCAGACGGGGCAGATCTGACGTACGAGATTTCAGGCTCTCCGACTGCCTTGCAACAGGCGCTTAGTGCAACGGGTTTCGACGGTCGTATCGTTGTCGGCTCCTGGTATGGGAGCAAGCGTGCCATCCTGGAACTAGGTGGAAGCTTCCATCGCAGCCGTATTCGCATGATCAGCAGCCAGGTCAGCAGCGTGGCGCCAGAGTTCGCCGGTCGATGGACAAAGATGCGCCGTTTTAACGTCGCGTGGGACATGATCCGCCAACTGAAACCGTCACATCTCATCACGCACCGTTTTCCGATCGACCAGGCGGCAGAGGCATATCAGCTGCTGGATCAAAGTCCTGAAAAGGTAATCCAGATCCTATTGACCTATTAAGAGACGATGTACGCCGTCGCTATCAAACGCGATTTCGTTGCTCAGCATCATCTGGCAGGGGGTGATTGGGGGGAAGAGAACAGCAATCATTCCCATCATTATAAGGTGGAACTCCAGCTGGAGGGCGAAGAACTGGATTGCCACGGGTTTCTGGTCGACATTGTTGACCTGGAAGCTCAGTTAGGTGCGCTGGTCCGTTACTATGTGAACCGAACGCTCAACGAGTTGCCCGAGTTTGCCGGACTGAATCCCAGCATCGAGCGTTTTGCTTTCATTCTGTGTGATGCACTCTCAGCGAGAATAGATACCCCCGCTGAGCTCATCATTACCGTGAAGATTTGGGAAAATGACAATGCGTGGGCGTCGCACAGCCGTGTGAAGCAACGAAGCACGTGATGCGTGCCGCGCCCAAGGTCTGACCTCGAAAACCGAAAATGCGCATTGGGCTGGTAATTTACGGAAGCTTGGACACGCTCTCTGGCGGCTATTTATACGATCGCACGCTGGTTGCCGTTCTACGTGCAGTGGGAGACAGCGTGGCGATCATCTCCTTGCCTCGGCGAAATTACCTGCGAACCCTCGGTGACAACTTCTCGCCTGATCTACGTCGTCGCTTACTAGGGCTGGAAGTGGACGTCGTGCTTCAGGATGAGCTTAATCACCCGTCCCTGTTTCTGCTCAACCGCCGTGTGCGCGAGCAGATCAGCTGTCCTGTTGTTTCCATCGTCCACCTTCTCAGAAGCAGCCTTAATTACCGGGCTTGCCAAAACTCCTTTTACCGCTCGGTCGAATGGCGGTATCTTTCCGGCGTCGACGGACTTATTTACAACAGCGCGACGACCCGTCGAGACGCAGAACGTTTGCCTAAGGTCGCTCGCGCTCAGAAGCGCCCGAGTCTTATTGCATATCCCGGCAGTGATCGCTTGAATCCACAGATCAGTGATGAAGAGCTGAAGAATCGAGCGCTAGATCGTCCCTTGCGTCTATGGTTCTTGGGTAATGTGATCCCGCGCAAAGGGCTGCATATCGCTCTAAAGGCTCTCGAAAGGTTGCCCTATGACCAGTGGACGCTGACAGCGGTTGGTAATTCCGACGCACACTCATCGTATGCTCGCACAATACGCCGCCAAATCGCACAGGCGGGATTGGCCCCAAACGTGCAGTTTGCCGGCATCTTAACCGATCGGCAACTGTCTCAGTATATGAAAGCGAGCCACGTTCTGGTTATGCCCTCCTCGTACGAGGGATATGGCATAGTCTACGCAGAAGCAATGGGTTTTGGTCTGCCGGCGATCGGCACAACAAGTGGTGCAGCAGGAGAAGTCATCACGCACGGTTGTGACGGTTTCCTTATATCACCGGGCGATACGGTTGCGCTCGCAAGCCATTTGACTGAATTAGCGCAGAATCGACAGCGCTTAGTTGAAATGAACTTGGCAGCTCGCAATCGCTATCAATCCCTCCCCACATGGAAAAGGTCAATGGATACGATTCGAAGCTTTTTGATCGAACTCGTAGACGATGTTGCTCTCTAAATCACTACTAGTTCTAGTCGCGTTGGTCTTTGACCATTAGCACTGTGAAATTCTTCATTTCGGCCGCATGCTGACCTAAGCTCGAATGCCCGGAAAAGTTATTTAAAGATTTGAATTGAACATTTCTGCGGTGGTTTATCAATGGATGAAAAAGAACGAATAGGCGTCGTCCCGGACGCGTCGTTGTATCACGATAAGGATACCTACACGATCGAAGTGGAGCTGCCCGGCGTACATAAAAAGGACATAGTACTCGAAGCCTCTGAGAATGGCTTTTGTCTTGCCGCACCTAGAGAAGACATCGAGTACGTGGGATGCTGGATACTCGCCCATGCCATTGAGCCTAAAAAGGCGAACGCTACATTCTCCAATGGACTTCTAAAGGTCATCGTACCTCTAGCAGAAAGTTTCGAAGGAGTGAAAGTACCGATAAAGTAGTCTTAGAGCGACCGGCCGCGAAGGGCCCCGCCATCCTTTTTCAGCAGCGCTCTGCTTCAAGCAAGCTCGAGCACGGATGGGTGGGCTTTTTTTATTGTCTGCGCGTGTATGTGTCTTTGTGCGGTTTGGCACCGTACGCTTTTAGCGCCTTGAGCCAGAACATATACCGTCTCGATTACCGTTTACAGGGCAGAAGCCGTCTTGCCGCGCGTCTATTGCAGATTTAAAGATAATGGCCTCGCGACGTCCATCGTCGCACTCAAACGCGCTTAAACGCTGGCGTCTCTTCTAGTGTGTTTCTCAAGTTGCTTCAATATCCGGAGGTATTTGCGCTCCAAATCTTTATTCTCTGTCTTTAATTTGTCATTCTCCTTCTTCAGGCGTTGAACTTCGGAGCGCACGCGGTTGAACTCTTCTGAATGCTTCAGCTGTAGCTTTTCGTTCTCAGCTTTCAAGCGCTCGTTTTCGACCGTGAGTAGAGATTCCTTGAGCATACGCGGTCATAAGCTACACTAGCATAAATAGAGCGTGCCGCAAGACAAGCGTGACACGTCCGTTTAGCTGCGATGCAGCCTCAAGCTCCCCATGCGTGCTGCCTGGGGAGTATGCGGCATACGTAGTGTCTGTGAGCTAGCACGTGAAAACGCAAGAGAGGCGTGTGCGTCGTCGCCGGACGTCCGACGAGAGGCGCAGTTCTGCGTATGCCCGAACGCAAAGGAGCTCCGCGAGTCCCACGATGCGGGGCACCGATTGCTTCAGCTATCCGTGGCCGTGTGAATAGTGATTCAGAAAATCCGAGGAAGTCCCTCTCCTCGAGTTAATACCTCGCATCCGCTCTGGGTGATTCGAACGACATCCTCTCTTCTATACCCTCCGACGCCGGGAACGGCGAGCACTGCGTGACCGACGCTCATAGTCATATTAGCCTTGAGTACGATCTCACCATGCTGCGGATAGTGGCTCGGATGGGGGTACTCCTCGGCCTCGAGGCCGACGCCGTGGATGTAGCCGGGAACGACGTACTTGGTGAACTCGGTCTTGTTAATGGACTCTGCCATGAACTGGGTGACCTGCTTGACTTTCCAGCCCGGCTTGACTGCGTCAATGACCCCTTGTTGCGCCTCATCGTACGCTGCCGCAAGCTTGATGAACTCCGTGCCGGCTGTTTGCGCTGCTATGCCACCAGATGGTTGGCTGCACACGAAGGTACGAGCCATGTCGCAGGCATACAGATCTGCGACGGGGTGTAGATCCACGATGACGGGGTCTCCGCCGCTCATAACTCGACGTGAGACAAATCCGTGCAAGCCGAGCGAGCGCTCGCCTGAGTTAACGAAAGTAAGAAACCCCAAACGCTCTGAGCCTGCCTTTCGCATCGCGTATTCGGCCTCTGCCGCAACGTCATTCTCGGTTGCGCCGGCGATGAGCGCATCCGCCGCAGCCATCATCCCGAGCTCTGCGACGCGAGCGGTCTTTTTCATACGGGCGATTTCATCGGCTGACTTCATCATGCGCAGCTCGCTCATGATATCGTCGTTCTCGACCATGGTGATGTCGGGATTGAGCTTTCTGAAACGAAATACTTCGAATCCGGGAGCGGTGTGCGTATCGAAACCGACGGTAGCTTTGCGAAGGTCGTGGACCTTCATCGCGGTAAAGAAGTTTTGCATCAGCTCATTGACGCTGCTCCAACCGCGGACGTCGTTCACCCACGTGTGCGCACGAACCTGCTCCACCTCAGGCTGGAAGACGATGATGGTGGGGTCAGCGTCTCGATAAAACAACATTCGAGCCTGTCGCCGATAATCCCCGGTGATATAATAGTAGTTCTCAGCCCCTGCAATGAGCATCGCATCGACGCCCTTTGCCCCCATAAGCTCTTGAATCTGCTTCTTTCGTTTGCCATAGATGGCCATTTTTCCTCCGAATGTATGTGGACAATACAGCAAGCAGGCGAAATATCCTTACCTGCGAACCACGTACATACTGCTCTCGACGGATTTTTCAAAGGTACGCATATGCTCGGGGCGCGTGATGAGGTATAGTCGACCGTTTCGTTCTTCGATGAACCTCCGCTCTTTGAGCTCAGAAATGCCAGCGTCAATCAGGGTTTGCGGTGTCGCTGCATCATCCAAGCTACAGGCAGCACAGGCTTGATGTATCTCAGCGGCGGTGAACCCTTCACGTTTTTCCGGTTCTTCCTCTCCCTCTTCGATGAGCATTGCGTACAAGACGCTTTGAGCCCCTAAGCTTAGGTGCCGCACTTTATCAATCAATTCCTGACTTTCGGTGGCTTCATCGCCCGTGTAATTACCTTCTTCGTTTTCTTGTGTCATAGTCAACTCCGGTATGACTCATTCCGAAGTCCGCGAGGCACGAATCATCGTGAGCAGCATCTTGAACCGCTTTGCAGCCTGAAGCGCGTGCGGGACGTTTGCGGGCATCACGACCATGGTCCCTTCACGCGCGTGGACGGCGTTCCCCCCGATCGTGATCTCTGCTTCGCCGTCGATGATCTGCACGACTGCATCATATGGCGCGGTGTGTTCGCTCAAGCCTTGCCCCACATCGAAAGAAAACAACGTGATCGTGCCTGCATTTGTATCGATCAGGGTCTTGCTAACTACAGAATCAGTCGAGTAATCGATCAGTGCCTTCACGTCGAGTGCTTTCCCTCTGTAAGTTTCTATCTCGCTCACTTCTGTTCCTCCACTATTCTGACTACGTGAGTCGCACTTAGGTAGGCGCTGCGCCACGAAAACGTTTCGGACGTGCACCGGTCATGCTTCGATTCTGACTCAACGTGCGCGTGTCACGACAGTCCTTTACGCCAGCATCTTCGGTATAGCGCGTTCGAAGTGCTTACCAGCTTGATATCGTGTGAGTCGACGAGGACCTTCAGAATTGCGTCATTTACTCAGCCGGGGACAATCGGATCGAGGTAGATGCTCTTCAAGTCGAGGCGCAAGCTCCACAGGATCGCGACCGCCTTCTGTTCGGTCCAGCTCACCAGGAGCGTCAGCCGCAGATAGGTGGCTCCCGCCAAGGAGGTTGTCAAATGCCTGCTATCCCGAAAAAAGGTCCGTTCGCAAGCGCAACTGTTTTATCCTTACGTCCTCTTTTTTGGCTAATCCAGTAAAAAGTCTTGGCCAAAAAAAGCTCAATTTATGAGCGTGTGGCTTAATCTGAAAAACATGGCTTTGCATGACGTCAAACTAAATCCCATTGACCTCATTTTCTTAGCGGCAGGCGGCGTATTCTTTCTGCTTTTTGTTTTTGACCTAACTGGCACCAGAATTCTGTTCAATGGCGATGCGAGTTCTGCGAGTTTCTTGCTTAGCACGCTCACCCAAAGCCTTGCGGCGCTGTTTGCAATCACCTTCTCTGTTTTGATCATCGCAATTGAATTTTCAGCATCGAAGTATACGCCGAAAGTGTTGCACTTCCTGCTCGCATCTATCTTCAAAGATTTTCAAATCTTAGGCATCATCGTGTTTTTTTTCGCCGCGATGTTTGTCAACCTCCTCACACTTGCCCACGTAAGCGGGGTCACGGTCCCCAACAATATCAGAGTGTTTGCATCGCTCAGTGTAGCTCTTACGGCGTGTAGCTTCTTGTTGATTTTAAATCTATTCCGCCGCATTCCGCGGTTCTTTAATCCTGAAGACGTTATCGGCGACGTTAAGGCCGCGGCTCTAAAGGAGAACGGGCCGCGCGAAAACACGAACCTCATTAAGATCTTGGGGGATATCATTAGGAAAGAGACCCTGCAGGGGAATGTCGACGTCGCAAGTGACGCTTTGACAGCGCTCGAAGAAGTGTCAGTCTATAATTTCAAAAATCGCAGAGAGGGGTTGAACGAAGAGGTGCTGGAGCAGCTGTTCGGTATTGCCCGGACGGCGATCAGGATTGACGATACGAGCACAGAGATCGAGGTCGTTGACTCCATTCGAGCTGTGTGTGTAGCTACCATCGAAGAAGATAGTAAATATCTTGGGGGCTTCAGATACCTTAGGGAGGTCGGCATCCTCGCTCTTGATCGCTCGAGAGGGATCGTCCATTCCCAGCTGTTGTTGTTAGTGTCTCACCTTTTCGCCGATCTGGTATCATACGCAAAGGAGAAGGAACGAAACGCGCAGGCTCTGTTTTCGATTATGCAATTCTTCATCTTAGGTAGTTTCTACAACGCAAATCACGAGTCTGTGGCGAACCACATAATTGAGGATATTACGTCTGTTTGTACTCAACGAGAAGTCGAAGTCGCTTTCAACGGAGTAATGGAAAAGAAAGAGACGGTGCGATCGTATTTCGGAGGAAAAGATCCTGAAGATGCCATCAGAGATTTCTACGATGCTTTGATGGCATACTGAACCTCTCGCGAAGGTTACAACTGCACGTCGGGAATATGGCGTTTGTCTGAGCACTTGATGTCGTACAGTTCTTCCTTTGCTTTACCAATCGGGCACTCTGGCGAGTGCTTATCGGGGCCGCAGTGCAGGCAGGCGTTATCCAAAGCTTTGAGCGCTTCATCTACTTGGTCAAAGGAAATCTCTTTTCCGCTGTATTTCCATTTAGTCAAACAATCACCTTTTCTGTGCAGGCTTATTATATGGTGTTTTAAATATTAAAAGCTCGCCTGGTTCTCACCACGCCGATTTCGAACGTTGCATCAGCTACAAATGGAGGTTTTAAAAAAAGAAAACTGGTAGACTGGCAGCGAACAAGCAGATTGCGCGCAAAGGAAATAAGAGTCAAATTCCATCGTGCTGGAAGCGCGGAACTCAACTAAGAGGTTTGGCACACTGTTAGCCGTCGATCACCCCAATCTCCAGATCCGAGCAGCGGAGGGGTTCGATTTCGAGCATCAGCGGCATCCTTGCAGATGAAGTCGAGCGCGGCACGTTGAGGCTTAAGTTCTCCAAGATGCGATCAGCAGGCGGCGCATTCGGGTGTGTTCATCGGATGCCGCTAAGCTTTTTGACAGGGCATTTTTCCTACTCTCGAACGTCTCCGTCCGGGCGCTATTCGGGCAGCCATTTCAAATATATAACGTTCTCCCTGGGACATGTGCGATAAATGCGCCTCGGTCCGTGCTCGTTTTCGGGACAGGGATTAAGGCGGTCGCGTACGATGTCGTACTTATTATCATCTCGACGATCGTTCTTTTCATCATCCGCGTCGTGGCTCTCTCTCGTACCCTTCTAAGCCGTAAAAATAACTGAACAGGCTATTTCGGCTCTTTCGTTCCCTCCCAAGCAGCGCACATGGCAAAGTATTTCGTGTGAAGCAGGCCAGAATTGATAGGGATATTGATGGCAAAAATAGAAGCAAAAATGGCTGACGAAATGCGAGCTGCGTGTATATTCCACAGAGGCGCGGTTGCCGCGATAGGGGAAGATATGGGGCGGCTACTCGGTGAAGTCATTGAATAGGTGATGAAGGGAGGCTTGCAGATGGCAGGACCTCCGTTCACAGTTTACTACAGCAGCCAGGAAGATATGGCGCGAGGCGAAATGCAATTTGACGGGGGAATCCCTTTCATCGGAGAGGCCCAAAACGAGGGGAAAATACAGATCAAAACATTTCCGGCGCACGAAGTGCTCTCAGCAATTCACAAAGGACCGTACAGTCAAATAGCGCCCGTTTATGCAGCGCTGATGGAATATGGTGCGCAAAACGACTATGAGGTAACTGGGGCGCCGATGGAGTTATATTTGACCAACCCAATGGAAGTTGCAGAAAGCGACTTACTGACTGAAGTCCGGTTTCCCGTCGTGAAGCGGAGACGTTAACAGGCCCCTTTATAACGCGACTGTTGATTTGTCGATTTTGCTGGATCCGCGCGGCATCACTGAACTCGCAGGCTTGCGCCCGCACGCCAGTGCGTTAGGGCCTCGAGCTGTTCCTCCTACTTGACTATCCAAGTTGATTGCTGAAGCAACCAGTAACTCACGCGTGGAGGCGTCAGAACCGGTTTTTGTTTCGTGACCAAGGTGTGAACCAAGAAAAAGACGTGTCGGCGAACGCGCGATAGAAATAACGCTGACGCTGCATCACATTACCACAAAGTCAAAATCGGCGATTTTCTCGTGCACGTCAGCGAGTGCCTCACAGAGGTCGTTTCTCTGCCTTCGTAATTTGCAGCGTATCAGCGGGTTGTAGCGCCTAATTGATGTCAACTTTCGCTGCAGAACTTCCAGCGCATCGAGCAAGCCGTCATACTCGGCGTACAGGGTTGTCAGCTGCGTTGTCGGGGTCATCGCCATTAGTGGTGTGTTTGTGTCGGTCGACATTTCTCACTCCATGATGTTGCTATTTTTGTTTGTTATACGAGGATTAACACGTCGAAACTTAAAGGCTTGTTACTCGCAAGTGTGACAACGGGAGTCTTCGAGGCCACTTCACGGCCAGAACTGCGTGGGCTCGGCGCCTAGCGTGGATGTTTCCGACGAGTGCGTAGCCGTCGGACGACGCCGAGTTGGTTGAACCAATCGTCTCTGGTCCTGCTAAGGTGTGCCCATCAAGTTTGTCTCTCAACATTACACTATATGACGGTTTTTAACTAACCCAGGTAGTTTTGCATCAGGTTTTAAACTACCCTACGAGTCATTTAAATATGCAGTAGCAAGTACGATTGTGACTACGAGTACCACGAGTAGTCCAGGATGATATGATTGAAGGTTTATGAGGGAAACCAAGTGGACTACTACTGACAGAAACAATAATGATCCTAAAAACGTCCAAATCTCGACGACATAACCCGCTCAAGCTCGCGGCCGCTGCAACATTGGACGATGCAGAGACGCTGGCGGACGACTACAGCCACATTCCGGCTCTTAACGACGCCATTGCGGGCTATGTCAAGGATGCCATGCGTATAACCCAAGCGGAACCCATGAAATCCCTCTTTTTTCTCCGGACTATTTTGTGGCAGAGGAAAGCCGCTCGTGTGCGGCAGAAATGGCAGAATAGTGGCCTGCACGTGCCGGCCCTGCTTATCGTGAGTGTAACGAGCAAGTGCAACCTTCGTTGCAAAGGATGCTACGCATTTGCGCACGACAAGGGCAAATCAAAAGGGCTGGAGTTGAGCGACGCTCGGCTACGTACGCTGGTCGCTGAGGCGCGTGAGCTTGGCATCTCGGCAATTTTATTCGCAGGAGGAGAACCACTGATCCGCAAGGATCTCCTGACCATTACCAAAGATTTCCCCTCCGTTATTTTTCCGATAGTTACGAACGGAACGCTCATCGATGAGCGCACGCTTGACCACTTTCGAAACCAGAGAAACGTTATCCCCGTTATTAGCATCGAGGGCGACGAACGCGACACTGATGAGCGTCGAGGCGTCGGGATGCATGAGCTAGTGCAGAAAGCGATGGAAGAGATGCGTGCGAAAGGAATCTTTTTTGGCTGCTCGCTGACGATAACACGGTCTAACTTTGCGACGATCACCGATGACCGCTTCATAGAAAGTCTTATCCATACCGGGACTAAGCTCATCCTCCTCTTAGAGTATGTTTCAGTGGAGGCAGGCACTGAAGACTGGATATTGACTGATGAGCAGCGAAGCACGCTGGTGGTCAAAACAGAGCGATTTCGCACTCAATTTCCAGCAATCTTCATTGAAATTCCAGGAGACGAGGAACAGTACGGTGGATGTCTGGCTGCGGGGCGTGGATTCGTTCACGTGAGCCCCGACGGAAATCTTGAGCCGTGCCCGGTCTCCCCCTACTCCGACACAAGTGTGCTGCAGCTCTCGCTCAAAGAGGCGCTGCAATCGAGATTTTTAAAGGCAATTCGCCAGCGTCACGAGACACTCAGCGAGGCCGAGGGCGGCTGTGCATTGTGGACTGAGCGGGAGTGGGTACAATCTTTGCTGCAACCCGCCGAACGATCCGCCATTCCTCTACCACAGATTGATTCGAAACGCTACGCTGAAGAATAAACGCTCAAGGAAGGCCAGGGATTTCGAAACGTTCGGTCCAGCTTAAAGTATATATAGTAATATCTTGTTTTATATCTAAAGATATATCAACAGGAGGTTCTTCACATAGATCAGAAAACACAAAAAAATGTGGTGCCGGGCGGGCGAAATTGTGTGGCTAAGGTTGCATTGTCCGGAAGAGGTGACTTACGTGAACAGCTTGTGGGTCGATCTCGTTGAAACGCCGTTGCCCCAGTGCATTAAGTGCAAATATTTAAATCGTAGAACGCTTCAGTGTCCCGCTTTTGGGAAACAGCCGATACCGGATGACATTCAACTTAACCTCAGCGATCACCGCTACCCGTACCCAGGGGACCACGGCATACTGTTTGAAGAGAGACGTTCGTCAATGCTTTCTGGTGAACATTCGCTGCCTCTGAGAGCTGCATAAGCGATCATACTGTAACGTCGTTCAGAAGCAAATGAGTGGTATGGCCAAAACTCTTGCCGACCTGCCGCACGAGTTGTTGCTCACTTAAAAACGGTAAACATGGCTCTGCTGGGCCCGGCCGGAACTTGACGATTTACGAGCTCAACGAGCTCCTGTTTCGAGCGTTCCATTTGCCGGAGGTGGTACGCTTGCTTCATGACGGCTGCATCAAGGGCCGATTCGATGGGCACCGCGCAGTATTTGGTTGGCCTTTCAGTCGATTCCTCAATCATTCCCTTCTCAAGAAGCCCGTTAAGCGTCTTGTAGACGTCCGCGCGAGATACCTCTGTCACATTAACAAGCTCACCGGCAGTTTCAGCGCCGCAATTGAGTAGCGCGAAATAAAAGCGAGTCTCAGTTTCGTTGATGCCAAACGTTCGCAGCCGTTCCACTACCGCCTTCTCCATCAGCGGGTAATATCGTCCGAATGGTTTTATAGATATGGGCACGCACGATGCCGCACGCGCGAAGACGAAAGCTGGTCCTTTGCGCGGATTTAAGCGCCTTTTTTGGGCAAAATCGGCCCTATCTCAAGCTTAGACCCTATAATGCTTTATCGCGACTGGAGAGGCTACAGCGCCCTTGCGGATCGGGCTAGTGCGCAGGCTGCGAGCAGGATGCTATTACGTTCGCTACGTTTTTTTAACCGGCCGAAAATTCGTTGGAATCGATACTGAATCTTTTGTGGCTATGCGCGATTCTTGTGGGCCAAAAGCTCGTCAATAACTTCTCGGAGCACAGTCACGTTGTTGTACCGCTGCTCCCGCGACGCGTAAACCAGCGTGATGTCCCGGTTAGCGGCGTCAGCGATCAGCTTCTGCAGGAGGTGCGTTTTGCTATTGAGCTCGGCTCGGTATCGCATTTGAAACTCGGGCCATTTTTTCGGGTCGTGTTCAAACCATTTGCGAAGTCCGGTGCTAGGCGCCAGGTCTCTCAACCACCCATCGAGTTTGGCATCAAATTTTCTCACACCTCTCGGCCAGAGTCGATCAACAAGGACTCGGTAGCCATCGCTGGGCTCGGCCGCCGCATAAATCCTTTTGAGTTTGATCATAATCCCACCGGAATTCTTCCGCATTCCTCTTGCCCACGCGGTCAGCGCGGGAGGTGACGCGTGCCTTCTTAAGTAGCTGCCTAGTGCAAGAGCTAGATTTTTCGACTGATAGACCTGCGCCGGCCGACACGCGTGGCGTCTTGGAATCGGGCGGTTATGCGGGGACAGCTCTAAGAAGGCAGCTTCACGACAAATCGTGCACCCCTCCCTTCTTCGCTCTGCACAGTGATCGATCCGTCGTGCAGTTCGACAATCCGCTTGCAGACGGCAAGACCAAGGCCACTGCCCTTCGCCTTATTAGTAAAAAGCGGGCTGAATAGCTTATCCTTAATGTCTTCGCGAATTCCGACGCCAGTATCTTCGACCATCATTAGCACTGCTCCATCTGAGGTAGCGGCGCTGATAGTGAGCTGTCCGCCCTCAGGCATCGCTTGAATTGCATTGAGGATTAGGTTCGTGAACACGCGCTGCATAAGCCGGCGATCGAGGTAAAGCGATAGATCGTCGGGAATGTCGGTCTTCACTTGAACCTTACGAGGCACTTTCATTGTGGAGAGCGTTGATGCAATAAGATCGACCGCTCTGATCTCCGTTTGCTCCGGATTGAGAGGTTGTGCGTAGGCCTGCAAGTCCGCTACTATCTTGTCCATGTAGCCAACTTGTTTATCTATGAGGTCACACAGTCGATCGACGTTATCCCAGTCGGCACCCCCGCGTTCGTCCGGTGACGTGAGCACGCCCTTCTTCTTCTGTAAATCGATTGCAAAACGAATTGCCTGCAGCGGATTACGCAAATCGTGGCCGACCATAGTGGCCGTCTCTCCGATCGCGGCAAGACGTTCTACGTTCTTGAGGGCTTTCTCTGCCTCTAGGCGGGCCGAGATATCAATGCCGGCACCAAGCACCCCGACAAAGGTGCTTTGACTGTCAAAGAGCGGCGTGCACATCCATTCAATCCATACGCGGCGTCCGTCCTTTGTGACAATTTCGCGGACCATTTGGATGTAGCCGTCAGCGGCGTGGAGGAGGTTCTGCGTGAAGCTGGCAAACTCGCTTTCCGTGCTCTGCGTGGCCAGCAGCGGCGGACCAACAAGCTTGTGTCCGATGAGCTCTGCTTCAGCATATCCAAAGAGCTGTTGTCCGTATTTGTTGAGGAAGGTGATATTGCCCTGTAGATCTGTCTGCAATATGACGCTGTTGACGCCTTGGATTAGTTCCCGGTACTTGTGCTCGCTTTGCTCAAGCGCCGCTTCGATTCGGTTGCGCTCAGTGACGTCAGTTCCTGAACTAAGCGTGCCAACTATGTTGCCCGCAGCGTCTTTAAGGAGTGCGTTATGCCACTCCATATCGCGTTCTTCACCGCGTGCTGTTTGCACGGGACTTTCAGAGCGTCTGAACGATTCTATCTCTCCAGCAATGATCCGTTCAAATCCGTCAAGCGTCTTCTGTCGGGCGCGATCGGGCACAAACTCCTTAAACCAGTCTCTACCTAGCGCTTGTCCTTGCTCTACGTTGAGCAGCTCGCACCCTTTGCGATTAAGATGAGTAATGCGCCCAGCCGTGTCAAGCACCACCATGAGGACTTGGGCTGTATCTAGGTACTGTTGGGCTTGATCGCGTTCGCGCCGAACAGTTTCTTCGATCTGCTTGCGCCCGGTAACATCCCTTGCCGTCGATATGAGTGCTTCAACGAGCCCCTCTTCGTTGTAGATTGGCGTGAGAACGTATTCGTAATCCTTTTCGCCGCTAGGATCAACCCAGTGGAACTCGTCGGTCACTGGACGACCCGTTGCGAATACGATGTCGCCGAGGGCAATCATACGCTGCATCGGCTGAAGTGGCAATCCGAGTTCCTTCCACGTCTTACCTACCATTTCGTGCGGCTTGAATCCAAGCGCTCGGGCCCCAGGCCGATTGACGTATATGTAGCGGCTGTCCTGATCAAACACGTAAATCAGATCGGCTGACGCTGACAAAAAACCCTCGAGAGTGCGTGCCTGCTGTGCAACCTTTCCGGCGAGGAGCTCGTACTCCTCGCGCATGCGTTGTTCGTCAGTGACATCACGAATCGCGATGACGATGCGCGTGACGCGCCCGACCTTCTCGCGAACCGGGTAAATCGAGAAGACCTTACGTTTGGAATCAATCACTGCTTCAGTTCGAATGGGTGTTTTCGAAGCAACCGCCTCTTGCCTCCAAGCAGTTATTTGCTTTGCCAATTCGCCTGAAACGACCGAACCCACCGGTGCTCCAACCGCGTCAGAAAACGTCGTGCCGAGCCAGAGTGCCGCGGCTTGGTTAAGAGCAAGGATTACGTCTCTGTCATCGATTACCAAGATGGAATCGAATAGTGCGCTTAGAAGCGCATATGCAGCGGGCTCTGACTCGCTCACTGGCGTCGCGGCTTCATCCGACTGCATCTGATTTTCATTTTCGACTTCGCGCATATTGGCACGCTTCCACGAACAAAGGCGGCGATTACACGTTAGCGTTAGCTTTATTAAGCTTATCTGAAATGGAACGGTGCTCAGTGGCGGGCACGACGTCGTAGATGCAGCCTTGAGCGCGTAAGTCCGCGTGCTCTGACCTGTCAAGCTGCGCCGACGAGCATCGAATTCGAGAGCTCTGCGAATAAGCCTTGTCAGGCGTGGGCGCCACTAACG
>DASPOC010000024.1:0-7969 GCA_035626195.1 Bathyarchaeia archaeon | reverse complement strand
GCATACTAGCATCAATGGCACGTTCGACAACTGGAACACATGGAACTCTGTAGGTAGCCCTCCCTAACGTCCTCGTGAGTTGCTGATCTGGTGGAGACCTGATCTAACGACGGCAGGTAAGGAATGCCTCCGTAACGAACGGGGGCGGTTTTTCCGCGAAAAAGCAAATGGCCGCACTCAAAGAAAGTTGCGTTCACGACCCGTCGTACGCATAGCCGTATTCGCGACACTGATGTATATGCACCTGAATCCTCTTGATAATACGTCGCACCTGTTGACGTGCTCTGTCGGGTAGCCAACTTTCATGCACGTGGTCTCGCAGATATTGATGAGCCACCCAACTGGTCGAGCACTTCCTAAAAAGTTTTTCGGCCGCCACGTCGGCATAGTCGTTTTTGTAGTCGGCGATTTCGAGTATGAGTTCATCGACCTCTAGGCAATCGTTGTTTACGAGGTAAGATAAGGTTCCTATCAGGGTAATTGTTAGTTAAAAATGGAGCGAAAGTGTGGCCCTAGAGCTGTTAACCGCCCCCATCTTACTTTTAATAAGAAAGACCACGCATCGACCCATGCAACGGGGGCGGTTACAGCCTTAGAACTACCTTAACCGAGGCAACTCATAGTATAGCTACAACCTATGTGAGGGTTTATCACAAATTTATTACGTTACAACGGTCGGACGTTACATCCCGTTTTTTCATAGTAGAAAGTAGGTCCGGAAACACGCTACATTAAGCAAGGACTTCTACGTCAGCTGGTGAACGGGGCTCAGGAATCAAAGAAAATCGAAAAGAGAAGGGCATACGTGCGCCGGTTAATCGAAATTACTATGCACCGTCCGATTACGAAACCGTTTCTTAAACACGTTCATTCTACTTTTTCTGGTTCGCTATCGTTCATCCTTCTCCATATCTTACTCCAGCCGGTCTTATGGCGCCACTACGACGCAAGTTCCATAAGGCGAACCGGATACATATGTATGGGGCATCTATTTTTGTTCTAAGAACATCATCCCATAATGGCCCATTTTCTAGTTCTTTTAGTATGGCGGCTTTAATTTGTTTATACCGCATCATTCTTAATTCCGTTTGATTGATGCGGAACGTTAAAGCTTCCGATTTGTGCTGAAATGCTGCCGATAACCCGTCACACTTTCGTAGCGGCTCAAAAATCAAAGGAATGTTAAAAAAACGGAGAGCTAGGGGCTACTGAGAGGCCAACGGAACACGCTGTGCTATCCTAGTAGGCCTAGTAAGGGTTCACAGCTGCCTCGAGTTAGTCCGCGTGCAAAAAAGTGGTAGTCGGAGTATTGCAACGACTAAAATGCGCTGGGTCCCATACTGGCCTACCCCTAGTCTTTTTTTTATGTCGTTCATTTGGCAACCTTTGGATATTAGCCTGTTAGCACGTCGGTTTAGATAAGAGTTTTTTACCTATCTCCTATATATGCCAACGAAAAAAGGAAAAGAGAAGTTATACGGCCGGCGTTTGCCACGAGTGCAGGGGGTTCCGACGGTCTAACAAATAAAGAGAGTAAGCCATAGACAGCCACCAATGCGCGAAAATACAAGAAATTAGAAAATTTTAAGTCAGCACGTACGTCTTACTTTAAGCGTTATGCGATTGAAGCCAATAACCGCCATAACTGTTCTTTTGCTCGTGGTTGCCTCTTTGTTAGTAGCAGGTTGCTTATCCCAAGTACAACAGCAACCGACTACGCCGACCGCAGCACCAGTAAACAACGCGAACAACACGACGGTTTCGAATACTAAGACAGTCATCAATAGAGTAGTAGTAGTGCCTGGGCCAGTAGTAGTGCCACGAACCCCAACGCAAGCGCCAACTTACCAAGTGGTTATTACAGGCCCCAGCACTATGGGTAATAGGCTCGGTATAACATGGACAGCGACGGTTTATGTGAACGGCGTAGCCATCCCGCAATCCCAGCTAACCAACCAGATAGATTGGTTCGTTAACGGTCAGGCTGCACCCGGATATTGGGGGCCGAGCACGCAAGCAGGAACTGGCCCAGGTACACTCACAATAGATAGTAATGGTCAGCATTTACCGCCATTCCACACCGGTCAGAATGTTATCAATGCTGAGTATCTTGGGGCTCCATCGTTACCTAACACCTCGGTAACAGCAACAGAGTAACATGGAACAAAAAGCGGAGTTGAGTGAGCTGCCAGCTATCAAAAGGCGTATTCAAAGTGTCGCAAGAGGGGCTGCAAAACCTTGCGCACTGCGGCAGCTCAGTGAACGGGTCCCAGGAATCAAAGGAAATCGAAAAAGGAATTAACCTAAGAGCTACGGATAGGACCAACGGAATACGCTATGCTATCCTGGCCGGACCAGCCTCATATTTCCTAGTAATGGTTCAAAGTTGCCTTGGTTCGTCCGCGTGTAAAAAAGTGGTAGTCCGAGTATTGCCGCGATGTAAATGCGCTGGGCCCCATATTTTTTTGCATCCACTTAAGCACTATTTTTATGGCGTTCATTTTGGCGACCTTCGTATGTTAGCACGTTAGCCCCTCTGTTAGCACATAGGTCATATGAGGGCTTTACCTAATCACCGATATTTGCCAACGAAAAAAGGAAAAGAGAAGTTATACGGCCGCCGTTTGCCACGAAATCCGGCAAGAAATCAGAACTGAGAAAATACCGAATACCACCAGCCATAGGGGGCAGGGGCCTATTCGAAGTCTGAGCGGAATGGGTAGATAATCCGCGCCCAGGCCTGAAAAATCTGCGTGGAAAATTTGAAGGAAAACTGCCGTGTGTGGTAATGGCATGGGGTAGCGGTAGCGCAGTTGTTGGCGGTAGGCCGTTGGCCGTTGGCCGGCAATGTGGATACGACATTTGTCGGTGGTTCAGAAGCGGCTGCTAGCACACTTTCACTCTGCCTTTAGCTAACAATTACCCCGAAACACCCACTATTTTCCCCCGTGAACAACGATTGCGCAGACGTCGATGAACTCATCCTTGAAATCGCCGACTACAAGAACGACTTTGCCGATATGGCGGCCGAAAAACTTTTTAGGAAGTGCTCGACCAGTTGGGAATCTTATCAGTACCTGCGGGACCGCGTGCACGATGCATGGCTAACTGACAGTGCACGCCAACAGTTGCGACGGATTATTAAAAGGATTCAGGTCCAGATACATCAGTGTCGGGAGTACGGTTATGTGTATGAGTTGTGACCCGGTTCTTGCCATTTCGAGTAACGCTAAAGTTAATTATCGCTTCCATCTGGGCTCAGCGCCAAAAACGAGAAATAAAGTTCGGGAAGCAAAAGCTTCCCACACATACACACCTTACCACTTCATCGCTGCCATTTGCTCTGCTTGTGCTTTCTTAACGTGCCGCAAGATTTCCTTTCCTGTTTTGTAGTCTAAGACTTCGTGCGCTTCAGTCAGAAACCACGGGAAGATAGCGGAACTGCTGGTGAATACGGCTTTTGCATCGTCTCCGGTGCTAATTGCGTATCCTGATTTTCCGTTTTCGAAATAGCCAAACTCGAGCATTTGACCACTCTTCAACCTTTCGTCAAGCATTGCGAACATCATCTCATTGAGCTGCACGACTTGATTCGGGTCTGTCGGCCACGCATCCGGGTTGGCACGCCATAGGGTCATATACTTCACCATAGGTTTCACCTTCTTTCATGCAGGCGGTAGTTGCCGGCACCGCCGCTCGAAACACATAAAAAGGCGCTTCATAGTAATAAATGTTGTTGTAACAAGCTCTCGTCACAGCAGCGCTTAATTTGCAAAAAAAACGCAATATGGACAATATAAAGCAACGCAAAACTTATCACAAATAGCCGATTGGAAATAGCGAACGTTGACATCTCGATAACGAGGCAAAGCATGTGTGAATCAAACGAATCGAAGTGTTGCTGTTGCTGCGCTTACTTATGCCCGCCTTGGTGGGTGACGATGGGCTTTGTGCCGTATTCGGCGTTTTTCGGGCAGCAGCCGGTTGTTCAAACACCTTCAGCGCAACGTAGCGAAGCAGGAAGCGTTGCGCCTACCGCGTCTTTGGCACAAGGAGCAAAACCATGGGGGTACCCTTCGGGGGTACCCTTCGCACAAGTGGTTAAACGTGAACCGCCTACAGGGGCTCAGCAAGCGGCTGGTACCGCTGCGCAAGGGGCTCAGCAAATTTCAGCTGGCGCTCAATCAGCTGTGAACCCTTACTAGGGAGATATGAGCCAGCAAGCGCCTTTTTCACACGTTATGGCGCTGTCATTTTTTGTCGCCTTCAACCTTAACAAACGCTTCTTTTATGATTGTCCAAGCTTCTTTTTCATCCCAAAAGGCACTGGGCTTGTCCTCTCTCCAATTGAAATTATCTTCCCAGCCGTACATTAATGCCTGCTCGCAAGCATCCATCAGGATTTTTAGTTTCTCTTTGCAATTCATTTTTTCTCACCGTTTATTCCGTGCTTTCAAGTAATGCCGCCCTATTTCCTCAATCAAACACGCATTTGCAAGAAATAAATGGTCTATACCCTCTGGGCCGCAGGATAGGATTCTAGCTATAAAAAAGAATGCCGCCGCCTTCGGTTGTGGTGCTTGCTGTCGTTGTTTTCGTTATTGCTGCACTTATTATTTTTTGCCGCCCCATTCATCTCTTATTGCTTTGGTGTGCACAGTGTTCACTAGGGAATCCCACGCTTCTTTATCGTCGAGGACGACCTCCTGCTTCATAGTCATTATTAGCTCAACAACTTTCATATACGCAACAGCCTGACCATTAGCATATGAAGCAGCGGTTCCAACAGACTTTATTTCTTCTTTCTGCGCTTCTTCAATTCCTTCCTTGCAAAGTTCTAATACATGCTTAAGAACATCTTTATCTGTATCAGCCATTTTTTGTCACCATTTACTCCGTGCTTTTAAATATGTCTCTCTATTTCCTCAATCAACCCGCACTTGCACGAAATTAATGCCTATCCGGGCACTTATTTACTGCAATAACTATCTAAACTAATCGGTTTTGCTAGTTTAACCGCAGTTTTTCCACGTTCGTCTCGAAAAAATGACTCAAAAGCGTAAAACAGCCGTACAGTAGCTTAAGCCTGTTTTTTGCCGCTGTTAGTTTCCCACCGCACGGGTTAGATTCCGCAACGTACTAAATTTGTAATAAAACTTCAAATAGGTTTCAGAAAAACTAGGCTCTGCCTCGGTCTAGAATTGCACGGCTGTGACCGCCCCCTGTTGCATGGATCGATGCTTGGTCCAAATAAGTCTTCCTTATAAAAAGTAAGTGGGGCGGTCACCACCTTAGTTGAAACAGAATCAAATAAAGAGGATGATTAGCGGCATAAGGAGGTGAGAAAAACGCATAAAGAAGCAATCGCTTTGCTATTAGTGGGCGCTTTGCTATCGGTGGGCGTTGTTGTGGCACTTGCAGGGACGGCTCAAGGAGTTTCAGCCCAGCCAACTAACGCGGCTCGGGTGGCTCAACCCCTTGGACATGGACCAAACAATGGACACGGAGGATATAGACATCCAGGTCCAGGAGGAAGGGGATATAGATATAGATATCCACACAATCCAGGTTATGGCGGATGTTACTATGTCTGCGATTACTACGGCTGTGGATGGGACTGTTATTACTAGGTCAAATAGGCAAGCAGCTACCGAATAATCCAAGCTGACGGTTCTAACATACTAACACACTCTCGAGCCGCTCGGTTTCTATCGCGCCTGGTTTTTTTTGCGGCACATCGTAATATTGCCCGCTCTAACGAGTATGTCAAGTGCCACCTCGCTTGCGACCATACTGAATTTCGATCAAACATGACTGTTAGTTACGGGAGTTTTCAGTTTTTTGCAAAAAACTAGCTCAGCTGCCAGCAAACGGTGTTTGCAGTTTGTTATTTTGTAAAAAATGCAAAAGAAGCCCGTATTGAATGTATTACTAGGAAAAGTTTATATTGGGCAATCGAGCAAGCTTTATATGGCAAAAGGGGCCTCCACCGTCCCAGGCGGACGCCGCAGAACGTGAATCCCTGCTTGCACGAACAATTTAGCTACATGAAGTGAACCACCTAGGAATAGCAAAAATGTGCCTTTTAGTAACACTGAACAACTCTGTGAATACGACCGTGAATATAAGCGTAGACAGCGGACAGCAGTTCTATTGTAAAGAAACGGAGCCCAATTTGGCCTTATTAGGAAGTTCGGCTTATATAGTACGATTAGATAGCGTTCTTTATTGATCTATAAAGGATGGTTAACATGATACAAAATCGGAATACCAAGTCGGTTACGATCGACAAACGTGCCGTTCCCTCGAGCTGGCTCATAAAGATTCAGGGGCTCGGTCTCGACGGAATGCGTTTCGAAACAGCAGGGGTGGACAGACTAAAGAGAGGCGGTCCGTAAATGCCCTTCGCAGACCCGACACGACGTCGCGCATACGACGCAGCACGCAAGCGCAAGCAACGGGCCCAGGGGTGGACGAAAAAAAGGATGGACACACGTCTAACCCCCGTTGAGATTGAGACTGCCGAAGACATCAAAGGCCTGTTCAACGAGGTTGTGGCAGAGGTGCGAACCGCCGAAGACTCTTCCCTTGGGCTTGAGGCCAAGCTGAGAATCAAGCTGCGGGCCGTGGAAATCGGCCTCCGGGTCATCGAGATCACGAATCACGAGCAACGCATAGCCGCGCTCGAGGAGCAATCCAAATGAGCCGGCACGAATCGAGACTCAAGGAACTCGAAACTCGTCGTACCAACAACGCCACGAGCGAGACGAGGATTCCGCGTGATCCTGTGGCGTTCGCCAGGTTGTTGAGCTTAGAGCCCGATCCCTGGCAGCGCGACCTCCTCACCTGGACCAACGAGCGGGTTATCCTCAACTGCTGCCGGCAATCCGGAAAGACGACGATTGTCTCAGTTTTGGCCCTCCACCACGCTCTCATACATCCCAAATCGCTCGTCCTTATCTTCTCCCCCTCAGAGCGGCAGTCAAAAGAGTTTCTCAAGAAGATCGAAGACTATTACAGCGACCTCGGCAGTCCGGGCGGCAGCCTTGCCAACTCGGCAAGCACGCTCGAGCTGACGAACAGGAGCCGCATTGTCGCACTGCCTAGTTCAGAGGCCACGGTTCGGGGCTTCAGTGCCCCGTCGCTCGTGCTCGTCGACGAGGCGGCGCAGATTGACGAGGATCTCTACTACGCGGTGCTTCCTATGCTTATTGTCTCCCACGGGCGGCTCATTCTCTTGAGCACACCGCTCGGCAAGCGAGGCATATTCTGGAGTGCGTGGGAGCAACAAGATGGCTGGAAGAAGGTCAGGGTCACCGGCGAACAGTGCCCACGTATCGCAGACGATGATTTGGACAAGGCACGGGAGGAAATGGGGGAAGTGCGGTTCGCTCAGGAGTACCTCTGTGAGTTCGTCCAGGCCGAAGGCACCATCTTTAAGGAAGAGTGGATTCAGTATTTTGATACTGCTAAAGCGCCCGATATGGACTTAATCATCCAATCCTGGGATACCGCGCAGACCAAATCGGCGACTTCTGATTATGTCGTGGGACAGGTGTGGGGTCGTAGGGGCGCAGACTTTTATCTTTTGGATCAAGTGCGCGGCAGATGGGCTTTTGACGAAACTGTGTACGCCCTGAGACAGGTAACAAAAACGTGGCCTGAATCCTCTGCGATTATCATTGAGGCGCAAACGGTAGGCGCAGCGCTCGCATCCCACTTGAAGAAGCAAATACCCGGTATAATCCCCATTCACGTCAAACAGTCAAAAGAACTTAGAGCAATGAGCAGTATCCCGGTGTGGCAGTCGAAAAACGTTTTTATCCCACTTCCTGAGAAACGGCCGTGGGTGCGCGACTACGTGTTCGAGCTGACTAACTTTCCGAACGCGCCCAACGACGATCAGGTCGATGCTACTTCGCTCGCCCTGAATCAGCTACGGGGCTCGCTATTTCCCACTGTGAAGGCC
>DASPOC010000023.1:0-4610 GCA_035626195.1 Bathyarchaeia archaeon | reverse complement strand
AACGACGTCGCTGAGAACCTTGAAGGGTTGCCTCCGGTGAAGATGCACTGCTCGAACCTGGCGGCTGATGCCCTGCACGCGGCGATTGAAGATTACCTTAAGAAAGAAGGACGCGGCGAGTGGTTCGACGGTACGAAAAAGGCCGCAAAGAAAATGATCGGAAAAAAATGCGCGTGTAGGTGCCGGGGGCCCTAACGCGAGTATTACCACAAAACTAACCTGCGAACAGCCTAGCGATCCGCGCATTGATAGCGGAAGCATCGGTTGGAGCGACCCAACGCCCGACTTGGGTGCCGTTGTTCAGCAGGATCAAGGTTGGGACTGTCGTCACGTTGTACTGATCGGACAGCTCGCTTGTATAGGTCTCAACAGGGGTCACGGTGACCTTGCTTGTGTTTTTAAGTCGTTGAAAGCTCGCAGTCCTCTCCAGCGCTTGGCAATGGGGACAATTAGGCTCATAGAAGAACAGTACCGTCAAGTGTGTCGGCGGCGGCGTTGGCGTCGGCGTTGCTGATGCGGTAGCTGCTTTAGATGAATTTGCAGTAGCGGATGCATTCGGTGACGGCGAAGTCGAACTAGAGCATCCTGCCCCGGCTACGCAAACAAGGAGTGCCGTGCATATCGCTATCATGGCTGCTTGTTTTTTCATGAAAGCCACATCTCGGAAAATAGATATTCAGTGCGAATAAAAAGATCTTTCGTCAAGGTACATAAGGTTTCTGTGTGAGACGTCACGTGATTGTGAGGCTCATTTTCCTCGAAAACAGGCGCCACTGGTTCTTTTCTCGCTACTTTGTATCGAGGCATCGCAGTACCAAAAACAAGGGCTAGAACGCCGCCTTGATGCCAGTGATGATGAACTGCACCCCAATGGCGAGGAGGAGGAGCCCGAGAACGCGATTGACGACCTTGAACTCTTTTTCTCGGATGCCTCCTGCAATGATGTAGGAGTGAACCATCGCATAATAAACCACGCAGATTACGACGAGAATGGCCGCTACAACAATGGCAATTGCTGGCCAGCCCAGTTCAGCGCTGTCCCCGGTAAGGACAATGACGGTGGTTATGGCGCCGGGACCCGCAATGATCGGGATTGCCAGCGGCGTCACCGCCACATTCTCGGCGTAATCCTGGGCGCTTTGCGACACAGGCTGCTTGGAATAGGATACACGGGCGTAGACCATCTCAATTCCGATCAAGAAGAGTAGGACGCCGCCTCCGATTCGAAGCGCCGCGAGCGTTATTCCAAAAAGCTGGAGGATCCAGTAACCCCCTACGGCGAACACCAGCAGAATAGCAAGCGCATATAGAGAGGCGTCACGGGCAATCGCTCGTTGGTGTGCGCGATCAATGTCTCTTATTAGCGAGACGAAGACGAGCGTTACGGTAATAGGATCGATGAGAATGAAGATTGACGAGAAGGTCAACAGAGCGAAGCTTAGTAGATCCATGAGCATCCCGGGCGCATCGGCCAACTTTATCCTTCACAATTTGCTCCGACGTTCTGAGCTTTGTGTGTGAGAGGCAGCAGTAGGTATATAAGGACATGTCAGGAACGTGTCACCGCTTGGCCGCTTCGGGCATCTCGCGGGTGCAAAAATAAAGGCCTGTGAGACCGCATTCGACCCACACGAGACACGAGTTGCACGGACATCCCTTTTTCTCTGGAAGCGGCTGGCGTTTGCCAAGAGCGCAGAAAAGGCCTTTGCTTAGGTTGTTATGTCTGAACGTAGGACACGCTCCTTTGTAGCAAAGACATTTGCCCATATTCTCATACGTGTGTCGCGCCGTCATTTTTCAGCATGCAGCACAAGCGCGCCGTGTGCGGCCTTGCGACTTTCCGCTCGTTGCGACGCGCCAGACTGTGTCTCACCGCCTGTTACGCTCTGCAATCGCAATCACCGTCCTTCAGATCCTTCTGCGCAGAAATACAGTTCGGTAAGCCCGCAATCGTGCCATATCAGACACGAATCGCACGAGCATCCTCTTTTTTCTAGGGATTCCGCGCAGCGCGTTATCGAACAGAATAAGCCTCCGCTTAAGCCGTTCTGTGCAAACGTCAGGCACGTACCCTGGTAGCAGATGCATTTGCCCATGTTCTCGAAGGTATTCTGGACGTTCATACCATTCCTACGCACGACTGCGACCCCATAATCGCCTTAAGCTGAACCTCGAATGCAGTAGTACCCGTTGCTCAGATCATACGCCCGAAACACAGGGCAAATCGGACAGTTACAGCCTCGCCGTGCGAACTCCACATCACTGATGCCCAAAGCGCAGAAAAAGACGCCAATTTCGTGGCTGAAGTACGACGTGGGGCATTCGCCACAAATGCACCTTGAAGTGTTTAGTTCGCTGACTTGCACAGGCATAGTCTTCGCTCACAGGAGCTTCATGTGCTCACAGGCATTTCTCTTCTACGTTGTGCGTGCAAGTATTTCTTTGTTTGCCGCGTTAGAACGAGAAAAACGAACGCATGACGGGCGTCGAGTTTAGGACAAGTGCAGCCCACGGCGACGCCCAGGGAGACGTCGCCGCGACAGTTGATAGCACGATGGTCGTTCTCAAAATGGAACGCGCATAGCACGCCCTTCGCACCAGAAACCTTTATTAGACGCTGCGAGAGTGAAACGTACAACGCGAGTTCACGCTCGCTGGATCAGAAACTTACCATGAGAGTACTCATTACCGGCGCAAGCGGCCTGCTCGGCAGCGCCCTCCTTAGAGAGGCGTCGAAACAGGGCGCGACCAGCGTTGCTGCATACAACACTCGTCCGCTGCACGGCGGCCTCCAGATGGATATCACGCAGCACGAGCAGGTCCGCGCAGCCATAAAGGACGCAGCCCCTGACTATGTCATACACGCCGCGGCGTTTACCAACGTCGACGCGTGCGAAGTCGAACCGAAACGCGCGTGGGATATAAACGCTCGTGGCACGAAGCACGTCGTAGATGCGAGCAACGAACAAGGCGCAAAAGTAGTGTACATTTCGACCGATTACGTCTTTGATGGGGAGAATGGCCCCTATTCGGAAGATCACCCGACCCACCCCATAAACGTCTACGGCGAGTCAAAACTCGCCGGTGAACGATTCACTCTAGCGCGCAGCGGCAATGCGGTCGCCCGCGTGTGCGTGCTCTATGGACCCGGCAAACCAAACTTCGTAACGTGGGTTATCGACTCGCTGCGCGCGAATGCGCCGATAAATGTGGTCAATGATCAGTATAACACGCCGACCTATGTCGGGAACTGCGCACGTGCTCTGCTACGCATGTGTGAGCTTGACCTGACAGGCGTCTACCACGTTTCAGGCCGCGAGCAAGTCAATCGCTACGCCTTTGCCTGCGCGATCGCAGACGTTTTTGGACTAAATGAAAAGCTTATTAACGTAACCGCCACAGACACATTACGGCAGCGGGCGCGACGGCCGATGAACTCGTCGCTCAGCGTTGAAAAAGCCGAACGCGCCCTGGGAATGCGCCTTGCGAACGTGCGCGAGGGGCTCATCCTTCTGCGGGACGAATGGCGATGAAAGGGTTATTGCTTTCAGGAGGTAGCGGCACGAGGCTCCGTCCGCTGACCCACAGCGGTCCAAAACAGCTCATTCCCGTCGCGAACAAGCCAGTGCTCATTTATGCGCTTGAGGACCTCCAAAGGGCCGGTATCACCGATATTGCAGTCATTCTTGGCCTCAATGGCAAGGAACAGGTTATCGAGCGGATCGGTGACGGTTCGCAGTGCGGCGTGAACGTCTCTTACATCGATCAAGGCGCGCCACTCGGGATCGCGCACGCGGTCGCGTGCGCCGAGGACTTTATGGGCAAAGACCCATTCGTCGTCTACCTCGGCGACAACATCCTCCGCCACGGGATTACCGCGCTGGTCGCCGAGTTCGATGAGGGAGCGTGCGATGCCATGATTGCGCTCCAGCGCGTCTCTGAGCCGGAACAGTACGGCGTCGCCGAGCTTGACGAAGCGAGCGGTCGACTGATACGGCTCGTTGAGAAGCCTAAGGCGCCAAAAAGCGATTTTGCGCTCGTGGGCGTGTACCTTTTTACCACCCCGATATTCGATGCGATCAGACAGATCGAACCGTCGTGGCGAGACGAGCTTGAAATCACCGACGCCATACAAAAGCTCATCGACACCCGCTACATCGTGAAGCACCACGTCATCCAGGGGTGGTGGAAGGATACCGGCATGCCCGAGGATATCCTCGAGGTGAACCGGCTCCTCCTCGACGATCTCGTCCCGTGCGTCGAGGGCGCCGTCGAGGAGGGTGCCGTGGTCAAGGGTCGCGTATCGATCGGCAGGGGCTCAGTGCTGAAACACGGGAGCGTGGTGTTCGGCCCGGCTATCATCGGAAAAAACTGCACCGTTGACGCGGGAACGTACATCGGTCCGTACACGTCAATCGGGGATAACACGCACGTTTCAGGAGCGCACATCGAAGATTCGATCGTCATCGGTGATAGCGTCATCACGTGCAAAGAAACGATCGTCGAGAGTTTGATCGGCGACAAGACACAGATACGATCGACCGATAAGAAGCTGCCGAAGGGCTACCGCCTGATCGTCGGTTCCGGCTCGTCGATTGACTTATGAGCGA
>DASPOC010000022.1:0-22617 GCA_035626195.1 Bathyarchaeia archaeon | reverse complement strand
GACAGTCTGAAACCGACGGTTTCGAATCCCAAAACGAGCAAGAGGAGGATGAGAAAAGCGAGCAAAACAAAGGAGATAGATTCGACAAGCATGGTTGTTCAGTCAGGATTTGCTAAAAAAATGTTGGACGTGTTGCGCTATGAAAGGTTGCATTGTGCGCCGTCATAGCTTAATCCGTTCTGCAATAAGAACTCTTGTGCCCCGGCGCAAACCGCCCTTGCGTAGTGACGCCGGATACGGAGAGAGTGACCCCCAAGCCAAATTAGCGTTAAGTTATCAAAATGCTTCTAATCAATTCTTCGAAGACCAAGCTTGCCATCTCTACTTCGCGAAGCTCTATCCATTCATCGGACGTGTGAGCCTGCGCGATGCCTCCCGGCCCGAAGACAACGGTAGGTATTTCAGCCTCATTAAAACGAGAAGCGTCAGTGCCCGCGTCCATGGTAACTATCTGCGGCTCGATGCCGGTCCTGCGTATGGACTCGCTTAATAAAGTGATGATCTGGTGGGCGGGCAAGTAGAATGGTCGCGTGAAATTCCTGGGGTCGTCCGCAAATTCTATTCGCGCCTCGGGCAGTTTTGCCCTCAATGTTGCTAAAACTCGAGACGCATTGTTGGGAGGCACGTAGCGATAGTCAACGTCAATCGAACATAGATCAGGAACGATATTAACCGCATCTCCAGCAGCGATAGTGCTAACAGTGATCGTTTCGTGCCCAAGCTTGGGATGCCGGATCAGGGGAAGCTCTTCGAGGCGCAACACAAGCTTTGCCATCTCAATAATGGCATTCTTCCCAAGCTCAGGCTTACTAGCGTGTGCTCTTTTGCCGACGGATTGAATGCGAAACGTCAAGCGCCCTTTCTGCCCGTTTACAATCTTCAGATTCGTCGGCTCACAGATGATGCCAAAGTCAGCGTGTAGCTGAGGCAATACTTGCTGAGCGCCGCGGCTTTTGAGCTCTTCGTCGACGACAAACGCCGTAAGCAGCGTGCCCATGAGCCGTTCCTGATCAGTGTTCGCTACAGCACTGATGACAGCGGCAAGCCCGCCTTTGTCATCGGCTGCCCCCCTCCCATGAAGCTTTCGCCCTTGAATTCTAGGGGGGAAAAATGGAGGCACCGTATCGAGGTGGCCGCACAGCGCGAGCACAGGCCCCTCGCGGCCCATCTTTCCAATAAGATTGTTTCCAGAGCGTATGATTTCCATTCCGAGGTCACTCAGCCTTTCTTCTACAAAAAGACTGATATCTTGCTCGTGTGTGCTAGTGCTCGGAATGTTCACCAAGTCATAAAGCAGTTCCGTACTCTGCAGGAAATCACCTCTGCTGAAGAATGGACGCAATCCTTGCGCGGAGCACTTCGTTTACGAGTTTTCCGTCTGCCTTACCTCTAACTTGCTTCATAACAACGCCCATCAGGGGCCCTACAGCACCCACGCCTTTAGCTGTAACGAACTCGAGTCGCGATTGCACGACGTTGTCTATAATCGCTTGAAGCTCGCGCTCGCTCAACATGGCAAATCCAAGCTCTGATGCTGCATCGTTTGCAGCTTTCGTCGGACATTCCGCGAGACAACGGAGGATTTCAGGCACGCCTTCCTTTGATATGGTCTTAGAGTTCACAAGCCTGAAAACATCAAGTGTGTTTTCACGGGTTAAACGGTCGACAGGCACCTTGTCCCTTTTCAACTCTGCGATCGTTCCTTCAAGAGTTCGCACTACAAACGTGGCGGCATCTTTGACTTCGTCTCGACTCGGGCCACTATCTGGGCCCTCCCAGAGACGCATAACTCGCTCAAAAAATTGACTGTTTTCAGACCATGCTATTTGCCTCGCCAACTCTTCGTTCAAGAGAAACTCCTGCCTATAGCGACCAATCCGATCATCGAGCCTCTCAGGCAACTGCGCTTTGATGCGATCAATGAGTGCCGTCGGAACCGCGATGGGAGACACGTCCGTCTCAGGGTACATGCGGGCCGCTCCAGGAAGGGGCCGCATGTATTCGGAGCATCCATTGCTCAGCGCGCGTCGCGTTTCTTCGGGCACGCCCTCGATGGCTGCTTTGGCGCGTTGGATCACAGCATAAATCGCCTCGACACACGTCTTAACGTTCTCGTCTGCGAGTATAACAGCCGCATCGCTTCGCTCTGCATTCAAAAACCGTAAAAGGGCCTCAGTTTCACGAGACGTTATTCCGTGTCGCGGCAGCTCGTCAGTGTGAAAGATCCCCGAAACCCCCTTCTTCTTTGCATGGTCCGCAAATTCGGAACCGAGCCGACGTTCGGGCTGGATGTCCTTGCTCACGAGGCCAGCAAAGCCATGAAGCAGCAGGCCCCACACGTGTTTTTTCTGAAGCACGTTTGACGCTGTTTGGGCAAATATAGAACTGACTTCGACTGGTTTTCCTGTGCCTGCTCCGCGCTCTCGTAGCTCGTCTCGGATCTTTAGCAGGCTCAGCTGCCTCGTAACTTCGAGGCGCACAATATTCTCAATGAGGTCAAGTGCCTGTACACCCTTAATTTCGACGCGTGCACCGCCCGCGATGGAGATGTTGATATCCTGCCTGATCGTTCCAATTCCTCGCTTGACTTTACACGCGCGCAAGATCGTTCCAATCGCAAGTGCAAGCTCTCGTGCCATCTTAGGTGTTGTCACATCTGGGGCGGTGCCGATTTCAACTAGCGGGATGCCGAGCCGGTCGAGGGAGTAAACGTCTTTGTCGACTATTTGCGCTGCTTCCTCTTCGATGGATAGCGTGTCGATTCGAACGGGACCGCTGCTAAGCGCTATGTGTCCACCTGCCGCAAGGAGTGCCGTTCGCTGGAACCCGCTCGTGTTCGACCCATCTATTACCAGTTTCCGCATTGTGTGGGCTTGCTCAAAAGGTTGCATCTGCAGAAGGAGGGCTATTTGAAGCGCAATTTTCAGGGCCTCAAGGTTCATTTCCAGCGGCGGTTCATCATCATTTTCCACAAGGCACGTGCTTTCGTACGCCTTGTACGTAAATCGCCGGATGCCGATCCCCTCTTCAATTGCTGCGCGGTCGATCTCACCCATCTCGCTCTTGGAAGGTCTCAGGTAACGATAGAACTCGTAAGACGCGTCTTTTGTGTCCCGCAATTCGGTCGGGCTGCTGCAAAACAGTTTTGACGTCGTGTTCAGCTGTTGATGAATCTCCAAGCCTGCTTTCAGGCCGACTTTTTTGTAGTCATGCTCCTTCACGGCAACTCCTCGAACGTGCTTAGCGTCCTAGTCGCATCAGCGCTTATCTCTCCAGCGACATCAGTTTTCAGAAGCCTTGCTATCTCAAAACGATCGGACGTCTGGCCAAGCACCCACATCAGTTTGACGAGCGCGGTTTCGCTCAGCATGTCATCACCTTCAATTGCGCCTGCGCTCAGCAAATCGCGCCCAGTATCGTAGACTCTGTCGCACACCCTCCCATAAACACATTGAGAGGTCATTACGATCGGCATGGCATCTGCAGCTCTTTTTACGTGCGGAACCCAGTCGCTTGCTACGTGCCCCAGACCAGTTCCCTCGATGACCAAGCCCTTGTACCCTTGTTCCGCATAGTAGTCCACAATGGTGGGACTCGCTCCCGGGAAGAACTTAACCAAAGCGCACTTCGGCTCGATCTGCGGACGGACGGCGAGTTCGCAACCGCCTCGACTCGTGCGATCGCCTAAGAACTGCAAGGACCGTTCCTGATAGTTGACGCGTGCAATCGGCGACACGTTGACGGATCGAAACGCATCACGTCGTGATGTGTGCATTTTTTTGGTCCGCGTTCCTTGGTGGACAAGGCAACTGTCATCCGAAGCGTCTTCGTGCATTACCACAAAAACCCCAGCAAGATCACTCGTAGCCACTACTGCGGCGCAGATCGCATTAACGACGTTGTCGCTGCTCGGTCGATCAGCAGATCTTTGCGAACCGACGAGTACGACCGGCACGGGTACCTGGAGCATAAATGACAAGGCAGCGGCGCTGTATCCCAAGGTGTCAGTCCCGTGGGTAACGAGTACCCCGTCCGCGCCCGCACTTACTTCGTTATAGACGCATTGAGCGAGCTCCGACCACGATTCTGGCCGCATGTTCTCGCTCAGTATGTTATAAAGCAGTGTGCCTTGAATGTTAGCGATTTCAGCTAAGCCCGGAATCGCGTCGATAATATCATCTGCGTTAAATTGACTCGTCACCGCACCTGTTCGGTAGTCGATTTTGCTGGCAATGGTGCCCCCAGTGGAGATGATGCTCAGTCTCGGTAGTTCGGATCGTACAGGCCGGGGTAATCGCTTTTCGGCGAGCGGCGCTCCCTTTTCGACAAGCGTCATCGTTATCCCCTCCGGTGCGAATCCTACGTTATACCCGCTATCGAGTTTAATCACGACAAAGTCAGTCGCACTCGGCATCAGCATGCCGAAGAACTCTTTCTTACCCTTAACTACTTTGACACGATCACCGTGTCCTATGTCGTCCATTCTAAGCTCCAGAAGCCGTCAGCGGGCCTTTCTCCGCCCTCTGCAGTGCTTTCTGTCGCAGCACGAGGCGTTGCTGTCGCATCTTATGCCGCCTGCGTCGCGCTTTCAACATCAGTTTTAGCTGGCTGTGGGCAGGCCCGCCCGTGATGTCCCGCTTTGCCACGTTACGATTAACGTCAAGAGCTTCTGCGACATCGTCTTCCGTCAAACCGAGCAGCGAGAGCTGCTTTCCGAGGTGCCGCGACCCAACTTGGTCGATCGCGTCCAAGTCGCACGCACCGACGCGCGTAAGGTCTCCAACAATCGTGTGCGCCGTTCTAAAAGGAACGTGTGCGGTGCGCGCGATCGTGTCAGCCAGCTCAGTTGCAGTGGTGAAACCCACAGCGCTCATTTCAGCAAGCCGTTGCTTGTTGATCGAAATGGTTTGCAGCACTGCGTTCGCAATGCGAGAACAATCGATCGTCGTCGCAATCGCCTGCTGCAAGTGAGGTGTAATCTCCTGTAAGTCGAGATTGTAGCTGAATGGCAGCGCCTTACAAATCACCACGCTAGCTGTAAAATCTCCAATAACGGAACCAATCTTAGCCCTAATCAGCTCGAGCGTATCAGGGTTTTTCTTTTGCGGCATGATGGAACTTGTCGAAGCGAACTTGTCGTCTATTTCCACATAGCCAAACTCAGATGTGCTCCATAATATCAGCTCTTCAGCCAAACGACCAAGCGTGATCATCACATTTGATGCAGCGGCGAGCGCTTCTATTGCGAAATCACGGGTGCTCACGGCGTCCATAGAATTCTCTACGATGCCATCGAAGCCTAGTGCTGACGCAACAAAATCTCGGTCGAGCGGCCATCCTGTTCCAGCAAATGCAGCTGCGCCTAAAGGAGATTGGTTTGTCCGCTCGTACGAGTTGACCAGCCTCGCAAAGTCTCGCTCTAAGGCGTCATAGTGCGCAAGCAGATGATGCCCGAGCGAGGTTGGTTGCGCGTGCTGCAAGTGCGTGAATCCCGGCATAATGGTCGTGGCGTGGCTTGCGGACCGTTCCAGGAGCGTATCTTGTAAGGCAAGAACAGCGTCCATGAGCACCAGTAAGTCATGGCGTAAGGCCATGCGGATGCAGGTTGCAACCTCATCGTTTCTTGACCTGCCGACGTGGAGCCACCCCGCTTGCGCGCTTCCGACGCGCTCCGTTAAAGCAGTCTCGATCGCGACATGGACGTCATCAACGTCCCGCGGCAGCTTGGCGTACCCATGCTCCTTGATTTTGAGGAGTGCTTTTGTCAACGCTTCCAACGTCGCTTGCTCGATGATGCTTTGCTTATTTAGCATCGCTACATGAGCGAGATCTATAAGAATGTCATAGCGAAAGAACCACGCGTCCGCGGCGATCGAGGAGGTGAACCGGAACGCCTGCTCATCGAACTCCGCTAATCGTCCCTTTCGTATGATGTTTTGCTTCACTATACCTCTGACGGGGCGACGGGTATTAGCTATTTCGCTCGATTCTTGTTAGAAGCACGCGGTGCGAGTAGTCGAAATGAGCGTGCTGCCATTGCCGTTTGTTCTAACTCGAACATAACAGCCACCGCCCGCGTGCTCATAAGTACACCGCCATTTTTTTGCCGTCATGCAAAACTTAATCAGTCAAACCAGAGGTAACTAGCTTAAAACGCAACGGTTGCTCGAACATGAGAAGTTTGGAAGGCAAGATCATCATTGTCGGCATTACTGGCAGCATCGCAGCGGTAGAAACCGTGAAGCTCGTCCACGAGCTCAAGCGAAAAGGCGCAACGATACACTGCGTGATGACAGACGCGGCCTGCAAGATAATTCACCCGAACGCGCTGGAATATGCATCACAAAAACCCGTGATAACACGACTTACCGGAAACGTGGAACACGTTACATTTCTCGGTAAAGGCGGATCGGCAGATTTGCTCCTAATTGCCCCGTGCACGGCGAACACGATCGGCAAGGTGGCACACGGCATCGACGACACCCCTGTCACGACGTGCGCCGTCACCGCGCTGGGATCCGGAAAGCCCGTAGTCATCGTCCCGGCGATGCATGAGTCCATGTACTCTCATCCATTCATCGCTGAGAACCTTGATCGCTTGAAAGACCGTGTGCATTTCGTATCGCCGCGCCTGGAAGAAGACAAAGCAAAGCTTGCAGAACTCGACGAAATCGTGCTCGTGGTCGAACGGCTCATTTCGGAAGCTGAGCTTGAGCAAAAGAGAGTCGTGATAACTAGCGGAGCGACGATAGAATCATTGGATCCCATTCGCATTCTTACGACGAGGAGCTCCGGACGAACCGGCAGAGAGCTTGCTTATGAAGCCTTTAGAAGAGGCGCGAGCGTCACTATCGTGCACAACGGCGACGCGCGGCTCGTCAACCAGGTACATGTGGAAAGCGCGGCCGAAATGATTCAAGCGGTGCTGTCTGAGCTCGAGAGAGGATGCGACATTTTCATTAACGCGGCGGCCATCTCAGATTATACGGTAGATAAACACAGTGGGAAGATACGATCGGGTCAGGAACTACGCCTCGCGCTGAAAAATGTGCCGAAACTTACCGACATGGTCAGAGCGAAGTACCCAAACCTCTTTATCGTTTGTTTCAAAGCGGAAACACACACGACTCCAGACGCTCTTATTGAATGCGCCAGAGCTATCCCCGTTGATCTCGTAGTCGCAAACGACGTAACTTTCCAAGGCATGGGCACGCAAGACAACGAAATATACATCGTCAACTCACAGGTTGAACGGCACCAAGGCGACAAAGCGTTCCTCGCTGAGAAGATTATGGACGCTATCGTTCGTCGAATGAACAGCACATGAAAGCGTTTTGCCCATTTCACATAACAGGGTTTTTCGCGCTGAAGCCCGACCGGGCGGGCATCGCCTCAGTCGGGTGCGGCATCGTTATCGCCGATGGTGCAACGACTGAAGCCGTGGAAGGCGAAGGCAGCGTGTTTATCAACAGAGAGCCTTCTCTCGCGGCTACCACAAGGACGGTCCTCGCTTCTCTGTCCGAGAAGCAAGCAGACGTAAGGACGGAGCTCGCCGGGCCGATCAGCTGCGGCCTGGGCACGAGTGGTGCAGGCGCTTTAAGCACTGCTCTTTCCCTGAACCAGTTATGGAAGCTGAATTTCAGTTTCAACGCGCTTTGCGAGACGGCGCAACGCGCAGAAATTGTCAACAAGACCGGAGTCGGCGACGTCATCGCGCAGGCTGTTGGAGGTGTCGTCATTAGGCGACAAGATTCGGTTGATCGAATTCCCGCCCCCCCACTCGAAATCTCTTATCTTACGTTCGGGCCACTCTCGACGCCTGAAATCTTAGCAGATCGAGGCGCGCTCGCTGCAATAGAGACGTTTGGATCGGCCTCGCTCAAGAAACTAATCCGGAAACCCACGTTTGATGAATTCATGCGTCTGTCTCGGCAATTTGCGTACGAAACCGAAATGCTGAGTCAGAAAGCGCAAGATGCGGTAGAGGCCGTAGAGGCTACCGGCGGGTGCGCTTCGATGGCGATGCTCGGGGATGCTGTGTACGGCACAGATCCGTCTGATGCGCTCAGTGAATTCGGGACCGTCCGCAAAACGGCAATATACAATTGCGGAGCCCATCTTGTCCTGTGAAAGCCGGAACAATGTGTTTCATAGAAAAAAGCGTGCGCCTTTCGAAAAAGCGTACAACTCATTTAGTACACGTTTGTGTGCAATGTACCAGTTAATCAAAAAGGTAGATGGAAGAACAACATATTAGTCAAGGTGCGCAGCGCAACTTCCAACAATAATGCGGTTAATCCATCAATTCAGTTCAATCCGTAACGCAAACTAGGTTGGTTACTCTTCGACTACTTCAGCAAAAGCGAAGTTGCGCTTCACAGCTTTGATTTCAATCTTAACTTCGTCACCAATCTTGGTGTGTGGAACGAAAATCACGAAACCGCTAATGCGAGCTATCCCGTCGCCCTGTTTTGCAATATCTTCGACTTTCACGTCGTATTGCTTTCCGACATCTACGGGAGCGCTCTTTGGTTTACTATCGTAGCTCTTGTAGCCGCCGCTGAAATTGTTTCTTGTGTTTGCTCTATACACGCCGTCACCTCCTTTTTGCTTGAACACGTATCTGTATGCCTATGTCATATATAGCTTCGCGCATTAGAGAGAACAAGCGCCAGCAAAGACCAAACGGGGCTCTCTCCGCGACACCATCAATTTATGGCTCGTTCCGCGCCCAAACGTTTCATCCCTTTAATCCCAACCACGAAGACCGAAGTCACCCAATAAGTTTCTGCAGAAAACCTTTGAAGATAAGCACGCTCTCGTGAAAATGTGATGCAGATGAAGAGGAAAACCTTTCATCAATCGGTGTTGTTTACGACGACTCCTACGAGGTCCATGAGCCCCTCTTGAATTCGAACAAACACGCACAGTTTACGCATTCACCGGTGGTCATACGTAGCTCTGAGGAGATTTATTGCCTTCGACGGCTGGGCCCCGGAACGACCGTCGAACTGAACCCAGACAATGAAATCGTGCAAAAAGGCGATGGGCCGACTGGCCCCGAGGTCGTTGTTCTACAGTGACAGTCGAACTGCAGGCGCAAGGTCAGCAAACAAGATTAGATGTTCCCCAGGCCGATTCTTGAAGATCTTTATGCAGATCTCAAAACTGGGTGGGTCGAATAGTAGTGGGACGACCTGGCGGCGTGTTTTGGCTAGCATCTTGAAACAGGACGAGCAGTGAGGTGCAGTAGAACTACTGCTCATAATCCAACAAATTAAAATAGTACGTCGTTCTTGGGGAAAAGCAGTTGGGTAAAGGCACCGAAAGCCGCGTGTCTCGCACAGAGTGTGACTACCTCATTTTGGGAGACATGCGGCGTCGCCCCCCAACCGCAATTCAAGACCGCAAGTGCAAATGCTAACGCTGGGAGGCTGTTATGGTCTCCTATAAATTTTATGTACCTCATCCTATTTAGAGAGAACCATAGTAGCTTCCCCTCTGTGGCCGTTCTTGAGGCGCGCGGACTACTCCGTGCAGCAAAACCCTAGCAGAATGGCGTGGGTGAGAGCAGCTGTTTCAAAGAGCGAGCGCTGGCGTTTGCCCAATGATGCCTGAACGCGCCAAACGTTGGAAGTTTCCCAAAACCTAGCCAATTGTTTGCAAAACGGCACTATCTTTTTACCTCGAGCCCCTCATCTAACTATCCATGATATGCGACATAGGCGATCTGCACATTTATTACGAGACGTGCGGTGAGGGCAACCCTGTGCTAGCGATCCACGGATTTGGCATCGATCATCACGTAATGACCGGCTGCATGGAACCTATCTTCGCAAATCGCGCGGGATGGAAACGTGTCTACTTCGACCTGCCAGGCATGGGTCGCACACACGCTCCACGCTGGTTGAACAAGGCAGATCAGATGTTGGATGTTATCATTGAGTTTTGTGAACATGTTATTCCCGACGATCAGTTCCTGGTGGCTGGCGAATCGTACGGTGGATACCTGTCCCGCGGCCTGGTTCGTTCCATACCCGAACGCCTCAAAGGAGTCCTTCTCATTTGTCCTGTTGTCATCGCCGATCGAAACCGGCGCGACCTACCCCCCCGACGGGTATTCGTCAAGGATAAATCGTTCCTAGCGAGCATCGCTTCCAGCGCCCAGAAGCAATTGTTTGAGCGCGTGCTTGTGCTGCAGGACCATCCGCGGTGGGATCGCTTCACGCAGGATATTATTCCAGGGATGAGCGCAAAGGATGAGGCGTTTCTCAAGCGATTTGAAAAACATGGGTACAGCTTTTCCTTTGAGGTGGACCAGCTTCCGCATCCGTTCGACCGGCCTGCACTCATCTTTGTTGGCCGCCAAGACGCGTCGGTGGGGTATCATGACTCACTAAAAATAGCTACGAATTACTCACGTGGAACTGTTGCGATATTGGATAGGGCAGGGCACGGACTGGAAGTCGAGCAAGAGACAGTGTTTAACTGCTTAGTCAACGAGTGGCTTGATCGCGTGGAAGAAGTCTAGCATTCATGGAACTCCGCTGACACAGCTCACTTTTTGCGGTTCTTCTTTGCGTCGCTCTGAAGTTCTTCGATCACGTGAAGGAGCGGATTGAAGTAGTCGTACAATCCCCGAATAAGATTGCTGAGCAACGAATCTGAAGCTTGATCATTCGATAGGGACTCGCGCCTGTTTGACACTAAACATCACTTTTTTTTATGTAGACCACGCCTCTCCCTGAACTTACAAAGCTCTTTTTTTCTAAGCGCTGAAATGTCGCCAAACAATTTTTGGCTATCACTGTGACTGTGGATTAGCTTCGGCTGAACACTCAGTGCATCGCTCCCTTAGTCTTTTTTCGTCAGCGTGACGAGTCAAAAGAGGGCACTATCTTTCTTGTGAAATGTTTCCGTCGCGTTGGCTACTTGTTTTAAAGAAAGTGGCCACAGTCAATCGATTTTCGTTAGAAGGTAGCGAAGTCGTCATGAATCGTATCATTTGACTACGACTGTTCCTTTCATATATGGGTGAATGCTACAGAAGTATGAAAACGAGCCTGAGTCGTTAAACTGATGCGTGTAAGTGTCGCCTTTATTGAGAAGTGGCGATGATGAAAACGCCGACGAATCCGAAACAACATTATGCTGGACTGAATCATAATTTGTCCACGTCACATTCGCCCCTTTTTGAATGGTGAGCGTCGACGGGTTGAAGGCGTAATTCTGGATAGCGACGGAATTTTGGCTCGTGGTGCTAGTAATGGAACTATTAACCGCACTGGGGCTCGTATTTGACGATGATGTGCATCCCCCGATCATAACCGTTGCACCAGCGATCATAACGAGCACCAAAATGAGGTGTTTTTTCATTTTCTCTTTCTCCCACAGACAGTCTGCGTTCCAACTTTAGACTGCTTTGTTATGCAACGTTCGTTTGATGAAGTTTGCCCGCTGAATCGTCGCTCTCAATACATTCCGCAGTAATTTCGTTTTCAGGCCTGAAAAGCCTTAAAGGGGGACTATTAAAAGGAAAATCCGAGAATTACTCGTCACTACGCGCACACATTTCACTTCTCCCGCTCTACCTTTTTTAACTGCGATGATTGATCGAATGACTACGAGTTCAAGCGTAATAGCTCGATCTCTCTGAAAGCGCAGTAGGAAACCACAGCCCCTAGCGCGCCCTCATGAGCGATCTGGCCCGTTTGCAGTGCTACCGCTCTTTCAGCTCCATGAGTGCGGCATCTCACGCAAAAAGTGGCCGAAGATTATTTTCAAACGACGCTTAGCTTCTTGACTTTCAACAAGGGTAAAATGGATCAAACGTGAAAAGATACTGTCTTTTAATGCCAGTGGTGCTTGTGGTCGCTCCGTTGCTGTTGCCGGGTGACCTCACCTTCGAATCCGGCCTTAGCTGAATCCAGCAACCGTGAACTTAAGTACGACATCCTTACATCGAGCGTGATTTCGACTGCTACAACAAAGCTCGACTGCGAGTCCCAGCGCAAGCCCAAGCGCGCAGACAGCTATCATACCAGGCTTTCTTTTTTCAGCCGCTGGCACTGACGATCTAAAGACGGAAGCTCACTTGGCGAAACGACGCGAGTGTAGCGCATCAAATAGTCTCAAACAATAGAGCGTTTACTTCGCCGATTCTGAATCCGTAGGATCCTACACGCACCAATTCATTACATCCGGAACATATCCGCATGGCTGCGCCATCCATAAGTACATGGCAGAAACTATCACCGACAATAATTCGAAGGACAGCTTGTAACACCAGTTTTTGTTTACCTAACCGCTCCTTGAGCTGCGAAACTGGCGCACCCAACGCAAAATCAACAAACGGCAGTCGCAACAGTTGGCCAGCCTAAGCGTCTAGTAGATGCAGAACAGCTCGCCCCATGTCACTGGTTGATCGCGTACGGTGTCGCGACGAGTTGCGCGAATCTAGGGCGCATCGACTTGAGGAGTTCAGGAGCACAAAACAATGTATTATAATTAACTAGCGCCAGTAGTAAAATGCCCAATAGAGACCATGAACAAGCCCCGTAGTTACCGCGCGTCCGCCCAGTTTGAAATCTTCATGCCTAAGCCATTTGATCTCTCACTAACCGTCGCTAAACCGGCGGGCTGGCATTGGTCAACTCCGAGAGAAGTTTTTAGAAACGGCACGCTGTGGAGCGGTACCCGTCTAAATGACAAGCCGGTCGGATTGAAACTGTCCGCAGTCAATGAGAAAGTAACGGTGAGCATTTACGTAGAATCGCATCTGACAAACTATGAAGAAGCTACGCTACAGACGGCCATCAAACTCGGGCTGGGAGAGGACGAAGACCTTAACGCTTTTTATGGATTCGCCCGCAATGACAAGGTGCTGTCAATCGCAGTAGAAGACCTTTATGGCATGCGCATTGGGCGGTTGGATGACTTGTTCGGTCGGGTTATTCTTGCTATAACCCTCCAGATGGCACCGCTCAAACGAAGCAAAGACATGATGGCAAGACTACTCGATCGGTACGGAACCAGGATTGCCTTCGATCGTCACGAGGTCATTCTGTGGCCAAAACCTTCCAATATCGCTAAGCGGGACCCCATCGAGCTGAGGCGAGAAGCGAAGCTTGGCTACCGAGCGGAGCGGCTCGTCAAGGCGGCGCGCTATCTAATTGAACATCAGATGTCTTTAAGAGAGCTGCACCGCCAGCCCGAGACAGAGGCTGTGAAAAATGTGCAAGAGATCCCAGGCATTGGCGCGTACTCGGCCGGCCTGATCATTGGTCAGGGCCGCGTCCCGCTAGACGTGTGGAGCGTGGTTATCATGAGTGAGCTTTTGCTAGGACGCGAGCCCAAACGCCCTAGGCAGGAAATCAACGCGGTGACGCAAGCGGTGAATGACCGCTGGGGGAAGTGGGCGTGGATGGCTTTTGCTTATGTGGTGAACGACCTGCCGAAGTTCGCGACGATTTACAATCTGTCAAGATTAACCTGAACCTAGACAAACTACCAAAGATAGGGTTGACGCAGCAAAAAAGGTGTCGGCCTGGTACACGTCGGCGCGCACGTTTGCGCGCATAAGGTGAAGAGCAACTTGTCTTAAACCGCAAATTCGATCAAGCTATCGTTACGAGCGTAGGGAATTCTGCACGGCAAAAAAAGGTTACGAGTTTGGCCGGTGCGCGTCAAAACGCAGTTCCCGCGCCGAGGCCAGAAGACACGACGCGCTTCGTCGTGCAATGATCAATCTAAATCCGCCTTTTTTGCGATTAGCTCTAAATACAAGCGACCCAGTCTTAGATCAAGAGATATTCATGGTGGTCGGAGTCACCTTAGTGAACGTTGTTCCTGGCCAGGAGCGAAGCGTTTTTGACAAACTCGGCGAGATCCCTGGGATTAGAGAACTGCACCACGTATTTGGGGAGTATGATTTTTTGGTGATCATCGAAGTCGATGGGCTGCCTCTCCTCAGCAAGACGGTAGACGTGATCCGTGATGTGGAGGGAGTCATGACAACGCACACTATTGTTGGCGCTGAGCTCTCGGATACGTAACGGATCGCGTCTGTTGATCGCGTGCCAGCCGAACGAGCGGCACAACGCTTTCAAATTTTGAGAAGCTGGCGCACTTTCGAAGAGAGTAGGAACCAGATAGAGACGGCGCTGCACAATCCTTGTGCGCCTGTCATTTAGTCCCGCGGAGGACGCCGATCGTACCGAGCATAAAGGGAAGCCTCAGCGGCTTCGGAACAATGGCCGAATGAGTGGCATCAAGAAACTCGACGCGTTCGGTACCCCAACCCTGACTGCTTCGAGCAACTCCTCGATGTCGCGTACGCTCGCTTCTGGAACAGATCTTGAAAGGCGAACATGCCGCCCTTCCTGACGACCCGTAGTGCCTCCTTGATCACCTCTCGCTTGTCGTTGGTGTCGCTCACTTCATGAAAGACCAGATTGCTTACCGCGACATCGAACGACCCGGCTTCAAACGGCAAGGCCGAAGCTCTTGCTTTTTGGAAGTTCACGCGCTCTGCAACCCCCTCAATCGTTGCATTGCCCTCACAAACGGATTGTGAATACTCCCATTTTCTACTCCAATAATCACTGCCCGTTACGCGCGCGGCGGGGAAGCATTTAGCCATGCCAATGGTGAAGGGGGCATTCCGCACCCGATGTCGAGGGCGCGGCTTTCGCCGTCCCATTCTACGCGGCATAGCACGCTTCGCGGATGTGCGCCTGCAGGTCCCCGCCTCGTGGGGAGAGCCGATATCGCGCGTAGGTGACGTACCCAAACGCCACGATGAACACGATTGCACCGATGATAGTTAGAGAGAATGCGAATGAGAGGGCCAGCAGAAGAATCGCGAGTGCCCATAGAGCGTAGGGTATTCTCAGCAAGATCCAATTGTCGCAGTCTGGTTGATCCGTTCTCAATTCACCCGCCTTCAATCCTGTCGTTTCCGGTTCATTGAAAGCTTGCTATGATCGTTTGTCGTCTCTCCAGCCACTTCGCAATTTAATATCATGGGTTCAGCCAGCATTGTAGGTTCGACTACCTGCCCGGCACCGAGAGCTGTTTGGGCAAGTTTACGACGAAACTGCGGCAAATTGAAGGTCAGCGCGGCGAGAATGTTGCGTGTGAATCGCTTAATACATTGATCTTTGAGGTATGGCAGTTATGAGGTTTTCCTAGTTGGCTGCGCTCATTTTGGCAGGATAGGGGTTGCAGTACGTCCTCGATTGGGCCAAACTCGTGATCCTCATAGCAACGTTTTTCGCTGATCAGCTCATTTAAACAGTGAGATTTACACCTCAGAGCCCCAGCGCAAAATTGACTCGCAATTTTGGCACTCACTTAACTAAGCGTACTAGTTCTTTACGCTGGACGCAGTGTGCCATGACATATTGCTCGCGATACCGCTACGCTTCACAGCACCAAGAATCTCGCATTCGGTGTAAGGAGCCAACATTGCGTAGCCAACTGGCACGGCGAAGACAAGTTCAGAAAAGGAAGCGAACTAATGAGACAACGAATCATGCTAGCGCTAGCCGTTGCCGCAGTGGCCGTGATCGCCGCCATCGTGAGCTATCTCTGGCGCGTATTTCGGATAGGCCAAACAAGCAAGAAAAACGATGCAGGAGCGGAAGACAGCAGCAAGCACCGCGAATCTAAACAATAATGCAGAGCGTCTGAATCCGTGCCGACGCGCGCGATTGCTCCTCAAAGCAGCTATTCGTTGCTCATGATTCGTGACCTCAATGACCCGCAGGGATCTCCATAGCTGGCGATTTATCAACTTAACCTCGAGCTTCAACGAAGGCCAATTGCCGTTTCGTGCTTTTGCTCCAGCCTGATTAAACAAGCCACGCAGATCTTCGGCAGTTTCATTTCAAGAACGGTTAGACGTATGGCTATCCTTTTTTTCGTCAATCCCTAAGCCCATTTTCTCCGCTTCTATGCGTTGTCATGTTGAGGGGTCGCGCCGGGTCTTGTAGGGCATTTACCGACAGTCTCCTCTTGTTCTGTCCACTCGTCCCTGTCGCGACGCATTTGCTGAGCCTCATTCCTTGGATTTCCGTGGGCCAGCGCGAAGGAGCAAAGAGTTCGTCCACAGTAAACGATTCATCTTCCTATCTTAGGGTCTTTCAACTCTAGTTAAGCATTCACCAAAAAGGGGCTATTTGACCCTGACTGCTCGATAACGCCAAATCGGGCTCCGTTTCTCTTCTATAAAAGACGGAGCAGCTGCGGTGACATTTTAGGCTTCTCTGATAAACCGCGGTGCGCGGAGAAGACCACCATCTCAAGTGAGAGAAACCAGACCATTTCGTTTATTGCAGATTCAATGATACCTTAGAGCCTGGGCTGCAGCGTCCTTAACGTTGCGAACAATTGTCCCCTCGCCATTGTTCTAAGACGGTGTCCCCGGGTTTATGAAGCTTCGCGACAGATTTTGCGTCATCTCCAAGCGCGCGTTAAAAAAAGCCCGTTAACGGTAGGCAATACAGAAGATTGCCATCGCCGCTCTTGCCCGCGGCTCCTTTTACGCTTGCGGAGGGCCACGCCCTAGTAGTTCTTATATGGGCAGCTCTGCATGGACTGACTGTCGCCACACCATCTTAAAGTCGACGCAAGGTACTGAGCATGAGCGGTCATCGGTCCAAAGTCCGGAGACAGGTTTGTTGAGGCTTATACGCTTAACTTCCCCGTTATGCGCTTATCGAGATTTCTGTTAATTACGACGAACATGATCCCTGCTTATCAATGTGGCGCACTTCTTCACCGATACTATCATTTGTCGCACTCGCTCAATAACTTGGTACCAACTGTCGATGATAGCCCTCGCTTTTGTCTCTCCCGGCTCAGCAACGTTGCATACGTGCTCGTCGCTGTGATCACGGGAATGGCATCGATGCACGCCAGATCAAAGCACTCGTAACGCTCGTCGGAGTGCCATGCGCGGGGCAGCACATAGATAACGCTGGCTTCAGTGACGCAAGTGGTACATGAACTGCACCCGTTGGCGGGATCGTCGAACTGCACGCGTGAGCAGGCAGCGTGAAAAACCCGGGAACCTTTGCAAGACCTCCTTTATCCCCCACCCGAAAACCCCATCCTAGCCTTCACGCGTCAAATAGACGCAAAAAATGAGCGACTTAAAAAATTACCCAAGGTTCAAATAGTTGCCGCTGAGAATAAGGAATCACTAGCGAAAGAGAGCAGCGAATTCAGGAGGAAGGTCGGAGGAGAATCCGTCGGGAGGCTCGGACAAGTAATGGTGTTCAAAGCTGAAATCGACGACACGTATGCCGAGGCATCTACAGGTATTTTTTGCCGAGTAATAGTCACAGCCGACGACGAGGCGACTTTGCACAGTGCAGCTGAAGACGCAACGGCAACGCCTTCAGTCGTAATTGGTAGGGTAGAAGGCGGGGTTGAGAAGTGGCTTGACGAAGACGAGACTCCGGATAAGCGCGGGGGCGCTGTCTTACAGTTCTGGGCGGGTTTAGACAAGAAGAAGAGCTTTGCATCTTCCTTAAAGAAGTTTGAGACTGAACTTTCTTACAGGATTCGGCAAGACATACTTGTTAAACCCTTCACGGCAATCTTCGATGCTTTACCCGAAGCAGAAGGTAAGATGGACATGATGGAGGGGATCGGACATTGCGGGGACGGATATGAATGGGTGGAAGAACGCTTTTGTAGAAACGTTGTTGTTGTGCCACTTATGGTCCCAGATTTCATTATTGAAAGGCGTTTAGGGTACGCTCGAGGCGTGATGGGCGCGAATTTCTGGGTCATGTGTAAAACTAAAGACGCTCTAAAAAAAGCCGGGGAGGAGGCCTTGCGTGCCATCCACCGCGTAAAGGGCGTAGTAACCCCTTTCGATGTGTGTTCCGCAGGTTCAAAGCCTGAAACCCATTTTTCGTCGATAGGTCCAACCACAAATGATCCATTCTGTCCTTCACTTAGGAACAGATCAGGAAAGGCCTACAAGGTTCCAGAGGGCGTTAGATATATCCCTGAAATTGTGATTAACGGAACCTCGCTTGACACAGTTAGAGAGGCAATGAAAAAAGGAATTGAGGCCATATTGGAAATCGATGGTGTCGTCAGAATTTCCGCGGGTAACTACGGTGGAAAATTGGGCGATTTCAAAATCAATCTGCGTGAGCTGTTTCCCTGAACCGTTTTGAGTTGTTTGTTTCGGCACGTTCAACGTAGATAAGCTTCTCTGATTAAACCGGATTGCCGGAAGAAGAAGTTTCTTGGAATCGCATGATGAAACGTGCTCAGGCCGCAGAGTGAGCGGGGGATTTCTGGGGGCGCGCTGGGATCATAGAAACTTTTTGTGACAGCGGAGAAGACAAAGAACGTACGTTTACCTTGGAGAGCTTTCGCAAATGGAAACAGAAGAAGACGACTCCCCTAAAAAGCAAGAGCCATTTTGTCCTTTCCGATCTGAGAAAGTTCCCGGCTGGGGCGACATACAGGAGTGGGATCACGCAAACAGGAACTAAATACTGACGCACGGCGTTTCTGGAGTGGATTAGCGGTTCTATAAAAGTCCACGCCCCACTCTCGTGCTTGACATCGTGTGAAGTATTGGGAGTATATCGAACTGCTGGTTAAGGCGCCTGAAATCGCGTTCAGACACACGTCCGTGTAAAAGGTTATATCGCTCTGACGAGATGCATGTCTGTGAAAGTATTAGCAATAAACGGAAGTCCGAGAACCAAGTGCAATACCGCAACCCTGTTAAACAACGCGCTTGAAGGAGCGGCTTCGCACGGAGCAGAGACGGAACTCGTTCATCTGTATAAACTCAACTTTAAAGGCTGCATAAGCTGTTTTGCCTGCAAATTGAAAAATGGCGAGAGCTATGGCAGGTGCGCAGTAAACGATGATTTGACACCACTTCTCAAAAAAGCCGAGGAAGCTGATGCCATTATCATGGGTTCTCCTATCTACTTAGGAACAGCTACCGGCGAGATGAGATCCTTCATGGAAAGGCTCATATTTCCGTACTTGGTGTATGACGCGAACCACTCGACGCTTTTTAAGAAGAGGATCAAGACGGGTTTAATTTACACTATGGGCGCGAAAGAAGACCAGGTGAAACTAATGGGCTATAATCAGTCTCTCAATATTGCTGAAATGGTAATGAAGAGGATCTTCGGGGAATCGGAATCGCTGTTTGTTACCGATACCTATCAATTTGATGATTACTCTAAGTATGAATCAACATTGTTTAATGTTCAAGAGAAAGCAAAGAGACGAAAAGAAGAATTTCCAAAAGATTGTCAAAAAGCCTTTGACATGGGAGTTCGCTTTGCCCAAATTCAAAGGTAGTTATCTTAGAGGTGAGAAATAACCCGGTCAGCTGGTTTTAGCCTCACGTTTTGATGCCACTCACGTGGCTACTGACCTACGTTATTGTATCACTCAGAAAGAAAGAAATAACGAGCGAGGAGCTGGGGAAGCGAAAGGAACACGCTGGCACCAGTTCAGGCCTGCTTGCGAAAAAAAGAGAGTGAGAGTCCCAACTCCTAATCGTCACTGAAACTGGCCGGTCACTCTTATACGGCGCAGGCGACGGAGCCACTTTCTAGCTCAGGGTCGCCACTATGTCAACCTGCCCAGTGAATGTTGACGGCGCATATTGCGCTTCCCTGCAAAGCTCGCGCTAAATACGTGTTGCTCGAAGTTAAGACGCTTGTGGAGGAACTCGGAAATATGAATCCCCAGTACCGCCTGTCGCCGTGGTCGCCTGTCCAGCGTATTACCGTCAACATAAAAGTTAACCGTTTACGCAAGTGTGCTGCAGACCGTCCCCTAATTGCTGGTAACGAGACGGTTTGGCCTTCTGGATCTGTGCGTGTTTTTCGTCCCTTTCTTCATTAAACCTGCTTGAACGAACAATACACAGCTAAAGCTACGTTTTAGAGACGGTGACTGAAGCCAGCGTTATGCATCCTGAAGGAAGGGCAGGCAACCCTGGATAATTGCGACTCGATTCACCGGCCGCTTGGTATAGTAAGAGACTCTCGTTGGCGTTTTTGTCAGCAGCGAGCGCAGTAATATCATACCTTCCGCTGCTCCCAAAAGAGGCATTCATCTTCCATTGACCGTTTGAGGAGGTAGCAACGGGTCCATCTTGTGGGTAATGGCGCTTCGCGTTGTAATCATATAATACAAGCCATAGACTATATTCTCCCCCAATGTTTTGGGCCGTGCCCTTAACAAATACTGAGTTTTCCACCCGCGTATTATTAGTCGGGGTTGTTATCGTGGCTGCTGGAATTCCAGGTATATACTCAGGTTGATGAACGAATGGCATGGGAAAAGGTTGCGGAGGGCTCTTACTTAAATTTTGCTTTGTTACCATCACTGCAGTCTTATTCTCCCATTAAAACGCCAAATAATACAGTCCGCTGCCAAATAATACAGTCCGCTCGTCGTCATTTACTGAAAAAGCTTATCGCTGAGCGCAGGAGCCTTATTGAGGTTCCGCCTGACATGGTAACATCTGAACGCTTTGTCGTAATTGAGACTACGACCTCTAAGCTGAGCCAACTTGTTCTTCGTGTTTAGTTTATTTTGATGGACCATAAAGAAGGTAAATTATTGCAAATAACAATACAATGCAAATAACAATACAAGAGAGAGTTCAGCGGGTTACACCTATTCAAAAAGGTCGGAGGCTGTTATAGTGCAAGATATAACTGAACACGTAGCTAGATAGCAATCGGAGGATTATGAGTATGCAAGGGGAGACCATCTCGAACTCTGTCAAAACAGAGATTGTGGCACAAAAACAAGCGCACCCACATCGCCATACCAGCGCGTTGTTTGATCGCGAACATCATCCGTACCAGCCACGCAATGTCAATCTGGTTCATAAAGCTGAGCAAAAGGCGGCTGGCGTCAACACGCGGATTGCTGTTGGGCTTACTAAGAGTGTTGGAACGATGTGGACAGCATATACGTTTGCAGCGCTTGCTGTCGTTGGATTGATGGCCATCATTGGCCTGCTTAGCCCCATCGTCGCCTTACTCGTTGTATGGATTTCGCAAACATTCCTTCAGCTGACCTTACTACCGATTATTATGGTCGGGCAGAATGTCTTAGGACGAAAGTCTGAACTTCAGGCGGACGAACAGTTCAATACGACTATGACCAGCTATAACGATATTGAACAGGTTATGCAACATCTCTCCGCTCAAGACGCGGAACTGCTGCGCCATACTCGTATGCTGATCCACCTGCTTGAGAAAAACGGCATCTCGCTGCAACAACTGGAGGCAGAAGTTAGTTCTAGCAGTCATTTGGCAGATGGTTTTGCCCTGTCACAGCCGGCAACTGATGAGCCTGCTACTTCCGCTCCTGACGAAAGCGAGAAGTAGAATGGATAACCGAAACCGCGCGTTGCGTTTCATAACTGTTCTTTTGCTTCACAAGAGAGCGGCATTTTTCTTTGTTCGCAAAGCATAGACAGCAAATATTTGTGAGGCAATTCTGGCATGCTGCTGTCAAAGGTCTGACAATACCCTTTTTGATAAGCACGTAGGCTTCCAATTCGTACTAGATTGAATTTAAGGACATTGAAAGGCAGGCGAATCAATGGATACGCACAGACGCGAGAATAGATTGCGACCGGAAAAGTTGCACGTCAAATACGTGGCTTGGATAAGACCCACTGATCGGATCTCCCCGCGCCGTTATACGCTAACCCACTCCGATATCACAGGTGAGCTCTTTTTGACAATTGGCCCAGATTGCAATGAATCACAGATATGTGGTTGGTATACAAGGCTCATGAGAGATGAAGTGCTAGCTGAGTGGAAAGACACTGATGACGGGCCGGCATTACACGTCTATTGTCACGTGAGTGGCGGGTTTGTTTTTGGATCTGCTCCATTACGATATAAAATCTTTCAATATGAATTGCCCCTAGTTCTTGAAGCCCTATGTTGTGGCGACAGTTCTTTTTTTGCAGCGCATCCTCAGTTAGATAACGCCCCCATCTGGGTTCACTTCAAGTCAACAGTGCCTCGGTATAATGTAACAGAAAGATGGGGGGTGCCTGCTGATTACCGCCAACGGTAGCTGGATTAAAACACTACTTTTATACTCCGCTACGCTTTAATCAGCAGTCAACAGGAGGTGGAACAATGGCAGAGGATGACGAGCAAAATGAAATCATTAAGTGCACTGTCGTGTGCCCTGAGTGTGGTGGCGAGATTGTCTGCTCGCGTGAAGACGCAAAGCACGAGGAGAAGCACAGGTGTGAAAAAGGCCACGAGTGGGCCTGAATACAGGTGGTGAAAGGGTAGGCCTTCCTCCTTTTTTCGCGAACAACTTTAATTAGGTCATGGTGCTCTTGTGGGGCAGGGACCTACCGATCACTGAACGCTTTGAAGGATCAAGTCGACACAGGACTCAAGCGTAATGCAGGTCCAACCAACATCTATGTGGTCAGTTTCAGCATCCGCTACTTTAGCACGTGTATGATGTGTATGTGAAGTATTGGAATGATGTGCGTTGTGTTCTATGAAGGTTGCAGCTGATCCGCCAAGCGTGGCGATCTCAAAACTGCTTAGGTCATATCAACTA
>DASPOC010000021.1:0-7812 GCA_035626195.1 Bathyarchaeia archaeon | reverse complement strand
TCCTTAACCTGCGAAAAAGCAATCTCTCATCAATTCAATATAAATCAAACAGACAAATAAACGCCGTGGAGACAACCTATGCCGATGACACCTCTTGCTATCAGGTCCCTAGTATCAAAATTCCAGGAATCGAGAATATTCCTGACAGCTGCTGAAATGGATGTCTTTACTCTGCTGGAAAAAAATCCAATGTCGGCCCAGGAAATAGCGAATAGATTAGAAGCCACTGTGCGGGGCGTCACCATATTGCTTGATGCTGTCGTGAGCATGGGTTTACTCGAGAAAATGGAAGAGACCTACCATTGTCCGACCGAAGTAGCCTCCATATTGTCAAAGAAATCACCGACTTCGATCATGCCTATGGTTATGTTGGCTACAGGAGGATGGAAAAAATGGTCGGATTTGACGGATATTGTACGCCATGGAAAAGACAGGATCAGAGGAACAGCGTTTGACATCAATGAAAGCGAAAAGGAGGCTTTTACCGGTGCCATGCATGCCGTCGCCTACGAGATGGCACCCTCAATAGTGGCAGCTGTAAAACCAGGCGAGGCCAGGAAACTGCTCGATATCGGCGGCGGTTCCGGCGCATATACGCAAGCTTTTCTCGAAGCCTCGCGCGGTCTGACCGCCACGATCGTTGATCTGCCATCGGTCATTAACATGGCCCGACAGCGTCTGGCCAGTACCGGTCTGCTTGACCGGATCCAATTGGTTGCCAGTGATTTTTATAAGGATGAACTTCCAACAGGACATGATTTGGCACTGCTTTCGGCTATTATTCATCAAAACAGCCCGGAACAAAATATTGAACTGTACCGGAAGATATTCCGTGCGCTCCAGCCGGAAGGACGACTGGTTATCCGTGACCATGTAATGAGTTCGGATCATACCCAGCCGGCCAGCGGAGCCTTTTTTGCCGTGAATATGCTTGTTGTGACTGCAGGAGGCGGGACCTATTCTTTTCAAGAAATTAAGTCATCACTTGAATCGGCCGGTTTTATCAAAGTCAATCTGATACAGCCTGATGAACGAATGAATGGACTTGTGGAGGGGTTCAAACCTTAGCTTGGAGGCTCTCGTTCCCTAAAATATCTTCACGAGCGTTTGTTGCCATCCTTGGTCGTTTCATCATCTTAGCCGCGGTCACAGGGACCATTACCGCCCCGTTCAACGCGAGCTCGACAAGTGTCATGAACTGTGTGGACTTGTGAAACCATCTTGGCGGCCGGTTGAACCCCCCAACGGATCGAACTACAAGATATGCGTGAAGATTTTCAGTATTCAAGGCATAACTGAACTATCATGTGAATGAGGCAGCAAGTCCACCTAAGAACAATAGGATAACTCCGATTCAAGCTAGCCAAATTACTAGATCCGGAAGCAGGAACAAAAGGATTCCAAGTATGATAGCAAGCAGGATCAACCCACCGCCACTCGCTTGTCTTTCTCTACCACGATTTCACCCCCTTTTGAATTTTAGTTTGATTTAGTTTTATCTTTGTTTATTTGCTACTTGCTTTATTGAGTGGAAAACACTGAATTTATGAGTTTCTTGGATCGTATTGCTGGCGTGTTTAGGATCGCCCAACACACATCCACGCGTCAAGTCATCTGAACCATGATGAGATACGAGACGTGGTTCAGACTGTGGAGCTGGATACATGGATTCCAGTTCACACGCAGCACCGTTAAGTCTTCAAGAACTTCCGCGATAACGTCATTGTGCCAGAAAAAGGAATTGAGATTCACATCTGAATGCTCTGCAAGGCAAATCTAATGAATCTGGGGATGCGGCTCACTAAGCAACTATTCGTGGAAGCCTAAAGCTATAATTCTAATCGGTGCTAGACATTCTGCAACAGTCGAGGAAGCCTGCGATGAAGGTTGATCTACATGGCGTCGAAGGAACATTGTTAGCTCCGCTCTGGGGGCGAGCAAAATTCAGCCGCGAGTATCCTTCAGTCTTCAACGATACGAAAGCGGTTGAGCTTGTCGAACAAATTGATTATGACTTTTCAGCTATCGATGAAGGCCTGCGTTTTGAAGGCACTCTCCTGCTAGCTGCGCGAGCAATGCAGTTCGACGGGAAAGTACGCGCATATATTGCAGAATACCCCACACCGTCAGTCATTAATGTCGGAGCAGGTCTTGACACCACGTTTTACCGCATTGACAACGGCTGTATCGAGTGGTACGATCTTGACCTCCCCAATGTCATCAGCGTCCGCAGGCGATTGTTGTCCGAACCTGAGCGGACAACGTACCTTGCAAAATCGTTGTTCGACGCCAGTTGGTGTAAGGATATAGAACACACGGAAAACGGGGTATTCGTGATATGTGGTGGGGTGTTGGACTGGTTTGAAGATTCGCAGGTAAAACTGTTTCTGTCATTGTTGGCCGACAACTTCCGGGGCGCCGAAGTGGTACTTAACGCGCAGTCGAGGTTAGGCAAGTTCGTCGCTAACTTGGGATTGCGGCGAACAGGCACGAAAAAAATGGCGACCAGATGGGCTTTGAAAGATGCACGCACGATGACGAAGTGGGACGCACGCATTGAAGTGCTCGATCAATTCTCTGCTCTTAAGAACATTCCGCGAGACTCGGCGTGGAGCACGCAAATTGAAAGATGGATGAACTTGATTGATAAGAGTAGAATGTGGAATATTTTTCACTTGCGAGTTTAGGACTGCGAGGGTTGAACCCCATTTCCGATCGATATCGCCCCATTTTTTGACCATTTCCTTTGCTCAGCGGCCTCTGTTTCGAGGCGTAAACATATCTGCACCCCGGATATAACTATGAAACCGTGCTGGCGAAATTTCTTTGGGCTGCCTTTTGTCGCTTTTTTTGAGAAGATGGTGGATTGACCGCAGCATGTTAGGACACGCGTTCAACGCCACAATCCCTTAAAAGCACAGCGTAGCAATTAAGGCGGAGTTTGCGAACGTCGGATCTCGTCAGTCTGATGCTCGCCCTTTACTTGACTGTCTTCCCAGATTTCGAACACAGAAATCGCAAACATCTCTGAGTCGTGCGTGCACATCACCTGCTACAATACGTCAATGATCTGGCGAAAGGGCGGCTCAGCAGCACTATCCGCGTCTAGACGCCTGCGGGGCTGAGTCAGAATCGTCGTGACAAGCGCAGCGAGAGTCTGGGCACAAATACTTGCTATAAGCCGTTAAATTAATGGCTGTCGATTCCTTTCCACATTCTTTGCAGTAACGTGTCTCGTCTTCTTCCTGTTCTGACATAACAAAAAAGTAAATCGGTGGTCCTTATTCCTATTTTTTCTTCATTTTTGGTACAGAGACTGCAGTTTAGAAAAAAAACTCATCTACATGAATGAGCAACCATCATTTCCACGAGATACAGCATGCTCAGCGCCCTTTCTGATGATACGGAACTAATCGCTCCATGTGGCATTAATTGTTCAGCATGCAGTATTTACCTTGCGCGCAAATATGATGTAAACTGGAAAGGCTAAGTATGCCTTATTGCGCGGGATGTCGCCCTCAAGATAAGAAATGTGCGTTTCAGAAACGCTGCGATCTCCTTCGGAATAACAAAGTTCGTTTTTTAGCGTTATGAATGCAGCAGTCTTCCACGCCAAGGTAGGATACGCTACCCAGCACTGCTCCTTCCCTTCACGTTCTCAAGCTTGCGGGATTGTCAACTCGCATTTACCAGACCGCCTGCGACGGGGAGCGTTTCTCGTGGTGATATCAACCACAGAAAGCGCAAAGTCGGGGATAATGTTAACAACATCGGTTACAGACGGATGGATCGTTCTTAAGACTGAGCAAGAAAGATAGGAGGAGAGCGGATTACCTCTTTTGCAACGTACGTGCTCATCGCCGCCGCAATTATCCTTAACGGGTTTCTTGCCGGAGGCAACATTGACCGGGCTCTCGTTCAGATGCCAGCTTGGCGTAAGATCGGTGCGCAAGGGTGGGCAGCGTACAGCAGATACGCAGATTTAGGCAATGGACTCTTCCTTTACCCCACACTGGCAATCGGTGGTGCTGTGCTTACTATCGCGGCGGCTGCTTCCTTCCAGTTCGATATCACGGCGCCGGCGTCTGCCGCTGTACCCATCTACTTGTCGGTCGCGTTAGTACTTGGGGGGCTGCTGGCTACCGTCAAGGCCGCACCGATTATGATGAGTTTGAGACGAATCGGAGACGAAGCTTCGGCTTTGCAGAAAGCCTTAGACGGTTTCAGGCGATGGGGAAACGTGCGAGGAGCGTTTCAAATTCTGGCTTTTTTGGCTAACCTATGGGCGCTGCTGGCAGTTCTCGCATATGTGTAGGAGACACACCTTGATGAGAGATTGCATCTAATTTGATGGATCCGTGCCTCAAACGTAATATTGGTGTCAGCTAGCGGAGTTGCCTTCGTATGTACTTTCAATCGGCGGAATGCCCAAGCGGCTGAGGGCATCACCTGCTGCGCGCCGAACACGCGGATTTTTATCTTCTTGTAGCTGAGTAAGAGAATAAACAGCCCGTTCATCCTCAAGATTCCCGAGTGCGTGCGCTGCGATCATTTTGAGCTGCTCATCGTCCCCGTCAAAGGTTTGAATGAGCGGTTCAACCGCATCAACGTCACCGAATTTGCCCAATAATTCAGCCGCAGTTCTGCGGATTCGAGGCTCCGTATCGCCGAGGAGCTTCGCTATAGGCCCTATCGCCAGACTATCTTGTATCTGACCGAGCGCAAAAAGAGCTTCCAGGCACACAGTCTCACGAGCGTCGCTCAGCGCGTCTATCAGCGCCGGGACTGCTGGATCCCCTATTTTAACGAGCGTGCGCGCTGCTTCCTGCCGATCAGGATCGCGCCCCTCAAGAAGCACGTGATTTAATGCAGGCAGGGAATCGGGACTGAGCAATACGAGCGCATCACTTGCCGTTTTCTGATCAGCCGGAACACCGTGGAGTAAAGACTCAATAAGCCCGCCTATACCTAGTGAAGTATTTAGCTGGGCGTACGCGTTTGCATAGCCTCGTCTTGCATAAATCCAGGCGATAGTGTAGAGCGCGACGATGACAATCGTGATTGGCCACAATGCGATGGCGACAAATGCTATGAAAACCGCGACAAAAAGGAGCACAATTACTAGCACAATTGCTGAAAGAGCAGCGACCATAGGCCCTCGGTAAGATATAGTAGTGGAGGCGATCATCCCTCGATGAAACATAGTAGACAAAGCCTGTCGCAATGCTCTATGCGGTCGAAGGACTCTGTCAAGCTGATGTTTCCGTCTGATGAGATTCGTGGCGTTAATTAAAGTGCGGTCCGAACCATTGCTAGGGGCGCGAACATCCTTGCGCAGAGGTTGCCCGCAGTCTTGACAATAGCGCGCGCCAACATCTGAGTGGGCTGCACACGCAGGGCATGCCTCTCGGGGCCTCAACGCTTCTGAGGCTGGCTTTTGGAGGGTTTCGCATATCGGACAGGCAGCGGCGCCATTTTCGACGCGTGTTCCGCAGCTAGAGCAAAATTGCTTCATGTGATGTGCATTGCGCTCGTTTTAATGTCGGCTTTTATATTGGCGATCGACAAAAAGGTTTGCGTTTTTCATCCTTCCAACTTGGCAGCGCCGTCGGAGAGTGGTTCTCAAAATAGGCCGGCACCGGACTAAGATATGGGAAATGCTTTCTAAGTTAGTAACAGCTGAAAGACCTAGAAGTGTTGTTGAGGAGATTTTTGACACGGTGAGAAAAGACCTTCTGATAAAGCTTTTTCAAGCAGCGGAGATGCGCCGCTGGAACGACAAGCTATGCCCCGTCCCGTTGACCGAACTCGACAAGCAGGGACACGAGATGGCCATCGCCTACATTCTCGGCAAGTTCGCCGAGCACAGCAGCGACTTCAATTGGATCGGGGTCATCGAGAGCGGTCTGTTTGAGTACTTCGAACGGCTCACCCTCACCGACTTAAAACCCCAGATCTGTACTCATAATATTACTTCAGCGACCAAAGTACATTCATTGAGAGACCGCAAAAGATCGGACGATCATTTGTGCCAAGAAGGAGTCATGAAACGTGACACTACCTATACCAATATCCTTAACGTGTCCGTGCTGTCACACGAAATTTGAGAGTCTGGATGTCGTGATCTCCAGCACGCACGGCAGTTCTACAGATCTCCGTCCAATTGCGGGGGGGTCCGACCCGCTGTATATGATCATCCATACGTGTCCATCGTGCGGCTATACAGGGTATCATTATACAGGTTATCACGATGCTTTTAAGAGAAAGCGTCTTGATCCAGCGTTAAGGGAACACATTCGTGAACAGATCACGCCGCTTATTAAGGACATCAGCGTAACGCCTAAATTGCCGTACGGATTCGTCGCGCCCGAACGACAGTATGAATTCGCTGCGTGGATTGCACAGTGGAAGGGAGATTCCTTGCAGTCTATCGGAGACCTTTACTTACGCGCAGCGTGGTGCTGTAATGACTCTAAAGAGCCTAGAAAGGAGCGTTTCTACCGGTTGAAAGCCCTGGAATACTTTAAGCGAGCCATGGAGCTTAAAGAGATCCCTGCGAGCGACATAGGTGGGTACACGTATCTTATTGGCGAGCTTCATCGTCGCGTAGGAGAAATTGGTGCAGCAAACGTGTGGTTTGACAGAGTGCTTGAAGCGACCAATGGAGATCCCAAACGGCAGTGGCTTATAAATCTAGCCATCCAGCAGAAAACTGATCCAAAACAGTTCATTGGCCGTGATTAGTATTTGGGTCTTAAAGAAGCTAAATGAAAATTGCAAAGCGCCAGGATGGAAACCCGAGGCTCCCATCAAACACACGACAATTGCTCTCATTCGACATTTCTCGTTAAGCGATAAACGTAAAATAAGCGTGGGGCTTGTACCTGAACAGATGGAAGACAAGTGGTTCATCTTCTGAAAATGTAATGTCTAATATTTCGACCGCAGCTGGACAGGTCATTGCATTTATGCCGCACGGTTAAGAAATGATGGCGACTCATAATGATGATCGAAGCAGATGTGAATCGAGACCCCGAACAATATAAAGAAACGAGCGATAAAAGAGACGCAGAAATGATCTCATACCTGGTGGATACGCTCCTGCTTCATCAGGAAGCCGTTTTTCCGAGATCCGTCTTCTGAGAAGCAGGCAATAAAGGAATGGAGCCAAGTTGGACGGGCCGTGGTCGGCCAACAGCCCAATGATGAGTGAGGTACTAGCGTCGCTCCCTAAGAAATCACGGATACAGATACCTAATTCAAAAAAATAGATAGCTCGAGTGCGTAAGCTGGGTGTGGAATAGCCAGAAGAGAAGATGAAGGCGGTGTCTGGTGTGGAGGATCTGAAAAATGACGTATTGCAAAGAGTGCGGGCATAAATTAGGCTTCTTAGAACACGCAACTGACGGCCTGTGTAACGGCTGCCGGCAACGATTAGCGCAGGAGCAGGCGGAGAAAGCGCATGTCGCGGCAATAACTCCGTATACCGGCGCAGAACTCCCGGTTATCACGGCTACCGACGCGATTATGAAAAAAGGCGAGACCGCGTACTATCGAACGGCGACGGTGCTCAAGGAGATCAAAACGGTCAACCTCGGCTATTCGGGAGCGAGTCACGGCGTCTCGATCCCCCTCCCGATCAAGGTGGGGGGCTTCCCGGTGCGCTACCGCGTGGGTCAATCGCGCGGCCACATCGTTAAACACGACGAGTTGCTTGAAACGTCACGGGGGAACTTGATCGTCAGTAACCAACGACTATTTTTAAACCCGTTCGCGGGGCATAAGCCACTGAGCGTGCCGCTCTCGAAGATC
>DASPOC010000020.1:0-10622 GCA_035626195.1 Bathyarchaeia archaeon | reverse complement strand
CGAATTCCGGCTGTTTGCCACGGCGAACCCATTGAGTTACGCCCAAAGGGAACGGCTTTCGCGGGTGTTTGTGTCGCGGTTCAAAGTGCACTATCAACCGGAGCTGAGCGAAGAAGACCTCATTGAGATTTTGAGCGGGCTGTTCGACATTCCCGCTCATTTGGCGCTCTCTGTCGCGTTTTTCCACGTTACGCTACAGGAACAAGCCGACTCGAAAGTCATCGGCAAGGAAGAAAAAGAGCCGTACATATTCAGTTTGCGCGACTTGATACGGCTCGGGAAGCGATTAACGCCCATCATAGAGGCGAATGTGCCCGAACCCGCGTTTTTGCAGGTCCTCGCGAGAGAACTATCAGATGTTTACGTGGCACGCGTGCGAAACAGCGACGAACGGGAAGCTCTCATAATGCTTATCGACACACTCTTTGGCCTTAAAACTGAAAACATGAGCATTGAGGACGTTCTTGCTATCTACGCTGAGCAGTTGGAGCAGGTCTTAGCCGACCTGCCAGTTACTCGCGGCCGTTACCTCATTCCTGGTCAAGAGGCGCACATTGTCCCGACCAAAACGCAAAGACAGACTCTGGCGACTGTCGTCAAAGCGCTCTTTTTCAACGAGCCAATTCTTTTGGTGGGCTATCCTGCTTCAGGTAAAACGACGCTGATACGCTACCTTGCACGAGAAAAGAAAACGGACCTCTACTACGTTAACCTGTCGTCAGACTCAGGTCTTGAAGAGCTCTTGGGTGGCTATACGCAAAGCCGCAACGGCAAATGGCATTACAAGCGAGGATTGCTTTTTAAGGCTGTTAAGAAGGGCGCGTGGCTTTTGATTGACGAGGCGAACCTTAATCCTCTCTCTGAGTATCTCAACACGTTATTAGATTTCGGCTACGTTGCCGACGAAGAAGGCACCCTCTTTAAACTACATCCCAATTTTAGGTTGTTCTTTTCGATCAATCCTCCTAAGATCCACCCGTCGCGAAACGTGCTCTCTCCGGCGCTGCGCACCAGGTTCAACGAGATTTGGATCGAGGAAATCACTGACGCGGGAGAACTGTCGGAACTGGTCGAGAGCTGGAAGCACGGTCAATCGCTGAGGTGAGACCACGAGGCCGTCTGGGTTTGCACGAGTCGAACCCGGCTAAAACAGTCGTGAGAGGTCTGTGCGCGCGGTGCGCTGCCGGATCTCTTGCTGGGTGGTTCGGCGCAGCGGTGCCTGGCGTGTGAGGCCGAACGAAGCACGTTTAATTTTTATTGGCGGTCTCTTCTAAGATCTGCTGGGGCCTTCCTTGCGGCAATAACTCTTAAGTAGCCGTCCAGTCACGTTGAGGTAATGACTGAAATAGCGCTCATCTGGGATCGGCCGCTTCTTTTTGAGAAGCTCTTTGTCGAATACGGTTTCGCGTGCGAGCGCGTCTCTCCATTGCAGATCGGCAGCCCGTATGCGCCCAAGTTCGACGTGGCGATACTCCCTGTAGGCTTTGGTAATCCCGCTTACAGCACCGTTGCAAAATCAGTGAAGAGCCTCGGAACCCCGCTCCGCCAGTTCGTACGAAATGGAGGCTCATTGGTCGCGTTCAGCCCTTATGTGGACGACTACGACTTCAGCTGGCTTGGTCTACCGTGCAGGTTCAGGCTGCTCGTGCGAGATGAGATCGTGAAAATAGCCGTCAGGAGGGAACATCCAGCTGCACAGATCGTCGGTGTCCTTGAAGCCCACACAGATGGCTACTTGACTGGCGCCAGTGAACACGACGTGGTGCTAGAGGCAGAGGACCGTGCCGTTTTGACCGTGACCTCGTCAGACAAAGGACGCTTCATATTGTCGACGATTCACGAGTTTCCAGCAAGGCGATTCATCGCATGGGTTCTCGAATCAGCGCGAGCATAGCCCGAAACAGGCGCCGTATCTAAGGGCGTCGCCTGCTGACGAGCAGGAATCCGAAACTCGCTACCACCCCGACAGCGACTATGATCGGCACGGCCAGCTGACTTACGAGCGTCTCGCTGTCAAATGTATTCATTTGATCGTTAATCACGCCGCCGTGTGCCATCTCTTGAGACATGACTCCTTGGCTCGAGGCAGCTGACGTGTTGACCACACGCAATGTCGAAGTATCGTGCGTGAGGGTTGCATCTGAGGATTCGTTGATTATGACGCGTCCGGTGTCACTTGTGGCGTACGTCTGAATCAGAGTATCTGGAACGTCGCTTGAGTCTTTGCCTGCAGACACTCGCACATGATGATCGTCAACAAAGCCCAGCGTTTGTTGCGGTTCGTAGGGCACCCACCCTATCTCAGGATAGTACACCTCGATCCAAGCGTGCGGCCCGGCGTTCCAACTGTAGCCGTACGTCGATAGGTAGTTACTGACGGTGATGTTCCCGCCCACGAGATAGCCGCTGACATAGCGCGCTGGAATTCCCACGCTCCGCAGCAGTGCCAGTGACAGCTGCGCGTAGTTCTCGCACGTTCCCCGTTTATTGTAAAAGGTCCAAGCCGCGTCGTGGCTCCTCACGCTAGAGTCGTATTTGAGATTGTTACGCACCCACAACATTATGGACGTCACTGCGGCACTCTCGTAATGAGCGTTGCTGGTAAGGGTTTCCGCGGTTTTTTTTATGGCCGAATCATTTGATTGCACGTACTTCGAAGAGGAGAGGTATTCGCTAGCGCTCTGATCAGAAGAACTGAGCCTGATCGGTAGCTGTGACTCTGAATTAAGCCCCGCAGCCTGTACATCGATGGTCAAATTCGCCGCTATCGTGTAGCTCAATCGCGGCGGCGGGTTTAACCAGGTCGCTGTGATCCCTCCGTTCGTGGCCGCTACCTCGTCGGGCTTTCTGTTGTATGAGATGCTGAATGACGGCACTCTCTGTACGTATGCGAAGAGACTCGCGTTCAGCGCCGTTGGAATCTGTACCGCTACCTTTTGAGTTCCTTCGGGAACGACGATGTCGCGCGTTGTGGTATAATGCACGGTGCTTGCCATGGTGCCTTGGCAAATCAGGGCGTCTCCTGATCCTTGCAGTGGCGCTAAAAAAGCAATCGCGATAAGCGCGCAGGCAATAATCTTCATTTGGCGGGCACACGGCACCATGACCGGGACAATATGCCTATGAGTTTTTTGCACCTATTTAAAGGTTGGGGCCTCGAATTGCCTGTTGATGCGATGTAGCGAGTTACGTTTTGAGCCTTAGACGGGTATTATATGCTTACTCATCGGCTTTCGTGGTCTACGATCGAGGCTGACCTTAAGCGATTGGGCTGTACAGGTAAAATCGTTGCCGAGTCGGAATCCTTATAAACCATAGTTTATCGTTCTTACTGTAGAACAACAAGGATATTGCGCTTGAACGACTGCGCGAAAGCTGTCGTTTCGTGCATGCCGAACCCTGGGCCTGAACCCGGAATCCGACGTTCCGACGAACGAGAAAAGTTACCCACATGACTCACAGAAAGCTTGCTGCGATCCTCCTCACCGCTTTAATAGCGCTTTCGGTGTGCGGAGCTGTCATCCACCAAAGTAGCTACGTGACCGCTTCCCCGATAAACGCGACAAGCACGCCAAATATATGGAGCAAAGCGCCGATAAATCCCGCATTCATTCAGTATCTGAAGGATCGAGCGGCGGGAAAGGCGACGACCACCGTGAACGGGCACGAGGTAAGCATAGTCCCGTCGACCGTTAATTTCTCTGCCCTTACAGGGCACAGCGCGGGCGCGGCAGCCGTTCCACTCGCTGGGTCATCGTCCTACGATCTGCGTGCGCTCGGCAAAGTCAGCCCCGTGGGAAATCAAGGCGCTTCGCCCGCGTGCTGGGCGTTTGCGGCGTACGGCTCGCTCGAGTCGTACCTACTCCCGGGAACGCTGTGGAACTTTTCAGAGAATAACATGAAGAACCTGGCCGGATTCGATCTGACGTGCAACCAAGGAGGCAGTCAGCAGATGGCAACAGCGTACCTTGCGCGGTGGGGCGGCAGTATGCAGAGCGGCCCGGTTACTGCCGCGTGCGACCCGTTCAACCAGGGTTCATGCGCCGATACATCGTTGTGCTCCGTTCAACAGCACGTCCAAAACGTACTCTTTCTGCCATACAGAGCCAATGCGAACGATAACAACAACATAAAATCGGCACTGCAGACTTACGGCGGCGTTTATGCGGTGATGTACGCCGCTACGGGCTCGTATAATCCAAATACTGCGGCTTACTATTACAATGGCAGCATCGTTCCCAATCACGCGGTGACTATCGTCGGTTGGAATGATTCCTACCCCGCCAGTAACTTCGCCAGCCGCCCGCCCGGGGCGGGGGCGTTTATCGTAAAGAACAGCTGGGGCACGGGCTGGGGGCAACAGGGTTTCTTCTACGTTTCGTACTACGACACTCAGTTCGCCACGAATTCTCAACCGCCCACGGTCTTCACTGCTGAACCAACGACGAACTACAACGTCAATTACCAGTATGATCCGTTAGGCTGGGTGGCCAGTGTCGGTCGTCCGAATACCATTTTCCCCTCCAATACGGCGTGGGGCGCGAACGTATTTACTGCGACGTCTAACCAGCAACTGTCCGCCGTCAGTTTCTACGCGGGTGCATTGAACACGCAGTATCAGGTATACGTGTATACCGATCCGACCTCGGGTCCCATTGGCGGCACCGAGTATACCGGCCCTAGCGGCACGACAGCCATGGCTGGCTACCATACCATCCCGCTGAATACGACCGTCCCGCTCAAGGCTGGTCACCAGTTTTCCGTTGTCGTCAAGATTACCACCCCTGGAAATAACGCCCCCATCCCCGTGGAATCTACTCAGGCGGGCTTCAGCTCGGCAACGGGGCAACCGGGACAGGGCTACTTGAGTGCAACTGGGACCTCGTGGACCGATGCGACGCATGTCGAGGCGAATATGAGTATCTGCATAAAGGCGTTTGCAAAGACCGCCGCTCAGGTCAGCTTCGCCGGAGGACCCGCTGTGTCCGCGCAGAATGCAAACAGCCTCGACCTCTTTATGCGCGGGAGCGACAACGCAGTCTGGTATAAGTACTGGACGGGCACGACCTGGACGGCGTTAACGTCTCTCAGCGGGAATGTGACGTCAGACCCCGCTGCGACGTCACGAGCCGATGGGTACATGGACGTCTTCGCGCGCGGCACCGACGGCGCCCTCTGGTGGAAGACTACCACGAATAATGGAACATCTTGGTCCAATTGGAACAAGGCCGGCGGTCAGCTCGCCTCAGGCACCGGCGCTGCCGCGGACGCGCGGGGTCCAAATAGCCTCGACGCCTTTGTACAGGGCACCGACCAAGCCCTCTGGTATTCGCACTGGGATGGCACGAAGTGGTCCGCGTGGAAATCCCTCGGCGGGACGCTGACATCATCACCTGCAGCCACATCGCGGTCTTCTAGTACGATCGACGTCTTTGTGTTCGGCAGTAGCAACGGCCTTTGGCGGAACACCTATACCGGTGGGTGGTCCGGCTGGCAGGCTGCTGGCGGCACATAACGCCGCCACAGCGTGTCCGTTCTGGGTAGTACACCAAGGCGTATGAGCCGCCGGCATCGAGAACGACGCTGCGCCAGCAGCAAGGACGTCGTCTGGGCTCTTGGTTTCCATCGGTAAGGTAAGCGTATCGAGGAAGCGCATCGAGCTGTTCGCCCCCATATGCGACCGCCGGCAGTTAGTCACCTTCACCGCCAACATCAAGAGCGGCACCACGACGATGGGTCCAAGCCTGTCCACCGCTTCTTCGGCAGCTTACGCTAGAGCGACACGACGATATTTGCCGACCCTGGCCGCAAGAATGCGTTCACACAGTAATGGACGCGAGCCGGCACGCGCCCCCGCAACGCGAAGCTTGTGACACCTGGTAAAAAACATTGACGAGCGCGGCCGTGACGAAACGAGTGCATCGCTCTACCGATGCTGGATCGTCCACTCATTCACCGAGAAGAGCTCAAGCAGTCTAGGTCTGTTTTTTTTTACGAGCCGCAATTCTGAGTCTAGCTGAACAATTAGTCGCGCGCCCAACGCACAAATTTAGGTAAACCAAAAAAGCGCCCGGAGCTTAACAAAAATTAGTAGCGAGGCCGTCAGCTTAGGCAAAATCCCGAGAACGAACAGTAATATTACAAGCAAAGCTCCTGGTATCCCTGCCAACGCACAGATAATTATGGTAACCAGGTTTATGGGTACCGGAAGTCCAATGAAGTTCGCCAAAGCCAGAATGATGATACCGAGTATCGAATTTACTGCCAAGGACTTTCCATATCTGGCCCCTAGTTTGACCAGGACGTACAGCACGATCAGGACCAGAATAGCTACAACAAGCAAGCCTATCGCAGTCGTGACGTCCATCAGGCCATCCTACCTAGTCACTGAGAAATAGTTTTCGATTTCGGCTTTTTGGTTTAACGATGAACTGGCATTAGATTGGAAGCAGCGATTGTTATCTAGGCACGAGGAATCGAGGCAGACCGAATGCTGCCGCTAGTTCTTAGCAAAGCCTGCATTGACCGCCCCCTTGCACGTTGGCGCTGAGAGTTGCCAGCGAACACTTGCGTTGAATATCCCCCAGCAATTAAATGTTCATAAAACCACTGTAAACAAAACCTAGCCCAAGTATGGACAAGAAAACGCCACAACTTATGAGAACGATTCGATAGGCTCTGTCACCAGCAATAGCGGCTCCTCTGTCGGTACAAATGGAAACGAATCCGTACCACGAGAAATCTGAGGCCCAGTGACCAATAAGGAACGCAGCCAGCCCAACTAATCCGGCGAGTCTCAGACCCTCGAACACAAACGCCGCTCCGACCGTAAACCACCACAAGAAGAAGAATGGATTCGACAAGCTGGTTATTATGCCGCCGTAGACAGGCCCGTATGCAAGCGCCCGTTTTTCGGGAGTCGCCTCGATGGAAGCCCTCCCTTGGCCACTCTTTATCAAATTGATGCCCATGAACACAAGAAATGCCCCACCAACAACGCAAATTGCAATAAAGGGCGCTTTTAGTCCTAAGATCTGGCTCAGGCCTAGAGCGAGAAGCACGACCATACCAGTCTCAGCTGCGACGTGACCGAAAACCACGCTCGTTCCGGCCTTGTAACCCTTCTTGAATGATTCGGTTATTGAAACCGTAAGCATTGGGCCTGGCACGATAGCGCCAGAAAAACCCACCAGAAAAGCTGTGAAACCAAAAGCGAGCAGTTCAACTGACGTGTAGCTCACCTATCCGGTGTTTGCTCGACCTTCTGTTCTCGGAGCGTTTTTTATACACAGAAATTCACGGTAGGTTGACTTTACACAGTATTTGTACAATCCTTTTCTTGCTGAGCTATAAGTTCGTCGCACGCAACACCGCAAGCACTTTCTCTGAATGCGTGTTTGGCTCTTTGTCACTAAAGGGTTAACAGGCGGCGGCAAGTCTAGTGATACTAAGCAGAACACAACACAGACGCAAACTACTGATCAAAGTCGAGTTCCTTCCATTTTTCAATTCTGTGCTGCGAAGTATGGCTTATCGACAGGGACACGCAAACCTTCAAGGCCAAAGAATTCGTAATTCGACGTAACATACAAGTGCTCAGCCTTCTGGGGCTCACCGCGTGTCGCAACGACTTCTCCGACAAATACCGTATGGTCCCCTGTCTCGAACTGCCCGACTACTTTACACTCAAATGCGACGGTCGCTCCTTCAATCGTCGGCACCTGTACCGCGACAGAGTCGATGAGCGAGAGGCCTGCCTCTTTGATCTTGTCGATATCTCGTCCCGGTCTCGTGCCGCAAAACCACGCGGCTTCCGCCTGTTCTGCACTTGGATAGTGGACCACGAACTCCTTGTGAAAGTCGATTCCCGCGTGCGAATAGCGCGAATGATCAATGGAGATCATCAATAAGAACGGGTCAAGTGACGTGCGGGTCACCCATGATACGCCAAGTGCGTTCGGTTTTCCGTTTGTGTCGAGCGACGTTACGAGGCTATAGATCATTGGCGCAGCGAGCGCAGCGCCCTGATTAGGGGTTAACGTTTGCATGCTTTAGCTCCTCAGGATGCATAAGACGTCTATGGCTTATGAGGTCTTCCGTCTACTCGCCGAGGTCTTGGTGGTCTACTGCGACGCATGAAACGCGTGAACCCTTCCCGCGAACCTCTCTGCTCGGGCACGACGGGGGCGATTAGCACCCGTCAACGGTTTGACCGCTATGATCGACAGCCGGTCGACACCAACGATCACAAAGTGAGATAGCGGATCTAATCTTTGCCGATCGATCGTGAACCTAGGGATGCTTGAAAGGCCGTTGCGAGTTTGCTCCCGCGGCGGTACAGGCTTTCCAGGAAACTGCCGCAGCTAAGAGGCGCGCTGCGATCTCTATTTGTGCAGCTTGATGAATCCGACCGGTCACGCTCGGAAGGGGAAATAATAATTGTTTGCAGCGCACAAGAAGAGCGGTGATCGAGTGAGCCTTCCCGACACGCTTGACAACGCAGATCTATGTCTTTGTCCGAGTTGCCCGACCCGAAATGAATGCATGAAGCACCAGGAGCAGAGGTTGTTCTGCGCTCGTGGAAAAACAGACTGCAACCTTGCGCGTAAAGGGTGTTTCTGCGGCGGATGTCCGCTAGAAAACGAATACCAGTTTTCTGGACTCTATTTCTGCGAATTGGGAGCAGTTCGGTAGGTACCGCCCGTCGCACGCAACTGCCTCTGAGGCTTCGCCGGCGGCATTGCTATTCAGCGTGTGGTCCACCGGAAGGCTAGAGGCGGATCAACGAGTGGAGGTTTATGAGAACTGCGACGGCTGCGACGGTGACGCCGCCGATTGAGATCACGTTGTCCAACGACGCGGTGAACCTTCCATCTACGTGCACGTCGTGCGTGTAGGCAAAGATTGGCTCCCGGGCAAATACGTCCAATGCAGTCTGCGCACGAGCGGGACGAACCGAGTGCAAGAGAAGGTGAAGTTTCAGAGTGCCAGGCCTCGGGAATGAGCAGCTCCAAATGCCTTTGAGGGCCGCGGGGACGTCAAAAATGGCGCATCGCTTTTCACCGTCAACGGTCGCTCCGGCTGCTTGGAGTTCGACCTCATAGTGTGCCCTCGGCAAATCCGCATTGAAGGTGGGCGGGTCGCCTGCAGATGACATCACGTCTCCAGCGGCCGCAAGATTGAAGTCCATCATCACGGAATGCGCTTCACCGGCGCGGACTTTGGTAGGCAGGACGCCAATGCTCGCGTCGAGCAGCCCGTGCAGCGCGGGCTCATCGAGAGCGATCGCGGCCACGCTGCTCTGCGTCAAGACCCGGTAGCCTAGTAGGAAACACACGAGGGCAGAAAGCAGGAACGCCGACCAGGTTGTTATGTTCACGACCAGTTCTGTGGCGGAGAAATGTAAGGTGGCGTTTCCGAAAACATCGACATTTAACCACGCAAGAATGGGAAACGCGTAGACAAGCAGAAAAACGACGAGCCGTCTGTGCACGTCTTTTACGAGCGTGCGCCTTTCCGCCGCCGCGTCTGATTCGAGACTGGCGTCCGAGTGATTGACCGACAGCATGACGAAATGCGGTTTTTTGAGGAGGGAAGAAAACACCGCCGCGACGATCAAGAAGATGACGCTAAACGGTAAAAAGAAGGTAGCCACTAGCAGCCGCTGCAAATGCACATCGATCGTAATGGCTGAGGCGATCAGAACCGCGCTTAAGAAAATGATAGGAAATGCGACCGTCAGCAGCGTGAGGTCTCTTCGCACCCTTTTTCGCACTTGATCGATCTAAACTTCGATATGTTCGACGTGTCGCGTGAGCGCGCTACTGAGTCGCCCTGAAAGCGCCGATTGCGTAACGCGCGCCGTCGCTACGGGTGCCCCTTCTTTCAAGTATTCGATGTATGAGGGTATGGCGGTCGATAACGCGAAGAGGTAAAAGAATGACCAGAGAGTGGTGGGATCGTAAACAGCATGAACAACACCCAGTCCCAAGTAGACTGCGGCACCAGCGACGCCACAAAGGGGGCCCCAGCGCAAAAGTGACGCGGTTTCACCACGGTAGTAATGCGTGACAATACCGGCAATCGCGAGCGCGTCCAAGATGGTGACCAAGCACAGCAGCGCGAACTCGACAACTCCAATGGTATCATAGCTGAGAAGGAGCCATAAAAAAACCACGTACAGCGTGAGCCAGATAAGCAGAACGATGGTGAATGCGCCCATCTTCTTTCGCATGATATGCAACCCCGCAGAAGCGCCGCGTGCATGCTGGGAGCCGGGCGTCCGTGCACCTTTCAGCCTCTCACAGCGCGCCTGTGAATTGTGCGCGTTCATGTAGTAAAGTTTGCGCCATCGTCGCGAGACGTCGCCGCCTACTGTACCGCTTGCGCAACGTTAAGCAGGATATTGTTTGAAACGGAGGGGTGTTTTATTTAATGTTACACGACGTCACAACTGTGGCCTGTGTAACGTGAGATCGCCCATTAAGAGCGGAACTGCCGATCACAAGAAGCCATCGTGAACAACGAGAACACGCAGCGGGACCTTACGGGTCAGCAGGAACCCTTTCTAAAACAGAGCGCGGAAGTTGACCTCTCCACTGAGGAGGTCCTCTTACTCGTCT
>DASPOC010000019.1:0-14842 GCA_035626195.1 Bathyarchaeia archaeon | reverse complement strand
GCGCGCAATACCATCCCCTTGTCTGGCAGTGTCTTCAATCTTCACATCGTATTGTTTACCGACGTCCACAGGAGCATCGTTAAACGATCCGCTGCCGTATTTGTTAAAACTGCTGCTGCCGAAAGAGCTTTGATTTGATCTGTACATGTTTCACCTCCGTTTCTTGTTGTAAGAGACTATATGTTTCACTCATATAAGGTCTTATGCAGCGTGGCTTGTGCCGGGAGACGCATAATCGCCGCATACTCACCACGTCAAACGATTTGCGCCGACCAAAAGCGGCAACGGTCAGCTCGGACACCAACAACTCAACGTTTAAGGAGCCTTCTCACAACCGGAGTGGATACCGTGATAGCACCTTCCGGACATAGTTCCTGACAGCAATAACAGCGGATGCATTTGCCGTAATCTATCGTCGGCCCCTCGGCTTTTGCGAACGTCATTGCTTTCGGCGGGCAATCCTTGAAGCATTCTCCGCACCTTACACATTTGGAGGCGTTAATGACGGGTTTTACAGCCATGAATCTCTTCAAGCTGTTCACGAGAAATGACGGTGCTCTCGAGAGTGACGTCGTTGACGTTTTTTCAAAATCACCCATAATGAGCGGTTCAACCCGCTGTCCAAATAATTCGATGTCTTCCAAGCGCGCTGGGCCAATGCCTCGTTCCTGCGCCAATTTCACTGTCGGGACTGACATGGCATCAAAGCCTGCGATGGTTACCGCCACATAGTCCAGCGCCGTGCAGCTTTTGCTTGCGAGCACTAACCCGATTTTACGCGGGTTCCCGTTAGAGGGGCCATCGCCCTCCATGCCCACAATAGCATCCATAATGGTGAGAGCTGGCGGGTACGTTTCGTGCAAGTCCAGCAGCAGATCAGCAAACAGCTTTATGTCCCGGGCGGTGTGTAGATGAAACTCCGTCTTGAACATTCCGGGTATGTAGCCATACAAAAGCTTGACGGCCCCGGTGTAGTACGTGAGGCTGTGGGTCTTAAGCTTCGGGAGACCGATAATCACGTCTGCTTCTGTAACCGCTTTAGCGAGCGTGAGTTTCTTAAACGTCTTTGCTTTATCTGAGGCAACCTCCAATGTGGCCTCGTCAAATCGGACTAATTCGCAGCCGGTGTCCTCAACCACCTGCCGAATTCCCGTCTTCTCAAGCAGCTTCTTATACGACGCGCGGGTGCTTCCGCCGCCGGGAGAATCCCCGACTACCGGCGTCGCTCCCAGCTCTTGGACCAGGTTGATCGTCGCCCTTACTACGGCAGGGTGTGTGGTCACAGCAGCTTCTGGCGGCTTCGCCGACAACAGATTCAGCTTGATCAGCACGCGATCGGTGGCTTTGATGACTGACTCGAGCCTCCCGAGAGGCGCGAGGCTGGCTTCGACCGCCTTGCTGACCTTCGGATCATCATAAGAGTCGCACCTGTGGATCGATACTTCGTATGGCATGCTCCGCTCATCTTTTTCTATGTTGCCCCTCAAATAGGTTCTCTCCGGCGCGCTATGGCCATCACGTAAAACGTTTATTCGAAGACGTCGACCTATTGTGTCGAGACAGATGCTTCGAGCCAAAAAAGAGAACCGTTTCAACTCGTGTCCCATTGCCGACAGCCGCCGGTCGGAGGCGGACACCCCGTGCGAGGAGGAGACAACGAAGGGAGTTCAGCTAGAACGAGACCAGGACGAGCTCAAGAAACTCCAAGAGATGAGCGAGCTCCAGCTGGCGATACTAACGGAACTGATGCCGGTCAGCCCCTGCGCTATACATTCAGAAGTGTTGCTTGACACCTTAGCTCCTTTCCTCAAGACTCAACGCAAGAAAGACCGGCGACGCGAATTCGAAGCCGCAGTCGCTCCTCTGGTCGAAGAAGGATTCGTGCGATACTTCTGTTGTTTCATCGACAGCTACGCCATTAATCCACAGCGCACCCGCATTGCCAGCTACTTGACGCGCATAGCGGAGAATTGCCCCCGTCATCAGTCAATATAGCACTAGAAACTGAAAACTCAAAAAAACATTTCACGCACGTGGTCCGAGTCGAACGAACTACGTTGGCTAAACTATCCAAAATGGCGCAATATCGTATTCTCGTAGAGAAAGTGCAGCGAAATGCCACCAAGAATGCAGCAAATCAACTGCAGCGACGCGCGAAACGAATGACTGCTGATTTCTGGGTGAACGGTTAAATGAAAGGGTTCACGCTCGTCCAAAGATCAAGACGAATGCAGTTGCAGTCAAATGGCGTAAACGTGAGATGTGTGCATAAACGCGTATTTTGGCTTGGCAATAGTGAGGCGCATCAATGAACAAAGAACGCTGCTTTACGGTTAAACAGGCTGCCAAACTCCTGGGAGTTTCGACTAAGACCGTAAAGCGCAGGATCAAGAACAAGGAGCTTATTACCGAGGAGCGTATCGGTCGACGCGGACCTGAACTTGTTATACCGCAGCGGGCACTGAACTTAGAGATAATGAGCTTCGTTCCTACCGTGCACCAGCTCACTCTTTCTGATTTTGAAGCCATCATAGTCAAGCGTTTTGAGGCGATGGCCGCAGGAAGAGACCAACGTGTCTCCAAGGCGCTCAAGGAGTTGCGCAAAGAGTATGCGCAGCTTACAGCCGAACTCAATGGTTTCCAAACGGTTTTTAGCGAAGCTACCGCGTTGCCGGCTGCAGAACGCAAAGCAGAGTCGCCTGTCAAACAGAACCTGAGAGCGAGACAATCATCGTCGCCGCAACGTACTCGCCGCTTTTTCCGCTTCTCAAAAAATGAATGAAGCTGGTCATCTGAACTACCGCTCAACTCACGCATCCGCGTTCACGGTCATGCTGAAGCTAGGCCGAACAAGGCAAAAAAGCGACCGTGTTGGTTTCTGCTTTAGAATCCCTCGTCTCCCTCGCGTCTACTAACCATCGACCGCACGGATCTCAATGCTACGAGGTAACTGGCTACCTTAGAACTGTATTGAGCCATCTTTGACGATAAGCACATGCTGCATGCAGCTTTGACAAAAAACGTGTGCGAGCCCGTCAATGAGAATAGCTCTGCTCGCCTCGTCCGTGCTTAATGTAGTACCGCACTTCTCACAAGACAGTTCAATATCGCCGTTCTTTATGTTCATTAACTACGCCTCTAGTCTCAGTCGTCGCGACTCTCGAACACTGTACATGCTGTCGGGACGGATAAGTCTTGTCAACTAATTGCTAAGGCGCAATGACTATTGACCATTCGCGCAAGCGACCCACGGGTCGTCAAGACCCGCTCTAACGCGCCATCTGACTCAGACTAAGCGAGATCACCGCTTGCTAGTTCGGCTGTCCTCTAGGCCACGGCCTTGCAATGTAAACGAAGGATTCGTCACCCGACAAAGTCACTCGCCGTAAACAACGCTTCAAACGGATACCCGCTCGACTCTATCCGTTCTTTGGCTCCGCTCTCGCGATCCAAAATGCACATCACTTTGGCGATCGTGCAACCAAGCTGCTCAACAGCGGCTATCCCTGAGAGGATTGATTCTCCGCTTGTCGTGACGTCCTCAACGAACGCAACGACATCCCCCTGCCTTATGCATCCTTCTGTGCGGCGCATCCTTCCGTGTTGCTTCTCCGCCTTTCTCACAAAAAAAGCGCGCATCGTGCCTGATTTAAGGGCGATTGCCGTAGCGATGGGTATCGCACCGCTCTCCATTCCCCCTACAGCGTCTACGCTGCCCAAGCGCTCCAACATGAGTTCAGAAACCAGGGACGCGCCACGAGGGTGCATCGTGACGCGGCGCAAGTCGAAGTAAAAATCGCTAAACTCCCCTGCCGACAATCGGTATGGGCCGTCAGAGAAGAAGGCGTATTTCTTAACTAGATCCTTTAAATCGTCGTACGCTTTTTGCACGATTACCTCCTATCGGGCGTCGCTGCCGAAAGCTCTGCCATCCGTAGATTTGGCTTTTCGGCTCATAAGCATGTAGGTCTGCGCTTTTTTCACAGAGGCGTCAAAAAAAGCAGCACGCCACAACTACGGATACTTATAATAGCGGTTGAGTCAAACTAGAGGCGGGAATGCGAGACTATGTTGACCATAAATTAATCGTCCCTGATTCGGTAGAGGCCCGGGCATATCAACTCGCGCTTGCCGAATCTGCCGCGCGCGCCTCTACGATGATTGTGCTGCCGACAGGGCTTGGCAAAACCATCGTAGCGCTGCTCGTCATCGCTAAACGCCTCGAAAACGACGGGCGGGTTCTATTTCTGGCGCCAACAAAGCCCCTTGTCGAGCAGCACGCTGCGTTTTTGCGTTCACACCTGCTAGCGGAAACGACCATCTTCACGGGAGAGATTCCTCCCGATCAGCGAAGAGAACTATGGAAGCAGAAGCAGCAAGCGATCGTTTCGACACCTCAAGTCATTGAAAACGATCTCAAGAAGGCGAGGATCGCTCTTTCTGACGTGAAACTCATCATCTTTGACGAGGCACACCGCGCGGTGGGCAACTATGCGTATCGCTTCATCGCCAGCACGTACGTCGAGCAGGTACCTGATCCTCTTATCCTTGGGATGACCGCCTCGCCTGGCGGCACCGTTGAAAAAATCCACGAAGTTAGCGAGAGTCTGTTCATAGACAATATTGAGATCCGCACTGAGTCTGATCCTGATGTGTATCCGTACACGCACGAGAAGAACGTAGAGACGCACAGACTTTCACTGCCGGCGGAGATGGAGACCATTCAGCGGGATCTCAAGCAAGCGGCGGCGCAGCGGCTGCGCCAGCTTATGAAGTTGAGAGTGGTGTTCAGCGAATGGGTCTCCACGTCCGAATTGATCAAGATACAGCACAAAGTCGCTACCGATAGGAACTACAGAGCGATGTCTCTGGTTGCTGAGGTGATCAAGTTACGGCACGCTATAGGATTGATTGAGACACAGGGCATCGTGCCGACGCGCAATTACTTTGAGCGGCTGGATCGAGAAGCGCGGTCAAAAAAAGGCAGCAAAGCAGCGCGAAGCCTCGTCGCCGATGATCACGTGAAGGCGGCTATGACGCTTTCAAACCGTCTCGACGAAATGCACCCAAAGCTCGAAGCCTTGAAAGACGTTGTCGCGCAGCAACTGGCGCGGAAAGCCGATTCACGAATCATTGTATTCACGAACTACAGAGACACCGCCGAACTCGTCAAAAATACGCTCAACGCGATGCGGGACATCCGGGCAGAAAAATTCGTCGGCCAAGCAAAGAAGGACGGGCAAAAAGGCCTCTCGCAGAGGGAACAGGTGCAGCTCGTAACAGAGTTTGTAAGTGGGACGTACAACGTCATCGTCGCTACAAGCGTTGCAGAGGAGGGCTTAGACATCCCTGCTACCGACATGGTGGTATTTTACGAGCCTATTCCTTCTGCAATCCGCAGCATCCAGCGCGAGGGCCGCACCGGGAGAAGACGAGCTGGTCGCGTTGTAGTTCTGGTGACAAAAGGTACACGGGACGAGGCGTACAGCTTTTCGAGCTCCCGAAAAAAACGCGTGATGAGTGCCGAAATGAAGCGCATGAGCGCAAGACACGCCCCCATAGCGGAGTTCGCTCAAATTGATGCGGAAAGCCGGCGCGGGAGATTGGCTCGTCGAGGGCCGCTGAGTGACGCAGACGATCTCCCATCAACAGACGCGCGACTGGAGACCCAATGTAGCTTTCACGCGGAAAATGACGTTCGAGGCACTCAAAACCAAGATCAAGATCCTGACACTGCAAACGGAACGGCGGGCGCCGTCTCTGAAGAGCAACAAAAAACGCTATTGGACTTTGATGCCCACGAAAAAAAGATAGGCACAAGCGCCATACGGATTGTCGCCGACCAGCGAGAAGCTCGATCAGGGGTTATAGAAGAGCTACAAGCGCTTGGGGCAATCGTTGACTGTCGTATGCTTCCCGTCGCCGACTACGTCATGAGTGACCGAGTTGCTGTAGAGCGGAAAACTGACCGTGACTTCACTGCGTCGCTGACGGGGCGTGATCTGCTAGGTCAAATCCAAAAGCTCGCGACAAACTACGAACGCCCCATCATCATCATCGAAGGACCTAACCTCTTCACGCGGACAGACGTGCACCCTAATGCGATCCGTGGCATGCTAGCTGCTATCACTGTGGATTTGGGGGTGCCGATAATATGCTGCCGCGACGCCGCCGAAACGGCCTTGCAACTTTTTGTGATAGCACAAAGAGAACAACTGGACAAAAAGCGCACCCCCAAAGTTCACGGAAAGAAGATCCTAATGACACTTCAAGAGCAGCAAGAATACGTCATCGGCGCAATTCCCTCGATAGGGCCTGCTACTGCCCGCGCACTGTTGGAACATTTCGGCTCAGTTGAAACCATTTTTCGCGCGCAGACTCAAGAGCTCACGAAGGTGCGAGGCGTAGGCAAACAGACCGCACAGACGATTCGTAAACTCGCATCGGCACATTTCGAGACCAACTAGGTCCTCTTTCGGAGCTCGGATCTCAGCGTCCATAGCGCATTTTCTTTTTCGGTGGCACGCCCAAAAAAAAACGAAAATGCCATGCGGAGGTTTCTCTCATCTGGTGAACGATCCATCTCAGTCCTGTCGATTCAAGAACGCAGGGTACGTAGCCCGCACAAGATCGATTAAGAACAAAGGCTTGGGATACAAAGCGAGCGCACGCGTGCGAGTTAGATCCGCTCGCTCTAGTGAAGCGTTTTGGATCAGGCCGCCAAGCAAAGCGCGTTCGATGCTAGGCAAACGCGGCACTGCACCATCGATTACCTTATCCCTCCCAGCGGAGACAGCTCAGCCGACCTCAGACGTTGCGGCCAGCAGAATCGCACGACAAGATCGGTCTAGAAGACCACCGTCTCCCCTACGGAAAGCACGGTGACCTGATGGCCTGCGTTTTCGGCTAGTTGCTTAAACCGCTGCGGGTCTGCTTTGATCTGACCGAATGTGTTGAAGTGCATCGGAATGGCGGCATCGGGTTTAATAATGTCGAGTGCTTCGAGCGCCTCTTCTACGTCCATCGTGAAGAAGCCGCCTATTGGAATGAATAGCACGTCGACGTTCTCCAAAGCTTGAACGCCATCCAAATAGGTGTCGCCGAGATGTGCGAATCGAACGCCGCCGAGTTCGAAGACATAGCCGGTCGGATACTTACTCTGATGATGGCTCGCACCGACCATGGTCACGCGAATCCCTTCAACAAGCCGAGTTTGCCCCCGTTCCATAACAACCGTCTTGCGGAATCTTCCTGCCATAGTTGGCGGAACTACTACGGTCGCGCTGAACTTCTCGGCAGTCGTGTGGTCGAAGTGCTCGTGGGTGATAAGCACAACATCGGGTTTTCCGGCGTAATTGGGCGCGTTTGGGTTTTCTTTGCTAAAAAATGGATCAACCAGGAGGGTGTGATCGACGTCTTGCACCTCAAAACATGAGTGGCTCAGGTACGTCACGCGGACAGAGAGATCTGCTTCCATACAAGTACGTCACCCAGAGAGAACATAATACTTTGGCGTCACAAGTGGCACCCTAAGCCGGAGCTTACAGCGAACCCTCCCCTCCTCAGCGGTACGGGCAAGCACCTCAATGTGCTCAAACTAGTGAAACACGGAACGCTCAACGCAAATTACCGCTTCACGAACAGTTGGTCGGAGCTCATTTGAAGGACGCGTTGCGCATCTGAGCCAGACACGTCGAATACACAATAGCTAACTGACCGTGTAGCGGTCCAAATGCGAATGTCCGGATCTTCGGAAAATGTGAGCCTTGCATTGCCCATTGTAGCTCTTGACACGCCAACGAGACCATCAGCCAAATGAGGGTTCACGTTTTGCGGAAGCTGGAGATAGGTATCGCGCACGCTCGTTTCAAGCACCTGTGCAGCATCGTACGCGATCTTCGCCGAAACTGCTATCGCCGGGCATTTCTCTCCATGAAAATTGAACGCTTCTCGGAAAAGCTCCGCGAGCACTTGCTCCTCGGCCATATATTGAGTGATCAACCCAGAGTGCACGTCTCTTGCCCAAAAAATTGTGTCCCATCCAGCTGAATAAGGCTTTATGTCCACGACCGGTGATCCGTCGATAAGGTCAAGCGGTTCCACATAAAGAAGTGGGCCATCCACCTTCACTAACCGTGTAGCTGTGAGAGACAGTGGATTTGGCCGTGCAGGCGAGCGCAAAGAGAATACGCCCCGCTTTTCGAGCTGAGGGCTTATTTTCCGTGGCCGTACCATCAACGGCGCTCTGTCAGCCTTGTCGAACCAGCCGATGACATTTATGTGGGTGTCGCTCTCTATGCCTGTCAGCCCCTCCAGAAACTCGTCAAAAACGTTGATAACTGCCGGAACGCCCTGCAGCGGCATATCACGTGATTGCGTCACTGGCGACTGCACTGCACCGATGGGCTTTAGGTGGTACATAGCAACCCCCTCTCACTTCGTTAAGGCAGTTCTGGTCGTTACTTTGGAAAGTCCTCAGCGACGTCTCGATCGACCGCTTCAGTGGTGCTCACATAGCGGTCGATGAGTTCTGCGAGCTCTTTGACTTTTGACTCATATCCTTCTTTTTCCCTTAAGAGGCTTTTTTTGTGCCGATCTCGAGCGTAGGCGATGTGCAAGAAGGCAGTTTTTTGGTCAAGTGACAATGCAGCGCGATACTCCCGCGCGGCAAGATCAATATTGCCCTGTTGCTCATAGACGACGCCTAAGCCGCTGCGTGCAATAACATCATCAGGGGCCGCTTTTAGCGCCTTTCGGTAGCAATCTATCGCGCTTTCCAGTTCTCCTGACTCGTCGAGTGCAGCCCCAAGTCCGGTCAATGCCGTAGGATCGCTCGGATCTAGTTTGAGCGCTTCACGATACATCTGAATCACCGCGCCTATGTCGTCGCTGTTCAAGCGGTCGATCGCTTGCGCGATATAGTCGTCGACTGAACCCATGAGCGAGAAGTGCTCTTCTGACTTATAAAGCACTTTCGAATGCGCGGGTTGCGTCGGCCCCCTCGCAGCGACCTAGTCGAGCAATTCCTTAATGTTTTCCGAGAATACCCGGCTCAGAGATGTTTCCGACAATCCCGTTCGCAGAATCGTCGTTATTTCATCCAATTGCGAACCGTACGGGGTATCAGAGCCAAACAACACCCGAGTATCCCCAACAACCTGAACGGCTTTGGCAATGCAAGAGGCAAGCATGACGCGGGAGGTCTCTAAATAAACGTTGTCATTGCCGCGCGCTACGCGAATAGCTTCCTCGACGCCGGTTGGCGTACAGACTTCTGAGCAACCCATGTGGCCCATTATAATCGAGAGCTCTGGAAAGCTTTGCGCCACTTGAGCAATCATTGGTGGAATCGGATCGTACGCATAGCCGGAATGAAACAGTATCGGTACACGGAGCCCGACACACGCCTCAAGTATCGGCAGCGCTTGCTCATCAGACGGATTGAACAGCTGGCTGCGCGGGTGGAGTTTCAACCCTTTCAACCCCAGCTGCTTGACCGCTCTCCGGACCTCGTCGACTGCAAGTGGATGCTGAGGATCGGTGCGGGCAAATCCGATGAATTTTTCAGGGTGAGCTGAGACGACTTTCGCGATGTAATCATTTGCAGTTGAGAACGCTTTGCCAGGCTTAATCTCGTTAAACGGGAAGATTATGCACTCTTGAACGTGCGATAGTTCCATCTTACGCAGAAGGGATTGGGGCTGCTGCATGACTCCCTCTAAGTCCATGCCGATGTGATTATGCGCGTCTATTATCGCCCCATGATACAAAAGTTCCGAGCGGTGCGCTGAACCCGCTCTGGAGCGTATCCCCATCTGTGCCTGTGCCATCCAATCAACAGTCTTATGAAGCGACGCCCTCATAAACCTAGCGTCTCAGCCCGCATGACGGCTCGATGCGCAGAAAAATTATGAAATGATTGTGTAGCCTTATATGGCGGCGCCGGGATTGCTAGGATAACATTTAAACGATCGAATCGTCGACGCAACACTCGAAGCTGTTCAGCGGAGCTTGTATCGCTTGAGGCGCAGTGAGTTTGCGACGACCGATACCGAACTCATCGCCATGGCCGCTGCTGCGAACTCAGGGCGTAGAAACCCCAGCGCCGCTATCGGGATGCCGATTGAATTGTAAACAAGCGCCCAGCCGAAGTTCTGACGAATCGTCGTCATCGTCCTTTTTGAGAGCTTAATGCTAGCCACGACGCCGCGCAAATCAGCTTGCAGCAGTGTGATATCGGATGCTTCGATGGCAACGTCGGTGCCTGTGCCGATCGCAATGCCGACATCGGCCTCGGCTAGCGCGGCTGCGTCATTGATGCCGTCACCCACCATCGCCACGACATTACCACCCTCAATAAAACGTGCAATTTCCGCAGTTTTGCCCTGCGGCAGTACTTCAGCGCGCACGCTCCGGATTCCGATCTGCGTTGCGATCGCACGGGCGGCCGCCTGATTGTCGCCCGTAAGCATGCTTGATTGAATTCCCATGTCCTGCAGTTCCGTGACAACGCCTGCGGCTTCGGCTCGAACTCTGTCCGCCAGCGCAATGCCTCCTACTAGCGTACCGTTGACTGCAAGCAGCATGACGGTCTTCCCTTGCCCCTCGAATTCGCAGATCATGGCATCCTGTTTGACTTTTATACCGCGTGCGTCCATGAGCGCCTTGTTGCCAAGTGCGACCTCGGCGCCATTTACAGACGCGATAACCCCCTGCCCCCCGACGGCTTTGAAATCTTGTGGAGGGCTCGAATCTACGCCCACTTCCGCGGCACGGCGTAATACGGCTTGGGCGAGCGGATGTTCGGAGCCCCTCTCAGCGCTGGCGGCGAGCCGCAGGATGTCTGCTTCCGACAATGACGTGTCGCCAAAGACGTTTGTCACTGTGAGGACGCCCTCGGTTAGCGTTCCGGTCTTATCAAACACGATTGTATCGATGTCCTCGGCACGCTCAAGATACTCACCCCCTTTGATCAGAATGCCGTTTTCGGCACCGAGACCTGTTCCGACCATCACTGCGGTTGGCGTCGCCAGCCCCAACGCGCACGGGCAGGCGATAACAAGTACAGCGATCGTCCGCAAGAGGATATCATTCGACGGGAGCCCTACAAACGTCCATGCCGCAAATGTGAGAAGAGCTGCTCCTACGACGCCTGGAACAAAATAGCTTGCCGCTCGATCTGCAAACCGCTGTATGGGCGCTTTTGACGTTTGTGCCATATCCACAAGCCGAATAATCTGCGCTAATGTGGTGTCTGCCCCGACCTTCGTCGCCTTTATTTTCAGCAGTCCTTCACGATTGATCGTCGCACCGATCACTTCATCCCCGGGCTGTTTATCGACTGGCACAGCTTCGCCGGTAAGTAGAGACTCATCAACGGCAGACTGCCCCTCGACGACGATGCCGTCAACCGGAATCTTTGTACCCGAGCGAACAAGAACTATATCGCCGACCCGGACTTCGTCAGCCGGGACCGACTGCTCCCCCACCTCCGAGATGATGATGGCAAATTCCGGCTTCAGCTGCAAAAGCGTGCGTATCGCCTCAGAGGTACTGCCTTTCGCGCGAGCTTCAAGATAGCGGCCGAGGAGCACGAACGCGAATATGAACACTGAGGTGTCGAAATACGTGTACCCAGAAAAGAAAAAGGTGGTCGCCGTGCTGTACGCATATGCGGCGATCGTTCCTAACGAAATAAGAACGTCCATATTCGCACCCCTGTGCGCGACTGAGATGAGTGCCCTCCGGTAAAACCCATAGCCAACGATAATCATGACAGGGGTCGTGACCAAAAACTGGAACACGGGGTTCATAAAGAACACTGGGATGGAAGCAACGTACGGAGCAAGCATCCCCAACAGGAGAGGTATGCCGAAGGCTATCGTGAAAATGAAGCGATTTCGATACTGTGCAATCTCACGTTCTCGAGACGCCCGTTCCCTGTCAAGTCGTGCCGTTTCCGCTGTTTGCGGGACTTCTGTGACGTCATAGCCTGTGTTTCGTATTGTTTGTATGAGCTTGTCAACCGTCACGATCGAGGGATCATAGTCGATGACCGCCTTAGCAGTCACCGGGTTCACGCTCTCATCGATGACGCCTTGAATTTCTTGCAATGCTGTCTCGACCGCCATAACGCACGAGGCGCACACGATGCCCACGACTTCAAGTTCTGTCCGCTCGATGTCGACGTCATAGCCTACGTCTCGTATAGCCTGCACGAGCTGTTTAGGGGCGACCGTGTCAGCATCATACGTTATCGTAGCTTGCCCCAATGCAAAGTTGACGGTGGCGCTTGCAACCCCGCGTTGGCCGAGGAGCCGTCTCTCAATCGTCAGTGCACACATCGTACACGTCATACCACGTATCCTTAAGGTAACGGTGGTCTCGCGCATGTTCTGCCAGACGTTTTCTGCCTTAGCGATATGATTTGAAGTCTATTGAAAGTATCTTGCTGGGCGCGATGTCCTTGGTCATCAAAACTCAATAGCTCTCGTTGGCACGCAGCGCCGACAGCAGCGCCGATCACTTAGGCGCCGCGACTACTCGCCACACGCTCCATTCAGTATGTGTTGACCTCGGACCAAAGATCCCCCACGCCCACTTTTTCTCGTAGAAGTTTTCCAAATCAAGGCAACAGCTTGGATTAGGGTTGCGCGAGATTACTGAGAGCACCCGCCATGATGATGGCATCACCGAATGCAGCTCCAGATCGGGAGGTATCAACGAAGATGTAGGGGATGCCAAAAAAAGGCGCGCCGTGTCCCTTGCCGCCTCCTAGAAACACGAGCGTGCGAAAAATTAGGTTGCCGCTAACCCCGTCTGGCGCAACAAGTATGTTCGATGATTCTGTCGCTTCTTCAATAAGAATGTTGTAGTTCGCTGCATCAAGGCCAGCGCCACAGAGCTGTTCGGTTAATGCCTCCGCGCTTGCAAGTGTCCGATCAACGGCCTCGGTCCGGCCTTTGTCCTCAGCTCTTCCGCCCGACAAAACACCTACTTTCGGCCGCACGTTGAGCGCGGTGAGGAGATGCGCTGTCTCCATGACCAGATGAGCGCGTGCGATTGTCGATATGCCCTCATCGATACCTACCGGAAGCAAAAAGAATTGCTTGCCGGCCGCGGTCGAGAGCAGCGCTGACCGACACATTGGAAGGGCTCCAATCTGCAGTTTGAGGTGCTGTAGCGTCTTTCGTGCACTTATCGTGCCCCTCACGGCTGCGTCAATCGCGCCGTCGACGAGCATTTCGACGAGTTTTTGCTCGGGCTCAGCCGTTTTTACGAAGTCTCGTCCCGCTCTTTCAACATCCCCGACGAGGACAACATCAGAGAAACGGCTGGCCCTCGCTACTCCGCGCATGAGCCGCGTATTCGCATTTCCGACTCCGATGCCAACTCGGCTTCGAGATTGCGCGGCGCAGCGCTCAAGCTTCCTCAAAATATCGCGCGCCATTGTTAAACCGTGACAGTAGATTCTTTGTATCGCATGAACGGCGATCTGCTGATAAATCCTTTTGCATCGCCCTGCCACGCGTGCTGTGACAGCAAAAATGCGGACAATACGTATATAAGGCAAGGCCGCAAAGTGCCTAAAATAGGCAAAAGGTGATGGTATGCGTATCGATGACATCAACAAGAAGATTTTGTACTTGCTCCAAAAAGACGCTCGCATGACGTATAAGGACATTGCCAGAGCGCTAAACAGATCAGAATCGACGATACGTGATCGCATCTCCATTATGGAAGACGAGGGCGTAATCAAGGGTTACTCTGCGGTGATAAACAAGGAGAAAGTTGGACTCAACTGCAATGCCCGCGCGTTTGCGAAGATCGATCCGAAAAATCTGGACGCCTGCATTAAAGAGCTTCAAAAGATAGAATCGGTGTATCAAATCAACCAGATTTCGGGCGACCACAACCTAGAATTCTCAATCGCTGCAACGGATTACGACCATTTGCGGAGCATATTAAAAGAGCGCGTATCCCCGTTAGGGATAAACGACCTAACGATCAATATCATTATGAATTCGGTCAAAGAAGAGGGGCCAATACAAATCCCGTAGCAACAGGGCCGTCACACGAGGTTTCCGCCAACTTTTTTGACAGTGCTGGCGAAACGGGCGTTTCAATAGGGTTTCTTATCAAATCCGTGGACAAGCATCTCACGCAAGCCGTCCGCTAGGGATTCAATGGAGCTCCGCACCTGTTTCGTCGTGTCTCTATCCCTAATGGTTACCGTCGAATTCTCGATAGTTTCGTGATCGATAGTGACTGCAAATGGTGTTCCGATCTCGTCTTGTCTGCGATACCGTCGCCCAATCGTGCCTGAATCGTCGTACTCGACCAAAAGACCTGCACGTCGAAGGAGGCGAAAGACCTCCAAAGCTTTTTCGTTCAGTGCTTTCACCAAAGGAAATACCGCTACTTCGATAGGGGCTATGGTAGGGGACAACCGCAGCACGACTCGCCTTTCGCTGTCGATTGTGTCTTCATCGTACGCGTGTTCAAGAACAGTGTAGATAGATCGATCGATGCCAAAGGATGGTTCGATAACGTGCGGGGTCACGAAGTCCCCTGAGACAGACTCTCTGACGGTTTCTATCGCGTAGCCCTTGGGGTCTACAACCTGTCCCTCGAAGACGACAGGCCCTTCGGGATCACGGATCGCTGAGAGAAAGGCTGCCACCTGTTTGGCTTTGCCCTTATATTTTGGACCTAGATACCCCATGTTTGGACGAACCACGATCCGCTCCACTTCTTTAGGTTCCTCATAAGGCACAAAAACCGCCATTTGGAGGCCACTTTGCCGCTCATGTTGTCTCAGATCGTAATCCGTCCGGTCGGC
>DASPOC010000018.1:0-9597 GCA_035626195.1 Bathyarchaeia archaeon | reverse complement strand
ATTACACCCTTGCATCTCTGGGTTTAATTCACTCGAGCTCATGGAGCAAAACACGCCACCCACGAGGCTGTTCTTGATAAACGTGAGACAGCTCTTGCAGATGCACTTTGCCTTTGTCTCTGCGTTCAAAGGAACTTTCATGTAGGAATCACCTCCGTCACGCTTTTCAAGCACACTGGATGCTATGGCTTAAAAATTCTTTCGCATTTGCCACGTTTCGGGAGCACCAGAAGGGCGACGAGGCTGAGCCAGAAAAACCCGAAAGATAGGAATGCGGTCATCCCGAACGCTCGCAGTGACGAATAACGGCCATTTTGGCGCTATTACCGACGCAGTTTATGGATATCAGTCGAACGGGCTTAGTCGATCTGCGCTGATAATTCCCAGAGCATATCGAAGTTGAGTATGCTCGTCATATATTGGGCGATGGACGCATTTGAGAGCCATATCGCAATGGCGCTCCCCAAATCAGGCGTTCCATCGTCGGTCCTCGCGATCCCAAGAAGCAGCTCCCTGCGATCGATAATTACCCACCTCGCAAATCCGGGGCGATCACCCAATCGGTCGTCAAGTTTTTGGAGATCCCCAAATGGGGGGACAAACCGCCGGACATCGGTTTTCACGGGCTGGAAAGCCCGTATGGCCTCCTGCTCTCTCGAAAGCGACATGGTGATTATGCGCACCGTAACGTCTTTCTTCTTCGCTTTTACGAGTTTCTTGTTGAGCTGTGCGATTTCAACGGGTGACAAGAACGAGCCCATGATCATTACGCTTCGCCGGGCCCGATCCGTCATCTCCATCATCTTTGCCGAAATGCTGTCGATACCCCGTATAAGCAGGGCATTGAGCGCTTCATTTTCGATCTGTCGATCGTACATCGCCGTCAACTTGTTCGACAGGTGATCGAGCTCCGAACAGAGAGAGGTTCTCCTCTCCTCGACGACTTCTTTGGGATAACGGGGGGTGTGTGTGGAGGGCCTGCCTTTTTCAACGGTGATCCATTTTGCCGCTTCCAACCGACTTAGCACGCCATAGATTTTCGTCCTGGGAACCTCTGACTCGGAGGAGAGCACTGTTGCTGTCGCGGGCCCGGTCGCCACAAGGGTCGCGTACACCTGGGCTTCATAACGCGTGAGGCCCAACTTCTGCAGCGTGGCGAGAATTTGCGTGTCTAGGAACATGAGGGTACGTTGCACGTACTATTTTATAAAAGGTCACTTATCACCCTATACAAGTTACAAAATATTTATGGGAGCAGGAGATGATAATCGAATATGGTACACGAAGAGGCCTATGAAAAAATCAGCCCCACCGCCAAGCTAGTAGCGCACATAAGGAGCTTTACCGATATTCCGTTCACGAAGGAGATAGCTGCGGCAAGCGGAGCAGAGACAGACTTTCAAACACTAGCAGGCAAGAGCGCGGAACTCATGACAGAACAGTTCGCTTTCAATTGGGAGGCACGCTACAAAACTACTGATCAGATCATTGCACGGTACCATATTACACAAGTTTTGGAGATCGCCGCTGGACTTTCTCCGCGTGGCCTTACAATGACTGAAGATCCAAATGTCGTTTATGTGGCCACTGATTTGCCAGAGATTTTAGAACAAGAAAAAGCAATTGCCGAATTCATACTAGCAAAATCGAACTTACATCGTTCAAACCTCCATTTCAGGATTGCAAATGCACTCGATCGAGAGAGTTTGTTGCAAGCGGCCGTTCCTTTTCGATCAGACAAGCCTGTTGCGATTATCACGGAGGGGTTACTTCCTTACCTCACCCGCGACGAAACAGAAACTTTGGCAGGCAACATTCGTGATCTTCTGAAGCAACACGACGGAATATGGATTACCCCAGATGTAGGCACCAAACAATTAAGGAAGTTTGTCTCTCAGGTAGATGACACTATGCAGCAACGGATGCAGAATATATACGACGCGACCGGGCGTCACGTCGAACAGAACACATTTGAAGACGAAAATGATGTGCGACAGTTCTTCACCAATGCTGGATTCACGATCGAAGAATATCCGTACTCAAATGTTCTTGAAGATTTGTCTTCGCTGAAACGCTCGAATCTCAATCGAGAGGAAATTCTTGAGATTCTGCAAATGCTTAAGACGTTGATTTTAACAATCCGTTCGAGCTGAAAGCCGCTTTGCGCCGCGCTTTTGTGTCGCCATTTCCCTAGCTCCTGACTCATCATTCCCTTTCGATCTCCTTTAATTTTGCGCTCCATTCAGGGTCGAAGAAAAACATCTGGAGTGAGGGCACAAAAAATGTCATGCATGAGGGCCATCTGAGTTTCACCACACTTTCAGTCTACGGTTAGCTAACAATTACCCAGGATGGACCCGCCACTTTGCCCCTTGAACAACGATCGGACAGAGGTCGACGAACTCGTCCTTGAAATCGCGGACTACAAGAACGACTATGCCGACACGGCCGCCGAAAAACTTTTTAGGAAGTGCTCGACAGTTGGGTGGCTTTTCAGTATCTGCGAGACCGCGCGCACGATGCTTGGCTACCGGATAGCGAACGTCAGCAGTTGCGACGATTCATCAAGACGATACAGGTGCAGATATATGAGTGTCGCGGATACGGGTGGCCATATGAGTATTCATAAGCGTATTAAAACTTGGCCAACACTCGCTTCCTAGAAAAAAGGTCAAGATGCACTCAATACCGCCATTGGAAAAAAACCACACTTGAAATATGTCATGCGGTCCATGTCATTAGCACCGAGTAGGAGGGAGAAAATGCTCACAAAGGCGTTAATTTTGACGGACGGCGAAGCGGACATGCTGAATCGAGTGCTTGAAGAAGTGAAGACAAAAGTCTATAAGCAGTCCGAGACGAGTCTGGATGCTACGCAAGCACTCGACGCGCTCGTTACCGTCATTTGATATATCCACGCGACTTGCGCTTCCGACGTGCAATGCTCAAGCGTTATAGTTATGCGCTGTTTGCTGCGAGAAATTGCGAACCACTCCGACATATAAATCGTTACCGTTAGCGCTTGTCGTTAGGGAAAAGGGTGTTACCATTACGGCGCCAGCCCCGTAAGCTCTATTATAATGGCTGTTATAATCAATTGGCGTCGCTACCGAAGCCGCTGGATTAAGGGGTTGCCATTTCTGCGCGTCGTCAATGGCGCTTTTTTCTGTGTTCAAATGCCGGAAAAAAAGAAATCAAATGAACGGCCAGGAAGATGAACACCCACCGCATAAACAAGCGTCCCCTTACGCTTTTGACGCTATTTTTGTCTTCATTGTAGGCCCCCGTAATACACCGGGTAGTACCGCATTCTTTGCAGTATTCTGCCATATTCTGCCCTTCTTACACGCTAGCCAAACCGAAATACACCCATTACCAGACACGCGGAATGAGACGCCATCTCACCTGCGCCATATAGGCGTCATAGCCTTTGAGTCCATTCAGTAACACCTGCTCCTCCCGCACCGCCCGTATCGCAAGCATGCCCTCGAAAACCAGTCCCAGGAGTACTCCGATCCACGAGCCCAGCAACAGGGCAGATCCCAGAAAGAAGAGGAGTGCACTCGTGTACAGGGGGTGGCGGACGTATCGATACGGTCCCGTCGACACGACCGTTTGCCCCCGCTCCTCCTGGACGTGGACTGCTGACGACAGATAAGGATTCTCGCGATAGATGAGAAATATGAGGTAGAATGACAACAGCAAGACAATCGCTCCCACGACGTGGAGCCACGTCGGCATCTGCGACCAGTGAAATCGAACGGCATCGAGGGGCATAACGATGAACGAGATAACAGAGAGGGAGTATCCCAGCACGATGTACGCCTTGTCCCAGGTGGATTGATTAGGTTTGAACCCTGTGCGCTCCTCTATCAGTCCAGGATCGTATCTGAGCAGCCACATTAAGAGAGCAACCGCCCAACTGTAGAGCAAAATCAGGAAGACCCAGCCGTAGAGCCAAAACACCGTGCCGGCTGCGATAAATAGTAGCAAGCCGAGGACTAGGACGGAAACCAGTGGCAGGACTACACCCGTTATGAGTATCTTTGTTTTCATGAAGTCACCTCACGTCACGTTTCATTTGATACCGCACCGAATCATATACACGGCATTCATAAACTGTTAATTTTCTGTTGTTCATTAAAAGCGTGTAGCGTCACAAAAAGATAAGTCGCTCTAACAAGACCACCATATATGAAAGTTTTAGCAATAAACGGAAGTCCGAGACCTAACTGTAACACGGCGACCCTCTTGAATTATGCGGTCGAAGGAGCCGCTTCACAGGGAGCAGAGACTGAGCTCGTTCACCTATATGATCTCGATTTTAAGGGATGTATAAGCTGTGGCGCGTGCAAGGAGATAAATGGAAAGAATTACGGCAGGTGCGCCGTCAATGACGGATTGACACCGGTGCTTCAAAAAGTTGAGGACGTTGAGGCTCTTGTCCTCGGTTCTCCTATCTACTTTGCAGACGTTACAGGCGAAATGCGCTCTTTTATGGAACGGTTGTTATTCCAACACGGCGGAGGTCGCCGGTTCGAACCTGGCCGAGCCCATTGGTTTTTGCCCTACGACGCAAATCACTCAACGCTTATCAAGACGGGTTTGATTTACACTATGAACCAGAAGGAAGATGTGGTGAAACAAATAGGTTGGGATCTGATTTTCAGGCTTAATGAAATGATAATGGCAAGGAGGTTCGGGCAGTCAGAATCATTGATTGTTTATGATACTATCCTGTGGGATGACTATTCTAAGTACGTATCAATGGGAGTCGACGTTAAAGCGAAGGCAAAGACGAGAAAAGAGGAATTCCCAAAGGATTGTCAAAAGGCGTTTGATATGGGAGTTCGTTTCGCCAAGAGTTGAGGCGAACCATTGAGAGGGCAAAATGCACCGCGAACAATGGCTCAGCAACCACGGGACGCCACATTAGTGTCAGCATCACAGATATCGACGCTGCAGGTGATAAGATCCGCGCCGTCATGGCTACCCAGGTCCCACCTCGCTTCGTTGGCACGCCCTCATCATACCGCGCTATACGCCCTAGGGAGACGCATCAAAAAATAGCGGTGATATCAAAACTACCCTGCCGCGTATAATGCACGTTAGCACATTGAGATAAACGCTCTAAACGGTTGCGTATCTAGCCTTCTTTTTTCATCATCCTGGTTCATAACGCCGTGATAATGTGTGCAATCCTAATATTTTAACCGCGTCCGGACACTAACCACAGACTTAAAAATCGCCCGGCGTGTGACTGCCTTGGTCACTTCTCAAAATATAGATTTTGTATCCTAAATCGTCCTCTCTTATATGCTCCGTTAAATGCTTTCGTCTAGCACAATCGATGTCGCCGCTACCTTGTTCTAGCGACCGGTTGGTATTTTCCAAGTGTGAGCGCTTGCACTAAAATATTAATGAAGTGACTCAAGAACAATGTCGACGGTGGTGGTGTGGCCGACGGCGATATCGACGTCATCAACGTCTTGTTACCGCATTCTGCACAAGACGCAGCTCCGGGCGAAATAGCAGCTCCACAATACACACAATACTTCTGTTCGTCCGCTCCACAATACGCACAATACTTCTGTTTATCCATTTGTGACCCCCCTCTTGACGAAAAAATAAATCAAAAGCGTAAGCGGGGGTTAATCAAGCTTAAAGATTGCTATTTGTGTCGCGGAGCGTGGTTAAGCCCAGAGAGGTTTTATCACCCGATAAAAACCATGAATGAATAAGATAGCTGCGACGAGGAAAAACGATGCTGCGGCCGCGTAGAGAACGCTGCGGTTCAACTTGGTGGCGCTATTGAACTCATTTGCGAAGGCATCAAGCTTGTCGAACGGTGTGTTGAGGCTCTCGTCTGAGCGCATTTGATGAAGCTCATTAATTCCTTTTTATAGGATTAAAAACCTCAATTAGATGGTCTTCCTGACTTATTTTCCCCTCGTTATATGGCTTTTTTTGTCCCCAAATGTTTGGAGGAGCTCGTATTCTATCCTCCGCCTCTATTCTTCTGAATACTTTATCCAGTTTCTTATCGGATATGGACGATTTATGTCACGCCGAAGCCTTGCCGAAAGATAATTGAAAATGCCGATTACTACGTAAGCGATACCCACGACGAACCAAAACCACATTAGGACCACATTAACGCCCCCTGATCCGATCCCAAAACGACTTCTAAGGCTTGGGTGCAGATAATTGACACTGAATAAGCCGCTCAATGCGTTTTTGGCCAAGGCGAACGAATCGATCAGGCAAGCCTTTCACGGCAAAGTTACGTATGCCTCAGCCCCGCTTGAAACGCCGCCTGGGTCGCCTGGATCAAGGAGGCGTCGGCGACGGGATCGTAGAACGATTCGGCGTAGATGCGCTAGGACAGCAGCGATGCTCGGTAGATGAATACCCTGCTGTCTCGTGCAGGTCGCGGTAGCGGTTCACCCGCCCTGCCCGCTGGACGAGTGAGTCGGCAGGCGCGCACTCGGTGAAGAGCCAGTCAAAGTCGATGTCCAGGGATACCTCGACGACCTGGGTGGCGACCACCAACCGCGACTGAGAGACGCTCATTTCAGCCTGCTGTATGTCGGCCTCGATGCGCTTTCGGTCTTTCAGAATAAAGGCCGAATGGTGACAGATGGGCCACAGGTCGCTCAGCTGCTGTGCGAGCTCCTGACACTGCCGCTTGATATTGACGACGACGAGCACTCGCCTGCCCTCGTGGGCCGCTCGTATTTTACAAGGAGGGGCGATCGCGAAAACGGTATGGCTCAGGCAAGATCGTGACTCCGTCAAGTAACCATTGCAGGGAGCAGGTCACTTACTCTTCCCCCTCCATTGGTTTGAGCTTGATCCTTGTGCCTATATACCGGGTTCGAGGGCTGGGGCATTACCCCCTCGCTTTGCTCTTTCAGAAGGCACAATCGCCTAGATCTGATCAAACTTCATCCTGCAGCTCCGGTGGCGAGGTTTGTGTGCTGCGTCGTTTCATGGAGCGCCTTTTCGTCCTCGTACGCGGCGGGCTTGAGGTCGATGACGACTTTCTTGACCGTGCCGGTAAACGCGTAGGGCGCCTTATCCTCATACGCGCGGTCAACGACCAGGCCGTTGTCACGGCCCACATCCATGCCGGCATAGGTCGAGAATCCCCAGGCAACCGTCCGCGGGATTCTTCCTTCCCCGATTTTCTTGCCGTTCGCGAACAGCGCTACCTGCCCCCCGGTGCCTGGGACGTTCTCGTCGGCCGTGAACTGCATGCGTACGCTGATATCTCCTATCGGAAGCTTCTCCATCGCGATCTGCTTGTAGGACTCGATACCAAGGAATGAGTAGGTGTGGTTCAACATCCCTTTGTCGTCGACCCACAGAGCGAACCCGCCGATGAAGTCGGCGTTGGCGAGGATCACTCCTTCGGCGCCTCCCTCGGGGACGTTGAGCTCGCCTTCGATGGCGTACGAGCGTCCGTAAATGCGCGGAATCATGCCGCGCTGCACGTTCTGGACATCACCGGCGAACGTGTACCGGGTTATCGTCGGCAGCGGTGGCAGCACGTCGAACGCGAGGGATAAGCCCCCCAGCAGCGGCAGCGCCCTGTTCCGCGCGGCCTCTTGCCACCAGAGGTCCTGCAGCTCTTTCAGCTTGTCAGGGTTCTGAGCCGCGAGGTCTTTGGCCTGGGAGAAGTCCTCGGGTAAGTAGTAGAGCTCCCACACGTCGTTGTCTGGGTTGTACATTCCCGGCGCGAATCGCTTAATCGTCTCAGGCGAAAAGTCCCACGGGGCCTTGTCCAGTCGGGCACAGGCCCACCACCCGTCTTTGTACACGGCCCGGCTGCCGAAGATCTCAAAGTACTGCACGGTGTGGCGTTCAGCAGCGTTGGCATCATCGAAGGTGTACAGGAAACTCGTGCCATCCATAGGCTCCTGCTCGATGCCGTCAACCGCCTTAGGCTCGGGAATTCTTACCGCTTCCAGGATGGTCGGACCGACGTCGATGCCGTGCGTGAACTGGGTGCGCACGCCCCGTTGTGTGATCCGATCCGGCCACGCGACGATCATCGGGGCTCGCGTTCCCCCGAGGTGGCTCGCCATCTGCTTACCCCACTGGAAAGGCGTGTTGCCGGCGTGCGCCCAGGCCGCGGCGTAGTGCGGTGCGGTATGGATTCCGCCGATATCCTCGATGCCCCCGTACTGATCGATGAGTTTCAACTGCTGCTCGGCGTCGAGAACGAGGCCGTTGAGGAAGGTCATTTCGTTGAACGAACCGGTCAGCGTCCCCTCCATGCTAGCGCCGTTGTCGCCCCAGATGTAGAAGATGAGCGTGTTGTCCAGGTCACCTATCTCTTCGATGGCGTCGAGTAATCTGCCGACGTTCCAGTCGGCGTTCTCCGAGTAGCCGGCGAAGACTTCCATCTGCCGTGCGTAGAGCCTCTTCTCCGCGTCGTTCAGCAAGTCCCACGCCGGGAAGAGGTCAGGTCGCTCGGTGAGCTCTGCGTCCTGAGGGATGATCCCAAGCTTCTTCTGTCGCGCGAAGGTTTTCTCACGAAGTTTGTCCCAGCCTTCGTCGAACTGGCCCTTGTACTTGTCGGCCCACGCTTTCGTGACGTGATGGGGTGCGTGAGCACAGCCGGTGGCGTAGTAGAGCATCCACGGCTTGGTGGCGTCTTGGGCACGCACCGCGTGTAACCACTCTATGGCCTTATCGGTCAGGTCGTCAGGGAAGTAGTATTGCGTGCCGTTCTTGCCCTCCAGCACGCCTAGGGTGCTGCTGTCCTGCGTGATGATGGGGTCGTACTGGCCTGCTGCCGCGGTCAAGAAGCCCCAGTAGTGGTCGAAGCCCCACGACAGGGGCCAGTGGTCGAACGGTCCCGCGGCACCCTGGACGTTATCTGGCGTGAGGTGCCACTTCCCAAACCCTCCTGTAACGTACCCGTTCTCCTGTAGGATGCGGGGAATGGCGGTACAGCTCCTCGGCCTCGCCGCGGTATAACCCGGAAACGGGCCCGGAAACTCGGCGATCGAGCCGAATCCCACCCGGTGGTGGTTCCGGCCGGTCAGCAGCGCTGCGCGGGTCGGGGAGCACAGAGCCGTCACGTGGAAGCGATTGTAGGTGAGGCCCATATTCCGCACTCGCGTGAGATTTGGGGTGCGGATCGGCCCGCCAAAGGTGTCAGGGTTGCCGAATCCCGCATCGTCGATGATAACGACGAGGACGTTAGGGGCATCATCCGGCGCCTGAGTTCCGGGGACGATCGTCCAGTCGGCCACCGACGTGTCCATCGTGCGCCCGATCGTTCCGCCGAAGCTGCGATCGGGGATCGGCAGCACCGTGCGGTCGGGGCTGAACTTGCCGCCCGCCTCCGCCAGGCTTTCTTTAAGGCCATCTATGCCCTTCCTGTCCATCTTAGCAACTGACTTGGCCGGCGAGTCGACGAGCGCCTGCTCGGCCGCAAGCTGATCTGCCCCGTCAACGATGGCGATGACGGCTGCCGTTCCCGGCTTGAGCTTGTCGCCGAGCCCGCTCTCTATGCCGCTCTCCACCTTACGCTTGGTGAACTTGCCGATCAGGCCACCAGTTGCTGCACCTGTACCGACTGAT
>DASPOC010000017.1:0-48708 GCA_035626195.1 Bathyarchaeia archaeon | reverse complement strand
TGTTCGTGCGGCGCCTCCGCGCACAAGGCGCTGCCGTCGCAGGTGCTGCGAGGCCACCAAGGCGGACCGCAGCACCCGTCGTGGCTTCCAGAAAAACGGCTGAAGCGTCGCCGCCCGCGCCTGTATCCGCCCCCGCGTTAGAGGGAGGGGCGTCCTCTGTCGGCACGACAACCGAAGAACCAGCGCCGCCACGCTTCTTGGATAACAAAAAATATTGCAACTACTGCGGGGCGAAGAACCTACCTGACGTCGCATTTTGTGACGATTGCGGCAGCTCGTTAAGCGCGCTGGCAGTCCGTTAAGCGCGCCTCCTGCACCGGTCACTGAATCGAAACGCTCTAAGACCTGATCCATCAAATTACGTAGCGCCGCCTTTTGATTCGTCATAACGTGCGGAGCAGAAAAAGAAAGAAGGGCTTGATTACAGGCCGGCCCGCTCAACGATCGTGTCTGCCGCTTCCTCGGCACTGCCGAGCGGGTAGTCCTCATACTCAAGCAAATATCCTGCTTCCTCAGCCGTCACCTGAACGTCGCCTGCCTCGCAGCACGTGTCACCACCTGCTGGCATGGCGTTCTGGAGTTCTTCCGGCGTATGTATAGGGAACGTCGCTCCCGACAGGGCTCCAATGATCTGCGAGCGGATCTCTTCTTTGACATTCATTCTATCTCACCTCCTGAAATTGGATGGTCGGCTTAAACAAGAGACTAGACGTCGTCACTGCACAGGGCGAAGCTAATATCGTGAAGGGCGCGTTCTAGACAGTAGACGCATGCCTCGTCCGTCACCCTCAGGCCTTTTCGTGCATTCTCCGTACAGATGGTAATAGCAGTTCACCGCTTTTTCTATCTCGTCTGTGTGCATCGTGCCTCACCTCCTTGAGCGAGGCTTGCGTCAGACTGCGCATATACGTTTCCTCTGTGCTCTCCTGGGTCACATTTCCTCTCCTGAGTTGTTACAGCGCATTGTCACGCAGCCGGTGGCATGCAGAACGAGAGAATCGAAGAAACCGTTTTTTCAGTGGTGAGCGCGTTATGAAGTCAAACTGGTCAGCGGCATAATGACAGAGAATGCGATATATCGCTACGCGCTCACCACAGAGAGATGAAATGAGATTGATAGCCGCTTGAGAAATGCACGCTCGATCCTGATTGCAGGGAGAACTGCGGAAGACAGCCTATGAACAAGCTTCGCTTACGCTGGAACTGTTGACCTCGTAGCGTGGCAGCGGACGCATGATTCAATCGTTGGATGGGACACGGCGATAATTAACTTTAAGACCGGCAAAGGTCTACGAGACCTACAAGCTCCAGCTCGCAGCATATACGCGCGCATTCGCTGAAAGGACCGGCTATCATTCAATGTTAGTTTTGTTCTGCATCTTTATCTAGAAAAAGGGGCATCACCAGAGCTGCGGTTAGACCACAACGGCTTCGCCGGGAATTTGAATCGTTTAAGCATATCTGCTAGACCTACCGCCGTTGTTTCAGCCGTTCTTTTGCGTCTGTAGGATCGTCTTAGCCTAGCACGAAGGGCAAAACGAAGACGATTAAGGAAGCTACAATACTAACTACTGTCAATCCAATGGATAAAATGCTGAGCAACGTAAGTTGCGCAATAACCATATCCACAAGCATATCGCGTCACCTCCTTTGAATTAAGCAACGAACGTCTGGGTTCTCCTTTTCTTTTACAAACTCTTCGATTTGACCTTCGAAATGAAGAGCAAGCGACCTTTTGCTACGGTGCTAGCAAAAGATCATATCTCTCTGCGCGTCGTGCCAGAAATAGTCACTGCATAGAGAATATGCAGTCTCTATACTTGTTCTGCGCTCGCTCAAAACCCTATTGTTTAGAGCGGTGTTAGAGCTGCGGCTGCTGCTCCAGCCGTTCTTGGCTCTATAATTACCCCCACGTGCGTCTGTGGTGGGCTACTACAGCAGCTTTCCGGCGGTTGCCTTTTTGTTTTGCTACCTTAGTATCTGCCTTATATTCTCTTTGTCTTTTATCCGGCATTTTTTCAGCTCCTCTTACGACCACGTTAAAGGGAACCATTGAAAGAACTCACGGAAGATTTGGGTTGGAGAGACCTCATCAAGCGTCCGAGAGGCTTCAGTCAGCGTGCCAGCTAATTCTCACTTCGGCTCCCTTCGTCGAGCATAATGAATTCGTGTAGCGCTGCTTCGAGAGCCTTTAATATCCTGTGTCTTGACGTCATGACGCGCTCTGGCGCAAGGGATGTTCCGGACACCCGACCGGCGGCGTCTTCATAATTGAGTTTGGCTGTCATCGTCTTCGATCCTTCCCTGAAATTCTTCCTCATCATCTAGGTCAAGAGCTATATACACATCCAGTGTCATCGCGCTCTTACCTCTGCATATGGGTGCTCAGCACACCGCTTTAGCGTATTCTCGTGAAAGAATAGAGTCTCCTTTCCTGATCGGATTCACCTATGCATGATGTGCAGGGAAAGAGAAGAGTTTGCTTCGAGCATTCGGTTCATCGGGCTGAATGGCAAGGAATGAAGAGCATTTCGTCGCGATACTAATGAAGTTCAAGTTCTTCATTGCACTCTCGCCGCGCGAAATGGCTTTTTTTTGCTTTGGTCGCCCTGTAAAACAGTTTTCCGGCTCTTCAAGTCATCTCCTTCACTGCACATAATCATTTTTTCAATGCGCTAACTGGTACGCAAAAAGGGGTAGTTCTTGTAGTTTTTAGAGCAAAAAAAGATTGAAAATGTCTGTAGCACCTCGCGCACGTGTGGCTATATTTTTAGGCAAAACGGAAATAATAGGCGAAACGGGACTAATGTCGCTTTGCGATTTGTTCGTCTAATCTATACTAATTATCCTCTTCTTGCTTTTCTTTCGGCCTCCTATTCTATTGTCCGAGCGGTCAATCAAATAGCCTGACACTTTTTGAGTTCTCGACACGATGCTTTCCACCATTTTTGCTCACCTCCGGAACCGCGCATTCTTTCGTTTTGTCCCCCACTTTATACAAACTATCCTTTGCTTTCCCATATTCTCCTGGTTCTTAAAGGGCAGCGTACTGCAGACATACTTATTTCGCCTTGGGAGTTCACTGCGTCTCCCTTTCTCCAACCCGCTTAAGCTTTGATAGCAGCTTCTCGTTAGTTTTCACGCGTCTCAGTTAAAAAGGACTCTAAGTCCGAATCATTGTCGCCTGCTTCGTCGTGGTCAAACGCGCTTTTAATACTAGATTTCGGCCTGAGCGGATAATCGTTAGCTGAAAGCAGTACGAAAGTGCTTGGCCTGCCATCTTTTTTAGGCCAAATAGCGGCTTGGATGCGGGATCTGGCCGTTTCTCAGCCCCCTGTTTTAGTCGTTGTTTAGCCACAGATGCCTATTTCTATAGAAAGACTATACGAAACGGCTATAAACTAGGTTACCGTGGCCATTTCCAAGAATTGCATTCGGTACTCTGTACCAGGGTTTCGAGAAGATGAATGCGAAGAAAAAGATCTTGTTCCTTTGCACGCACAATGCAGCGCGCTCGCAGATGGCGGAAGGGTTCGTCAACGCCCTGTATGCCGATCGATATGAGGCACGCAGCGCCGGCAGCGAACCAACGGAAGTGCACCCGTGTACCATCAAAGTGATGGCAGAGCAGGGCATCGACATTGCCTCACAACGCGCTAAGTCACTCGACGACTATGATGACGCATCCTTTGACTACGTCGTAACGATGTGTGCTGATGCACAGGAGAACTGCCCTATCTTTCCGGGAGGGGTTGAGTACCTCCACCACACCTTTGTGAATCCAGGGTCTGCTCCAGGATCAGATAACGATCAGTGCGCCTCTTTTCGACAGGTGCGCGATCAGATCAAGGGGTGGCTTGAGGAGACACTCGGAAAGAATTCGAGCAGGGTATAACGCGACATGCGCTGCGCATGGTGACGAAAAAATGCTTTTGCCAGCCCGATAGTCAATTAGCAAGCCTCCAGCGCCCCTCTAGGTTGAGAAGGGTCACTCAAGTGAGGTGAAAGATCGATACTGAGACTCTCCAGAAGCAAGCCGAATTGCTGATGTGGCGATTACCCGCGTCCACAGTCGGTTTTTTGTCTCCGATAGTCGGCCCGAAAAAGGAGAAAGAGGATTGATTGCTACGAGGGCCATCGCAGATGCTTGGGGTCTCGACTGACGAGCAAGCGAGCGCAGGCACGCACCGATTATATGCAAATCGATGAGCTTTAGTCTTGGTAGACGGGTATAATATGGTCCTACCCCATTAGGCCGCCAGCTTTTAATGCGGAGCCGTCAGCCCACGGTAAAAATGAGAGTGAGTATGTTTTCTTCTTGCTCCGGCACGAAACGGCATAGGTGGTACGTTCGCCAAAGCTACACGGGAGCGTGCCGATTGCGACCACGTGTCACGCAGCTAGTTTGAGCACGACGCTCAACAACGCAGCTGAAACTATCAGCACGACGCAGTTTATCGTGATGAGCGTCACCGCAAACGTGACGATGGCATACCACAGCAGAGAGAGGCCGACAAACGATCCGACCGCCACGACAAAACTCGCGGCGAACAAGCATCGGAGCGCGCGTTCAAGCCTTCCCCCTACAAAGACAGCAGCGGCGAAGATAAACGCCCCCTTTTTTAGACACGTCTCTCACCAGTAGTTGCTCAAAAGCTGCAATTTCGTGCCATAAAGCTTGCTCTTTTGAGGCGTTTGCTGTGGTCATCCATTTAATCTGAACTTATACTGTTATTTTGTAGGTCTTCGTCTTGTCATCGTGCGCGAACCCGGCAAAGGCGGAGTCTAAATCAGATCACGAGCGTATGAGGCTCACAATCCGTTTTCTGTGATAGATCAGGTAACCGACAAGCCCGATTATTCCCGCTATGACGACGATATCAAGATATCTGAAGAGCGCCTCAAGATCCGACCAGTGGGGGCCAAGAAGAATGCCAACATAAGCAAGCCCAAAACACCAAGGAAGCGATCCCAGAACCGTGTACAGAGAGAACTTCTTAACGTCCATCCGGGCGACGCCGGCTGGAAGGGAGATGAACGTTCGCACGATCGGCAGCACTCTGCCGACAAAAACAGCGATTTCCCCATATCTTCCAAACCACGTGTGTGCCCGATCAAGTTCACTCTTACGTATTAGCACGTATTTGCCATACCGCTCGAGGAGGGGCAGCCCTCCGTATGCCCCAACGGAGTAGGCGACGAGTGAGCCGGCGAGGCAGCCGGCAGTACCAGCGAGAGCAACGCCGATCAGGGTAAGTTCCCCCTTCCAGACGACAAAGCCGGCAAAGGGCATGATCACCTCGCTTGGCAGCGGGATGCACGCGCTCTCTAACCCCATAGCAACAAAGACGCCGGCGTAACCGAGTTGCTCAATAACGGAAATTACGAAATTACTGAGTGTCTCTAGGATATTGAGGCTTAAGGCTAACATGCACGATCTAACCGTCGTAACAAACTGCGCATTTTAAAGCGGGATGCTGCATCTCTTGACCCTGATTGCTCGTTGTCGTTGTTTAGTTGCGATTACCGTGTTCATTACGTCTTCTACTAGAACATTGCGACTGTGTTCTTCGTACACCTGCACCAGAATCCTTGGGTATGCCGTGTTGGCCAGGACCTCATGTGGCGAACCGAAGAGATGTCAATCTGAGTCCTGCGCGCGTTCTCGAATACAAATCGTTTCTTTGAAACGACGCTCAGTCATTAAGCGCCGACGTTCGTCGCACTGGGGGCTTGTGGAACACTCCGTCAAAGATTTCACCCGCTATCACCGATCTACTCATTCGGCTCGGCGCTCGGGCAACTCTGCCGTAGACATCAGGGCGCAGATTTCGACAACAGGCGTGCCGTGCTGCTCTCGAGTCGGCTCGCGAATGAACAGTCTGCCGTGCGGCCTTCCTTTCGTGCAAGTATGCCCACTCTTTCTTGCCGCTGGTCCTTCTCTCGTGGTGCAACATGATGTGCACAACAACAAAGTCATCGGCACTATCTGTTATTTTAAGTGCAGCAATGTCACCAAGCTTATGGTCCACATTGGGTATTTTTTCAGTTTTTTGTACGGTCTGAATCCATACTCTAGAAATGCCGACGCGCGGCCTTTACCTGACGACAGGCATTCGACTTTGTGCCGTGATATCCGGCCCGTGCCAGATCCGTAATCCAGCGCAACTTGATTGCTTGCTAGATCGAAGCTCTCTAAGTAGCGCTTGTAAGAGCAAGCCACGCCGTATCCCAAGAGGACCGTGAAGAATATCTGCAAGCGATTCGATCACTGCTCAGTTGGATCCACCGGCGGTCAGCCTTGTGTTTGTCGTGGAAGGAGCGACGTCCAACTTAACAGTTTCCAGGCTAATCAAGTCGCGCGCTATGCACCGTTTACCAGTCATTGTCACCCGTCTCCTGTTGAACTCGACTCTTTTCTGGCAGCGGGACAAACTGTCGAATGAGAAGGTTTGGGCAGACGCGCAATTTATAAGGGCCCACGCCTACCTGACTAGAGGAGAGACCATGAAAATCAAATATCAAATGAGGTGTTGAGCTGACAGAAGAACAACCAAGCAAGGTGAGACTGCCCAGAAAACACCAAAATGAAATCTTTGGAACGGTTGAAAAGATGCTCGGCGGCAGCCGAATCACGGTTCGTTCCCAGGACGGAAAAACCCGCATGGGGCGAATTCCAGGCAAGATGAAAAGGAGAGTATGGCTCCGTGTGGGCGACGTCATTATTATTCGGCCCTGGAGCATTCAAGACGAAAAGGCAGATGTCGTCTGGCGATATCTTCCGCCGCAAGCTGACTGGTTGAGAAGAAAAGGGTACATCTAAACGCTACAGGACCTCGAACACTCCTTTTTTGCATAAGCGCTGTGTCCGCCGCCGAGTGATAAGTGTCGCAAATCTTAGGAGCTGCGACGATGTTGCCGCTGCGGATAAAGAGGACAACGTATCGGTACATCAGTCTGTCAGTTGCGGCGAGAGACGTAAGTGAAGCGAATGAAAGAGGACTATGATATCATAGTGGTCGGGGCAGGCCCAGCAGGCTCAGTTGCAGCGCAGAACGCAGCTGCAGAGAACGACGTTCTGCTGATAGAGAAACGGCCAGAGATAGGGGCGCCGGTGAGATGTGCGGAGGCCGTGCCTCTTGTTGAAACTCCGTTCGTTTTTCACACGTCGTTCGAAAAATACGTAAAACCTGACAGAAAGTGGGTGGCAAGCGAAATCAAGGGAGTACGGGCTACCGCTCCTGATGGCACGATAGTCGAGGTCTCGGGCGAAATGCTTGGGAAGGAAGAACCGCTTGGCATCGTTCTAGAGCGCAAGCTATTCGATCGACAGCTGGCTAAGGATGCGGCTCGTTCCGGAGCGCACGTTATGGTGCGCACCCGTGCAACGGGGCTTGATCTGGAAGACGGCACGGTGCGAGGCGTAAAACTTAGCCGCCTTGGGGAGGAGTTTGATGTGCGTGCTAAGCTCGTGATAGGTGACGACGGTGTGGAATCTCAAGTGGGCCGGTGGGCAGGGATAAACACCACGCTCAAGCTAGGGGACATCGAGAGCTGCGTCCAGTATCACATGCAAAACGTCGAACTGACGGAAAACACGCTCGATTTCTATTTTGGCTCCGCGGCGCCGAGCGGCTACGCTTGGGCATTTCCAAAAGGAGACGGCGCGGCCAACATCGGACTCGGGGTACTTGGAAGCAAGTTGATGGGCAAGCGCCCGTTGGCGTACCTCGACGAGTTTGTCGCGCAGCGCTTTCCCGGCGGCAAACCGGTCGAACTGGTGATGGGAGCTTGCCCAGTGAGCGACGCGCTTCCACACACAGTGAGCAATGGACTGATGCTCGTGGGTGACGCAGCGCATCACACTGACCCGATAACTGGTGGGGGCATTATGGCGGCGCTCCAAAGCGGAACGATTGCCGGTCAGGTTGCGAATAAAGCGGTATGCAAAAACGATGCGTCGGTCAAAGTGCTTCGAGAATATGAAACTGAGTGGAACCGTTCATTTGGCAAATCACGCAAGCGCATGTACAGAGTCAAAGAGTTCGTGGTGAATCTCTCAGATGATGAAATAATCCGGATCTTTCACGCATTTGCAGGGATATCAGCTGAAGAGCTGAACCCGAAAGGGGCCCTAAAACGACTGCTTAGATTGGATCCGAGGCTTTTGTTTAGTATACGTAAGTTGCTTTGACTAGCGGAGTCATTTTTTGTTGCAGTTACTTTTTAAGCTCATTACAGTCTTCTGACCTCTCCCGTTTTAGGCTTCCGTCGAAACAGTCGCTCCGTCAATGACCGCTTCGGCGGCGCTTCCTCCGGCTCCGGCAAGGGCGCTTGTACCTCTTCAGATCCCGCCTCGCCACTGGGGGGTGGGGGAGGGGCTGACACAGCAGAAGGCAGCAATCGCGTAAGCGTCTCACTCACGTCCGCTAGTCGGTTAATGATCTTGCTCGACTCACTTCCATAGAACCCCGCGATGGTCTCATACCGCTTAATCTCGTCTTCGCGCGCCTGCTTGAAGCTCTCGTACTGCGCCGTCAGTCGCTCTATCATGTCTGTTTTCATATAGAGGAGCTCCTCTTTATGGCGCAGTTCTCGCTCCCGTTTTTCAAGCTCAGCTTCGAGGCGGGTCACCGTTTCACGCGGCACCATCAACACTCCTAGGTCTTCGTCTGCAGTGCCTTCGCTCTCGCGTGCCCCGCCTAAATATACTTCTAACGCTGCCGCGACGATCTTACTGCGGCTGCTGTTTTCAGAGCTCGCCTGCTTGTCGGCAGCGGCCAGGAGTTCGTCTGAAATGGCAATCGTGACTTTGTGTAACGGCATGGAAATCACCGCGTATGGCGGCGCGGCCCGCGCCTTCCTTTGGTTCTGTCACACCATAGTATGAACGCTTCATACTTGAGCATATCGACCGCGAACAGGATTTTCCACTCAACAGGGTGCATTGTTTCCTGTGCAACCGCGCGATCCCTCGCTCAAGAAGAATTGACTTATGCGCCTCGATGGAAAAAATAACCTCTCTTCAAGCTCTTTTGTTGAACAGGCAGCAGTTGTGGCCGATCTTTGTCAAACGGTCTCTGTGAAGCTCTCTGTTCACACAGCTCGCTTCGCGGGCTGACAACGCAGTCGAAATGCAGCTAGAAACTATTTATAGCAGGTAGAACGCTTTTTTTCGGAATTCACTTCTACGGATAGTCCGAAACTGCGTGACTTACGCATGGATATGGGCAGAACGCCGTGCGTTTACCAAAACATCTATCGTAGCACAAGAAAATACCTTTGTTTCGAGTCCAGATTTTAAAAAGAAGGACGAAAAAGAAGCGAAATCGTTAAATATGATCGATGCACGGTTTAATGTGTCGATGCAGCAGGAGCCGGGCTTTGCCGAAAGGCCCTACCTCAAAACGCGCTCTTTTCGCTGGCGGGCCCGTGCTCCATGTTGGTCGCCATATTTTTTCAAGTTTGTTGTCGCAGTTGTTTCGTTTGATTCATGACTGATTCTGACAGGTATGTTTGAGTTCCACAGAACACGGCGTTTGTGCGCCACGTCGCGTGTCGAGCTTCTTGCATTCGGTGGACGGAAGGCACGGATTTAAGCTGATCGAGCTGCCCAAACCGGCGAAATAGTGAATGGCAAGAGACTCACGCTGCTCATAGAAGAAATCGTAAGGATTCTTGTCATAGAAAAGGTTAAGGACCTTGACCGAGGTTCAGCGATGAACGTGCGCCCTTCGGCACGCAATCAGGTACGATATGGTGAGATGCGTATTATCTGTGGGGCGCAGAACAAAACGTTCAATCTGTTTTCGTTGTTACCGTCCGCTCCAAAATCGGGAGAAAACATTGCGAGAAGGAGCCCGTTCTTCAAAACTGCGCATGAAAAAAAGCTTGAAGTAGGCGCTGTCGACCTTTTTTCGCAAGATCATCTTGAATCCCAATTCTTGGTACATGTTTAAGGCTGCAATGTTAGTCTCCCACGTGGTTATTAGCGTTGCCTCCATCCCGTTTTGAAAGAGCTTCGACATGGCGTATTGAACGAGTTTCTTGCCGATGCCGAGCCGCCTAAACTCAGGGAGAACGGCGAGCGTCTCGATAAGTCCGAGCTGAGGTCGCCTATAGTGGTAGATGACAGCGACGACGCCGACAATGCTTCCGCCTTTGACCGCTTTGATCCAGCCCCGCCGCCTGTCATTCAAAATGCGTGATACTTTAACGCGCAGGTTTTCGCCTTCGGTGAGCGGCGGCACAAATTCGTGATTGACGATGCTGAGCACGCTCAGTATGGCATCAAAGTCGTTCCAGGTTGCTTCATTGATAGTGAGCGTCTCGAGCGGTTCCAACAATTCTATTACCATCCATCACTTAGTATCGGCGTCACGGCTAGCAAAGCAGGACGAGTGCATTCAACACGATTCGATCGGAAGCCGACTCGTTAAAGGGCAGACCAGCGTTGCGCGCTGTCGCTCCCACATCAATGCCCATCGCCTCCATAGACGGTCGTGCTTTGTACGGGTTTCGGCAACGATTGCCCACACCGGCGCACGCTTCGCAAAGCGTGCATTTTCCCGCGGAAAACGCTGTAGCGAACTTGAGGCCTTTTTTAAATGCGTCCGCTTCAAGACGAGCGGCGATCATATCAAGCGTATTTTTAGCTATCAAATACGTCTGATCCCACCCTTTGAGATACGCTTCATCATTGTAGAGGGTCGCAAGATCTTTAGCCGCGTGGATCCTTTCGAGCATCCAGTTAGGCACGTCATACGCAATCTGTAAGATCAGTGCCTTTTGGAATCGCGTGAGCACGTTCCTGAATTCATCGAGCGGCATAACGTTAGGGGGACACACCAAGCAGACGTTGTAATTCCTGCAGATAGGGACGCTGCATTTGAGTCGCACGCGGTCGTCGACCACTATACTCGCAGCATCAAATACCTTGGCGGCGGTCGCACCAAGTACGCGTGCGGTTGTAAGAAATTCACTACAAAACGTTTCGAGGTCGCAAATTGTTTCCATCTCTAACCTTTAGGAGATAGCGATCGAAACTATAAGAAAGTTGCTTGGCGTGGATCGCGTTTAATGGCCGAGGCTCTGGAGAGACCTGCATTATCCGTCAAGCCTTGCTGATAGCGCCAGATGTTCTATCACGTAAGCTCAGTTTCCACGGCTCGCGGTTCTTGCAAGTGCTCTAACTGCTTCATTAAGCGTTCGCGCTCATCTTCCAATGCTCTCAGATCGCCAAGGTGCGCGCCCTGCTGGATCTTTTCTAAGTGGTCTCGATTTACCGCGCTCGTAGCACGTATTCTTTCATACCGTCCACTAGTCACGAGCTTCTGCGTCTCACGCAAGAAGGTAAGTAGACCAGGTGGGGCGTTCAATTTCGACAAAAAAGGGATAAGTCTGCGGATCTTGACGGCAAGAGATACGCCCGGCTCTTCAATAGAGAGCTTCAGCGCCCCTCGTCGTTTGATGTCATTTAACGATTCAAGCCATACGACGTTTGACTCTAGGACCTGTCTGAAGCTTGTTGTATCTCCAACGTAGTGCGAGAGCTTGCTGTCAGAATATTTGGCATATTCGAGAAACCGGAACAACTGGATTGTGGTAAGACCCTCGCTCAGCACAAAAGATATAAGTTTTTCAGCGTTTTCGTGGCTAGGTGGCGGCGGAAATCCGAGCTCAGGATGGTAACTAGCGTCGAGACTTATTCTGAGAACGTCCAAGATGGACGCTTGCTTAACGAACGTCTCCAACAACGTGCCGACGTCGTCGTTATACGCCGCAATTTGCTCCTTTAGAGCAGCTAGCTCGTCAAACGAGGTGACGTCCACGTTTTGTAACGATTCGTAGTACGCGCGCTTCTCGCGGATTTCTGCTTCAACGCTTTCGCAGCGGGTGCGCAGGGCCGCGTAGCCTTTCTTGTATTCTTCAAATAGTCGGCGTTGCTCTGTGAGAAGCCCCAAAACTGGAATTCGATCAAGCTCCCGAATGGCGGTTTCAAAACGGCGTTTCTTGAGCACGGTGAGCGCCTTTTCAAGCTGCTCGGAGTAGTCCAGTGATTGGTCTTCGTGTGCTTTTTCGACCCGCCGCGTTATTCGTTGAAGGCGCCGCGTCAGATCGAGAAACACCCGAAACGTGTCCGGTGTGCCTTCGAAGTCGCGCACGAGCTCCCGGATCTCGCGGTTGAAGCGCTCGACGAGCTCAAGTCGCTCGCGACCAGCTTCGCGTATTCGTTTGTTGATTGTTACGATTTCAGCAAGAAGGTCAGCGGGTTCCAATCAAAGCCTCTCTAGCAGATTAGGTCTCGCAAAAGGCTTTGACTTCGACTTCTTGCTCGAGGGCTAGCTCTTGGCGAAGCTCCTCAAGCGACGCGACACGCTCTGCGAAGGCGTTATGGCGGTGAATGCTCTCCTCGTTGAGCTGCTTTATGGTGACTATGGAGTCGTCAGGCAGGTAAGGAAACGCTTCGACCACTTTGTGCGCCATGACTCGCACGCAGTCCTCAACGAATTTGGGGTTCTTATGAGCGGTTTCAACGACGACAGCTTCGTCGGTTCGCTTGAGTAGCTCGTAAATCTTCGAGCTCATCGATTCTTCGACGATCTCGATGATCGTGTCAAGCGGCACCTCGTAGCCAGGGCCGACCTCAATGGCGATGGTTCCGCGCCCTCGTTGGTTGTGGGTTGCAAGCGGGATATCTCGAAGAAACGCCTCAATGTCTGCGGGCGAGACGTTGAGTTCCTTCAGGCGCATCTCGGCTTGCTCTCTTATATGCTCTTGGGCGCAGGGACACGCCGTCATTCCGACGACCTCTGCCCCGATCATGCGTCGCGTGCGGTGTCGCTTGTCGTTGGTGCGGTATGTTGTCGTTTCCGCGAAGATGTTGGTAATCTCTTGGGTCGTGATGCCCGTGCTTGGGGTTTCTCGCTTTACCATGTATTCGCTTCGCATATGCACTTCTGCGCGTGATGCATACTCGTGTCGATCGAGCAGCTTTTCGGCGACGTCCCCGCAAAACTGTTCTATTTCGTAGACTGGCGCGTTGAGGGCATCTTCTAACGCTTCGTCCATCACCTCAAAGTTTCTGCTGAGGTTTGCGCCTTTGCGATCCGAAGGCAGATCAACAAACAAGTCAAATTCAGAGACTAAGATGACCGGGCGTTTGTCACGCCGCGTAACCTTAATCAGTTTCTTGACGTTCGTTACGCCGACGCGTGTCAGATTTATGGAGAATTCCGGGCGATTTGCTTGTACGTCAACTTGTGCATCCATTATGCTCCCCTTTCTTTTACCATGCAATAATGTTTTTGACCAACCTTAAATAGCGACCAGCACGCGTGAAACCGTCCTTCGACCGCGTGGTCCTTCTCTCTTATGCCATCTCTATGAGCCGCTTTTCACAATCCTTAACTTGATCATTGGCTTCATAAGCTTCAACAAGCGGGGCGCCTTTGTACTCAACAGCAACTTGCGAAGAACGATCGACGGACGGTCCATATCACCGTACTTCGATATGATGTCTAGCGTGTGTTCGTCGTCAAGCGTCTTTATAATGTAGTTGAGATCCTCATCGTCGAGCTTGTTCAATCCCTCACGGATGCGCAATCCCGTCTCGAGTTCGCGCCCGATCTCCGACCGCCACCGCGTCTCGTATGCCATCAGAACGCCTTTAGAAGTGTTCGCCTGTGCCGCTGCCTCAGCTGCTACCGTCCCAGCAATTTTGGCACACAGCGTCCCGGGATATATGCCCCCGCCGCTTGTAGGCTTGACTTGGCCGGCGGCGTCTCCAACGGCTAAGGCGCCGTCCGCCACCGTGCACGGCGGTGGCCCTAGCGGTATGCCTCCTGCACAAAAGTGCAGGAGTGAAGGCGCCGAGCCGCGCAAAAGCCGTTCTAGCAGCGGGCTAAGTCGATCGAGTGACTGTTCAGTCGAGCAGAGTCCGATTCGTACTGTGCCCGACCGCGTCGGTATTGCCCAGGCAAAGAAGCCCGGCGCCACGTCCTGCCCCAGGTACAGATCTACGAAATCCGAGTGCGCGACATCCGCGTAGATCTCCGCTTGCGCGCACGTTAACACCGTCCGGACTCGGTCCAACCCTGCAAGCCTCCCCACAGCGCTTTGCAGTCCGTCGGCTCCGATCACCACACGCGTCCGTATTTCCATCGGTTCCCCCTGGCTCAGTGCGGCGATGATGACATCGCTTCCCTGCCGTCGCAAACCGGTAAATCGCGTTTTGACGAGTGAGGAGACCCCCGATTTGAGTGCCTCTAAGGCCATAGCTCGGTCAAGCTCTCCTCGATCGATGACGTAAGCCATCGTTCGTTTGCCGTCGACCCTCAGGATGCGCCCGTCGGGGGCGTGGATGTTGGCGCCGCGTATGGCGTGCCTGCTTAGTGTTTCGGGCACTTCGCATCCTTCAAACGCGCGCGTGCTGATAAGGCCCGCACACTGCACCGGTTGGCCAATGGCAGCGTGTTCTTCGATCATTAGCACGCGTGCGCCAGCCTTTGCGGCGTACTTTGCAGCCATTGAGCCTGCGGGACCTGCGCCGACCACGACGACATCGTATTCCATGGTCGTAAGCGGTTACGAGTTTACTATTTATATAATAAACCAGTCTAGGCTCTCGTGTCAGAATGCGCGGGCGAATCGGTCGCGTGAGGGAAGCACGTACGTATGGAGTACAAGCAGTGCCTTATTATCCGATCTGACCTTCGGTTGACCGCGGGAAAAACGGCGGTTCAGCTCGCGCACGCTGCCGTCTCCGCGTATGAGCGCTCGGATCCGGCCACAAAGCGTCGCTGGTTTAGTGAGGGGCAGAAAAAGGTCGCGCTCAAGGTTGCGACGCTCAGAGACATTTATGAGCTTAAATCGATAGCTGAGGCGCATGGCCTCATCACGGCCCTCGTCGTCGATGCCGGGCTCACCGAAGTGCCGCCCGGAACCGTTACCGCGCTCGGCATCGGCCCTGCGAAAGAGTTAGAGCTAGATAGAGTGACGAGCGACCTTAAACTGCTCTAGCGGGCAAACGATGACCGAGACCAAAGCAGTTCCAGAAAGCGACGTGACTGTGGGAATGATGGCGTACCTGACGACCTCTCGCGGCATCGGCGGGCGAATCCGTCAGAGCGTTGAGGACTTTGTGGTCAACGAGGTCTATGCAGACCGCTTCACTTCGGAGGGACGCTACCAGCTGGTCAAAGTGACCAAGACGGACACGGAGACGCACCACATGGTGCGCGATCTGTCGCGCCGCTTGCAAATAAGCCAAAGAAGGATTGGCTGGGCAGGAACGAAGGATAAGCGTGCGGTGACTACGCAGCGTATGAGCATCGATTCGATTCGGCTTGTCGAGCCGGTCAGCTTTGGAACCGTCGTCGCCGAGCCCATAGGGAGATCAGATAGGCCGGTATCATTGGGCGACCTCGACGGAAACGATTTTATTATAACGGTCAGAGCCGTTGAGGGGCCTCAAAATAAGGTCACAGGCGCGGTGGGGGGACTCATCGAGGAAATACGCAACGCTCGCGGGCTTCCTAATTTCTTTGGCATTCAGCGCTTTGGATCAATCCGCCCTGTGAATCACATCGTAGGGCGTGCGCTTGTTGAGGGCGACCTCGAGCGGGCGGTAATGACGTACATCGCAAAGCCGTTCCTCGATGAGCCTGACGACGTCAAAGCCGTGCGGCAATCGGTAGCGGAAACGTATGACTTCAAAGAGGCGCTCAAGCGCATGCCTGTGCGGCTGCGCTATGAGCGTGCAATGCTCAACCACCTGGCGAAGTATCCCAACGACTTCGACGGCGCCCTTGGCGTGCTCTCCACGAATCTGCAGAAACTTTTCGTGCACGCTTTTCAATCGTATCTCTTCAACAGGATGGTGAGCAGCCGACTCGAGTGGGGGTTGCCGCTTGCCGTCGGATTTGACGGTGACCGGGTGCGGGCGCCAGACAGGGAGCGCGTCAGAACGGTCGTGCCTAAGAACGTGCACGAGGTGAACCAGAGCCTGGCCGCAGGAACTGCCTCCGTTCAAATGCCCGTTCCTGGATACGACACCGAGCTGTCAGACGGGGTCATCGGTCAGATCGAGCGAGATGTTCTCGCATCGGCAGGCGTTGATCTTGACGCCTTCAGAATCGAAAGCTGTCCGCGACTAGCATCAAAGGGTGTAATGCGCAATGTCCTCTTGCCGGCAGATATCCGGTTTGACGTCGCCCCCGATGAGCTTTCGGAAGATCGGATGAAAGTTGAACTTCGATTCTTTCTTCCCAAGGGAGGCTATGCAACGACTGTGTTACGTGAAGTCATGAAAACGAGGCTGGGTTGATGCGCGTGCGAACGCCTCTACTCATCATAGTTCTGTGCGGCATTATCGCAGTGAGCACGATGTCAGGATGCGTTACGATGCAACCGGGCACGCCGACCAACACGAACTCGGTGACGACTGCAGCGTCAGGCAGCGCGGTCACAAACAGCAGCTCAACTTCCATGGCGTTGAAAGCACCGACCACGTACCGCGTAACGATGGGGAGCATAACAGTTTACGCTGAGGCGGCTGATACGCCTGCAAAGCGCGAAATGGGTCTTATGAATCGGACCTATTTGAATGAAGATGCCGGCATGCTGTTCATCTTCCCAACGCAACAGCAGCAGAGTTTTTGGATGAAGAACATGCGCATCCCGCTCGATATCGTGTTTATCACCGCGGACAACCACGTGCTCGAGATTTACCCATCGGTGCCGCCGTGCACCAGTGATCCGTGTACGCTTTACACGTCGAGCGCGCCGATAAAATACGCACTTGAAGTGAACTCAGGCTTTTGTGCCCGAAACAGGATCGCAAGCGGCGATCCAGTCATTATTACTGCCGGGAGCTGAGGTGCAGCGTCGATTTGTAACGGTTGTCGACCGAGCTGCACTCGTCGCGAATCGGACAAGGGAAGCATGCAGGGGCAGTCGCGTGACAAAACTCAAATCCGTGTTGGATTAAAAGGAGGTGACTTCGGCCGGGATGAACAAGCTCGTGCTCGAGTGCCTCTTTGGCCAAGTCTTTTGATCTGTTGCTTCCACGAATCTCCTCCACGTCAACGTCGAGACCACGCCGCATCGCGCCGCGTTCGATGAACCCGAGTCTGCGAGCAACCCGTTCGATGTGTGTGTCTACGGGAACGATTTCGTGTCCAGCCGCGTAGAGCAGGACACAATCTGCAGTTTTTGGGCCGACGCCTGGCAGAGAAAGGAGGACCTCGCGCGCGCGGTGCGGCTCATCGTACACCCACGACATATCTCCGTTCCACTGCTCCATAAGCTTGCGCGCGATGCTAATGAGGTAACCCGCCTTTCGGTGAGGCCCACACCGCTGCAGGGCCGGCAGGATCTCGTGCGGATGTGCCTCGCACAAGGTCTGAGGCGTGATCGATCCAAACCGTCTGGAAAGTTCACAAAAGGCCTTCCGCGCGCGCTCGGCGGTCTTGTTCTGGGTGAGCAGGGTGAGGGTCAGGCACCTGAAGGGATCCTGCTCGTTCATGAAGTATAAGCCCGCATAGGCATCTCTAAGCTTACGTATGCGGGGGTCGAGGCGTTTTAGTTGAAGAAGCGGCGTCCAATGCATCTCGTTAGGGCGCACGCCCTGCACGTCGAGGTTGGATGCCAAGGGGCCGTTGCATGCGTGCGGAGAGATCGTCTGCGTGATACCGTCAACGAGTCTGCGATAGCCGTTTGAGCCACTCACCCACTCCAAAGCGGGAATCTGAATGTTCATGGTGCGTGCAAGGTCGATGGGAGGGGTCATCGTGAATCGCACGCTTAGACACCTCCGCCGCAAGCATGAGTTTGCACATAGCTCGTCATGAAGATACATGGGTATATAGCATCCGCATAATCGCCTCACTTTCAAGTGACAGTCCGGCGATGTGGCACACGGCCAAAGAAAACGGTGATCGCCTAGTCACGTTAGGTAGGCAGCGTGCTAAAACGGTACGACACGGCAACGATTCTGTGAATAGGTCGCTTGCACGCGGCCCAAGCGTCATTTGCGCGCGGGGTGGGCAACTCTGCAATAAAGCACGGCGCTCACGATGCCACTCGCCGGCTGAGAAAAAACACTAAACTTTATCATACCGACGCTTCAATACGCGACTGGAGGGCTAATCGTACTGGCGCAAGATCCCGCGTGGCGAGTGTTCGCCTATGAGCTCAACAAGTCGACGCTTCAGGTGAAAGAAGATGACGAGAGCGGTCCCTCGTACGTCATCTCCCCCACTGGTGCTAAGATCAACCGCATCTTTGTGGTTGGCGTGCTCACTGAAGTAGAAAACCTTCGCACGAGTGAAGACCTCTGGCGCGCACGCATAGCTGATCCCACCGGGACCTTCACTGTGTTTGCTGGAAAATATCAGCCCGAGGCAGCGGCGTTTCTTGCTCAGGCCGACGTACCCCAGTTTGTCGCCGTCCTTGGAAGAGCGCTCCTCTATACTCGTGACGAGACCTCATACGTGTCTATATGGTCGAAGGAAATTAATCCAACGACTGAAACGGTCCGCAACAACTGGGTTATCACAACTGCCGAGCGAACGCTTGACAGAGTTGAGGCCCTTAAGATCGCCTTGAGCATGGGAACGAAGAGCAATAACCTTCGCACGAAGCTGCTCGACAGCGACGTTAATGCCGTGCTCGCAGACGGGATCATCCGAGCCGTGCTCTCATACAACGGATCGGACGTAATCGCTGATATCGTTCCGGTGATCGCTTCGGCCATAGAGGCCGTTGTCGAACCGCGCGAGTTTACGCCGGCAAACGTCGATCTGCAACACGCCCGCGCGACGGACGACGCAGTGGTCAGAGAAAATGAACAAGGGCACGAGCCAACAGGCGAGGCGGTCACGACACCAGAAGACTCCGCAGCGACGGAGGCGCTTTCGCGAAACAAGGAACACGTGCTGCTCAAAATGAACGAGCTTGATGCCGGTTCGGGTGTCCCGTACGACCGTCTGATCGAGACTCTTGAAGCACAAGGTCTCGACGAAGATGACGTCGAAGAAGCTGTGCAAGAACTGATGGATGCAGGGAAGTGTTACGAGCCTAAGATCGGTATTCTCAAGTTAATTTAACCTTCTGCGCGGACTCCGCGATAAGTTCTTTCATAAATGGCTTTTGTCGGGTGGAACAGGTTTTCCGTCTCTTTTTTGACTTGTTTTTTCAAGAAATAGTGCTCCAGATAACGCGGGTTGGTTTTGAAAAACGCGTGCCGTAAACAGATCCATAACGAACGCACTGTGTAAGCTCTTCTGCGTGGCTTGCTATTACCCTTCAGCGACATCAGTAGCGCTGCCACTTTTCGCTAGGACGCCTCTCAGGGATGTGCTCAGGGACTGTTTTTACCCCCTTGGCGCATTCTTCACTCACGTACAAGCCACAATAGCACGCGCCGTATTCGACAACATCCGGATCACAGTAAACGCACGGGCATATGATATCCTTGTCCCAATCCTTGTCGTTTGCCGCCATTCGACAAGGACAAGAGTGGTACCCATAACGCTCTTTATTCGTCAGTATCCCATCAACAAGAGCATTCACAATGTCCTTGTCGGGGTTCAGGTAGCGTCCCTTGCGTGGAGCGGCCATGGTTATCGCTGCGAGGTATTGTTCGCGATCCATACACGTTCTTATTACCTCTCTCATTCTTTAACCTTGCTTTGGAATGTTTCCCTTGGCGTCGGTCAGCGATGCCGATTAAAGACGCCGTTCATGTGGGACTTCGCGCCCGAGGGGGCGAGAAGGGTAGTCGGCTGCTCGCACGTGTCGGCGAGCTAGACAAATTTTTTGAACATCATTGCGTGGAGTTGACTGATGCCGAGATGTCTGGATACAAGTGCAATGTCGAGTCCTGTGACCGCTAGGGCCTTAGAGGGCGGCAGCGCCGTTGCTCCGCGCGCGTAGATCGTGCCTCCTCGTTTGTTGGCCCCCAAGTAGCCGTGAGGCGTGCCTCCTATCACGAGTACGCCCGATTTCATGTCGATTCCGGCGAACGCATCCGCGTCCCCGCGTACGATCACCGTTCCTCCGTTAAGAAGAGCGCCCGAGTTCATGCCTGCGCCGCCGGTCACGATTACTATCCCACGCCGCATGAGAATGCCCGTGCTCAAGTCAACGTCTCCTTCAACGCAAATTCGTGCGTCACACGCGCAGCGTGCGCCAACGGTGTCTCGCACGAGCGCATCAGACACTGTGAGCTGTGTGCCCGATAGAACGTTAGGGGGTACAAGCGTATCGTCACGTAGGCCGTTGCACACGACATCGGTGATCGATCGATACTTCCGGTACCCAGTCCGATCAGATGCGACCTCAATGACATTGCCGATCGGCGTCTTTACGGCCCCGGCCACGTATACCGCTCCAGCGGTCATACTGATTCCCATACGTGTGTCAACGTCGCCGTCGACGATCACGTCGCCCACCTGGATAGAGGCGCCGGTGCCCGAGAAAAAGTGCAAGTCGACGCCGAAGCTTGAACACAGCCGATGTCCGACGTCTCCGCTAACGTAGACATCATCACCACGTTTTAGGGCCTCAACGACGTCGCGATAGGTGTATGAGCTCCCTTCTTGGTGCGGGATCCGGTCGCTGGGCTCCAGCTTCGAGCCTCGATGCTGCCAATAAAAGTTGTACGTAAAATCCGCTATGCAGTCAACCGGTGCGCTTAACTCGAGCTCCATTACAGGGCCATGGTGTGCGCGTTAGAAAACGCTATCGAAAAGGCTTGCGTTCGACGGTTAGCGAGTCGTCCCCGCGAAGCACGACGTGTCCTTCGACCGAGCTAACTTCGAGACCGTTTAGTCCTAGAGAGCCGCAAAGTACGTCCTGTTCAGGATGCGTCCCTTTTTGGATATCACAGCGCAAGACCGTGCGCCTTCCCACAGCTGCAACTACCTTGAGTCGCGCTGATGCGGGATGATGCTTGGGAAGTACAATGAGGGGTGACCCAGAGTCCCGGATAAGAGCGAGGGTGCAAATAATTGCGTTAGTGGTCGTACGATCGTTGCTGAAACCAGATGCGACGAGAAGATCTTCGGGGTCAACGGTCATTACGATCTCGTCGTCTACCGTCTCGATAAAGAGCTGCCGAGCAGCCCCTGACTTCACGACGCCGATCACGCCGTCAGCACTGCGCACAAATAAGATCTCGTCGGCGTCGAGCGGTATCCGTTGTTCCATGCTGGCGCTATTGATAGTCTAAAATCACTAGTAAGAAAAGGGGCTCACGAAAGGTTTCGCAGGGCTAGGCGCTACGCTTCAAGCTCTGTTATGTCTTCCGATTGGCATGATGGGCACATCGGGTTCTTGCCTATGCCCTTGAACTTCGACCCGCACTCCTTGCAAGCGTATTGTTTTGCTTCGAGTCGCTTTATGTCTTCGTTTCCAAACGGGCCACCGACTGTACACATGGTGAACTCTCCTTAGTACAAACATGCCCTTGAGTGCGTATAAGGGTTTCCTCAGACTGCCGAATTAGTTTCATTTGCTTTAAGATAAGGTTATATGCGGTCGGAGGGAAAAAACATGGTAGCCCCGCTAGCTTGGGGTATCCCTCTATCGTCCAATATCGCTTGTAAATAATAATTTAGTTTATATTAAATTAAGTCCACATTCAGTACGATAATGTCTCAACCCCGGTTCACCCTAAGTTCATCGTTCAAGCCGACCGGAGATCAGCCTAAGGCAATCGCGGAGCTCGTCGACGGGATCAGCGGAGGAGAGAAGCACCAGACGCTCCTCGGCGTCACGGGCTCAGGAAAGACGTTCACGGTCGCGAACGTGATCGCGCACGTGCAAAAGCCCACACTCGTCATTGCGCACAACAAGACGTTAGCCGCTCAGCTCTATAAGGAGTTCAGGGAGTTCTTCCCGCAAAACGCGGTTGAGTACTTCGTGAGCTACTACGATTATTATCGCCCTGAGGCCTACATCCCGCACACCGACGTCTACGTGGCAAAGGAATCGTCCATTAACGACGAGATTGATCGGCTCCGGCATTCGGCTACCAAGTCGCTGCTGACGCGGCGTGACACCATTGTCGTGGCAAGCGTTTCGTGCATATTCGGCATTGGCTCTCCTGACGACTACCAGGAGTCCGTGCTATCGTTGCAGGTGGGCGAGACCATCAAACGGAGCGAGATTTTGCGCAGGCTCACCTCCATGCAGTATGAGCGTAACGATATTGACTTTTTCCGCGGGAAGTTTCGCGTGCGAGGCGACACCGTTGAGGTGTTTCCTGCTTACGGAAACACCGCGTATCGCATCGCGCTCTGGGGCGATAAGATCGAGGGACTCTACGAGTTTAATCCCGTCAACGGAAGAAAGACGGCAGCGTTTGATTTTCTCCCCATCTACCCGGCGACGCACTTCATCACCAACCGCGCGAGGCACAACGAGGCACTGCACTCAATAAAGCGTGAGCTCACTGAGCGTTTGGAGTACTTGCGCGGCCAGGACAAGTTGCTTGAGGCCCAACGCCTTGAGCAGCGCACAAAATACGACCTTGAGATGTTGCGTGAGGTTGGGTATTGTAGCGGAATCGAGAATTATAGCCGTCATCTCAGTGGGCGCGCTGCGGGCGAGGCGCCCACGACACTCATCGATTATTTCCCAGACGACTACCTCCTTGTCATCGATGAGTCACACGTGACGATCCCCCAGCTAGTCGGCATGTACGCGGGGGACCGCTCCCGGAAAGACAACCTCGTAGAGCACGGATTCCGCCTCCCTTCAGCGTACGACAATCGTCCGCTCACCTTCGGCGAGTTTGAGAAACGGGTTAACCAGGTTATCTACGTATCGGCCACGCCGGGACCGTACGAGCTTGCAAAATGTGAGAACGCAGTCGAGCAGATTATTCGTCCCACGGGCCTGGTCGACCCGGCCGTGGACGTCCGCCCCGCTGAGAAGCAAGTCGACGATCTGATCGCAGAAATTCGAAAGCGACCGAGCGAGCGCGTGCTGGTGACGACATTGACAAAGAGGATGGCTGAGGATCTTTCCGAGCACCTTCACGAGATTGGCATCAAGGTGCAGTACCTTCACTCAGACATAAGCACGCTTGATCGGGTAGACATCCTGTACGACTTGCGACGCGGCGCGTTCGACGTCCTTGTCGGTATCAACCTCCTCCGAGAGGGCATAGACCTTCCCGAGGTCACCCTTATGGCCATACTCGATGCGGACAAAGAGGGCTTTCTGCGCTCTGAACGGTCGCTCATTCAGACGATCGGCCGAGTCGCCCGAAACGTCAACGGGAGCGTTATTATGTACGCAGACGTTACCACCGACTCGATGAGGCGTGCGATAGGGGAGAACAATCGTCGGCGTGCGCTGCAGCTCGCGCACAACGAGCGTCACGGGATCACTCCGCAGACCATCGTCAAACCGATCGAGGAGCTTGTCGAGCGCCGTCGGCCGGGGCTAGTAGCCGACGAAGAACCCCCCGTGAGCGTAGTTGCAGAGGAGCTCGAAGAGACGATCGCAGGATTGCAAGCCGAGATGCAGCGAGCGTCGCGCGGACTCGAGTTCGAGCGGGCAGCGCTCATTCGCGACATGATTCGATCACTTGAGGGGGGGGCATAGCGTGACGGAATCCATTCGCATCAAAGGCGCAAAAGAGCACAATCTCAAGAACATCGACGTTGAGATCCCGCGCGATAAGTTTGTGGTCATAACGGGGATCAGTGGTTCAGGGAAGTCATCGCTGGCCGTTGATACCATCTATGCCGAAGGACAGCGAAAGTACGTGGAATCGTTGTCTGCGTACGCCCGACAGTTTCTCGGTCAGATGAAGAAGCCCGAGGTGGATCACATCGACGGCTTGTCTCCGGCAATTTCGATCGACCAAAAAACGACGAGCAAGAATCCCCGTTCCACCGTGGGAACTGTCACCGAGATCTTCGACTACCTGAGGCTCATGTTCGCGCGCGTGGGAACCCCTCACTGCCCGCAGTGCGGCAAGGAGATCGCCCAGCAGACCGTACAAGAAATTGTCGATCAGGTGATGCGGCTTCCCAAAAAGACGAACATCACGATACTCGCTCCCGTGGTGAAGGACAAAAAGGGAGAGCACCGGAAGATTTTGGAATTCCTGCTGAGTGACGGGTTCACACGAGCGCGCATCGATGGCGAGGTGCGCGAGCTCGAAGAAGCCATCGACCTCGACAAGAACAAGCGTCATACGATCGAGGTCATCGCCGACCGTCTTGCCATCGCTGATGAAGACCAGCAACGCCTCGCAGACTCGCTTGAGACCGCTCTCGTGCTCGGTGACGGCGTCGTTATGGTCGACGTCGCCGGCGCCGAAGAGCTGCTTTTCAGTGAGCACTTCGCGTGTCCCGAGTGCGGTATCAACATCGGAGAAATCGAGCCGCGCATGTTCTCGTTCAATAGCCCGCACGGGGCGTGTCCGGCCTGCCACGGCCTTGGGTTTGAAAAGACCCTCGATGAGGACCTAATCGTGCCTGATAAATCCTTTCCGGTAAGTCTAGCCATAGCGCCGTGGGCGAAATCGACGAGTGACTACTACCATCAGTACCTCTTGAGCGCGGCCAAACAGTTCCATTTCGGCCTTGAAACGCCGTACGAAGAGCTTAAAGACGAGCAAAAACACCTCCTCCTCTACGGCTCTGGCAGCCAAAAAATGTCGTTTGAGTACGTCGGCCGGCACGGTTACGTCCGCTTCCTCAGGCCGTTTGAGGGGGCGATCCAGAACCTGTCGCGCCGCTATCGCGAAACCGACTCTGATTATATCAGAGACGAGATTGAGAAGTATATGCGCCTGCGTGCGTGCGATGCGTGCAACGGCAAACGCCTTCAGCCTAAAGCTCTTGCCGTCACCATCAGCGATCGATCTATAGCCGACGTCTCGGCCTTTTCAGTCGACGCCGCGCACGAGTTCTTTGATAGCTTGCGCCTCTCTAACGGGAAAATGGCCATTGCTGCTGAGGTCATCAAAGAGGTCAAAAAAAGGCTCAACTTTTTGCAAAACGTGGGCCTCAACTACCTGACGCTCGATCGAGCGAGCGAAACTCTTTCAGGCGGCGAGGCCCAGCGAATACGGCTCGCGACGCAGATCGGTTCGGGCCTTGTCGGGGTGCTTTACATCCTTGACGAGCCGAGCATCGGCCTCCATCAGCGCGACAATCTGCGGCTTATCGGGACGCTGAAGAGTCTCAGAGACCTCGGAAACACGCTCATCGTGGTTGAACACGACGAGGAGATGATCCGCACAGCGGACTTCGTTATCGACATGGGGCCCGGCGCCGGAGAGCATGGAGGCGCCATCGTGGCGAGCGGCACCCCGAGCGACATCGTACGCGATCCTGAGTCCATAACGGGACAGTACCTCAACCGCGTTAAGAGGATCGAGGTGCCGAAACGACGGAGGATCACGAACGGTAAAGCGCTACGCATTATCGGCGCCCGCCATAACAATCTCAAGAATATCGACGTTGAGATCCCTCTCGGGATCTTCACCTGCGTTACCGGGGTCTCTGGATCAGGAAAAAGCACCCTTATCAATGATATCCTCCACCGCAAACTGGCCCAACAGCTGCACCGCGCGTACGGAAAGCCCGGCGACCACGACGGCGTTTTGGGCATTCAACACATCGACAAGGTGATCACGATCGATCAGTCGCCTATCGGCAGGACGCCGCGCTCAAATCCCGCAACCTACACCGGGATGTTCGATTTCATCCGGGCCCTCTTCGCGCGGCTTCCCGATGCCAAGGCCCGAGGCTATCGGCCGGGCCGGTTCAGCTTCAACGTGAAAGGCGGCCGGTGCGAGGCGTGCAGGGGTGACGGAATCATAAAGATCGAGATGCATTTTTTGCCCGACGTCTACGTGCCGTGTGAGGTCTGCGAGGGGAAGCGCTACAACCGGGAAACGCTCGAAATTCGCTACAAGGGCAAGAATATCGCGGGCGTGCTCGATATGACCGTCGAAGAAGGCGTGCACTTCTTTGAGAATATCCCGCGCATCAAGCAAAAGTTGCAGACGCTCTACGACGTTGGGCTGGGGTACATCAAACTCGGTCAGCCGGCGACGACGCTCTCTGGTGGAGAAGCGCAACGCGTTAAACTGGCCACCGAACTCAGCCGGCGGAGCACCGGCAAGACGTTCTACATACTCGACGAGCCGACGACCGGCCTGCACTTTGATGACATCAAGAAACTGCTCGCGGTGCTCGGCCGCCTCACAGATGCGGGGAATTCGGTGCTCGTCATCGAACACAACCTCGACGTGATCAAGACAGCCGACTACATCATCGATCTGGGCCCCGAGGGAGGCGACGAAGGCGGGTACGTCGTAGCGCGGGGAACGCCAGAGATGATCGCCCGATCGGGCACGTACACCGGCGAGTTTCTCAAACGGGTTTTGAACGGATACTAAGAGCGATGCCACCACCTTCAGTCACCGCGAGGCTTGACAACCTGCCGAGCAGTCCGGGCGTCTACCTGATGAAGGACGCCGGCGGAAAAATCATCTACATCGGCAAGGCCGTCTCACTGAAGAACCGAATCCGAACGTATTTTCACGGCACGCCGGCCTCTAGCCGAACCAGGACGCTCGTCGAGCGGATTGACGACATTGAGTGGATCGTCACGAACACTGAGAAAGAGGCGCTTATCCTTGAGTCGAACCTCGTTAAGCTTCATAAGCCGCGATACAATGTTCGGCTGACTGATGACGGCAGCTTCCCGTACATCCGGATCACCGATGACCCGTATCCGAGCATCACCGTGACGCGCGTGGTGAGGAACGACGGGTCCTCGTATTTCGGCCCGTACACGAGCGCGCAGGCCACACGCCAAAGCGTGAAAGCGTTGCGCAAGGCGTTCCCGTTGCGCAGCTGTGGCCGAGATCTGCGGCGCGTTCTGAGGCCGTGCCTCAACTACCAACTGAAGCTGTGCGCCGCTCCTTGTGCGGGCAAAATGGATCCCGACGCGTATGCACGCCTCGTGACGGGCATGGAGCGGTTTCTTGAAGGGCGACAAGACGACATTCTCACTGAGCTCAACCGTGAGATGAAAGCCGCGGCCATGGGCATGGAGTTCGAGCGCGCCGCGACGCTGCGCGATCGCATTGCCATTCTCGAGAGCGTGCGAGAGCAGCAGTACGTGGAACCGCGTCGCGGCGACGAAGACGTCATCGCCATCGCTCGCAGAGGTTCACAGGCGTGCGCGCTCGTGCTCATGGTCCGTGACGGCAAGGTCACGGGGCAACACTCGCACGCGCTCCGGGGGACCGAAGGCGCCGAGACGACTGAACTGATGACGGCGTTTGTCAAGCAACACTACTTGCACCTCGCGGGGCCCTACGTCCCGAGGGGCATTCTCCTCGAGCACGCGATCGAGGAGTCGGACGCCGTCGAAAATCTCCTCACCGAGATCAGAGGAAGCCGCGTCCGTGTGAGCGTTCCACGGGCAGGTTCGAAGACGAGGCTCGTCGCGCTGGCGCACAAGAACGCCGAATCGATGCTCAAGAAGCCAACAGCTGCCGATGCGCTGCACGTTCTCAAAGACGCCCTTCGACTGCGCTCGTACCCGTACCGAATCGAGGCGTTCGATGTGTCGAACCTCGCCGGCGCGGAGGCGATGGGGTCGATGGCGGTATTCATCGACGGCGCACCACAGGCTAGCGAGTATCGCTCCTATAAAATCAGAAGTGTCGCTGCGATTGACGATTATGCGATGCTCAAGGAGATCGCCGGCCGGCGATATCGAGAGCGTGAGTCTAGCGCGGACCTCATCGTGGTCGACGGAGGGAAGGGACAGGTCGCCGTCGTCGCGGATACTCTGACGATGCTCGGACTGAGGATTCCTCTCGTGGGCCTCGCAAAGCGCGAAGAGCTCGTGTACGTGCCTGGTCGGTCAGCGCCTGTCGCGGTGCCGCAGATCGCGCTCAACGTGTTGATGCGCGTTCGTGACGAGGCGCACAAGATGGCCATCAGGAGACATCGCAACTTCCGTTCGCGCCGACTCTTGGAGAGCACGCTAGATCACATCCCCGGCGTCGGTAAACGGCGAAAAGTCGAGCTTCTCAAGCGTTTCGGTTCTGTGGCGCAGCTCAAAAAGGCGAGCTTAGAAGAGATTCAATCCGTGCTTGCCGTTGACAAGACGACCGCCTACCGCGTGTTCAGTTATTTTAACGAGCCGCAGACGGTCGCCCGAGTGCTCACGTCACATACGTAAAACGACGAGCGCGTAATCAGGAGACGTTGTGGAAGCTTGCGTCGCAGACTGGTTTTCGACCCGTTACCACCCATCATCTCGGCGGAGAGCGAGACAATCCAGTACTATGCGCGGAGGGATCTTTTAGGCGAATCCGTGCCATCCATAGCGTCTCTGTGGGAGTTGAATCAGGTGCGAAGGCTGCTTCGAGAAACAGAAGGACAGCGGCTCTTGGCCCTACCGCGGCGCTCGCCGCACCTACCTACGCCGGCGGATGGCTATGTTCAGCTCGAAACGTCCCACACCGTTGGTGAGCTGGTCGAGAAATTCGGAAGGACCTGCGAACATTCCGCCGTGCGGACAGCACCGGATTACCTCTTTTCGCATCAGACGGACGAGGGTGATTTTAGAGATATTTACGGCACTCAGTACTCTCCAAACTACTCTGCGGCATTTATGGAGCTTCTGATCAAGGCTGGCTATGCGCACGATGACCGGATAGCGCAGGGGTTCCAATGGCTGCTCCGTATTCGTCAGCGTGACGGAGGATGGGCGATCCCGCTGCGCACCGTAGGCGCAAAGCTTGACTCTCTTATGATGAAGGACGATCCGGTCCAGCCAGATCGCTCAAAGCCGTTCTCCTGTCTCGTGACGGGCGTCGCCGTACGCGCTTTTGCGGCACACGAGCGACGCCGAGCTTGGTCCGCGGCGATGAAGGCAGGCACGCTGCTCGCATCGCGGTTTTCGACGCGACGTGTATCCTGACAGAAGCGCGGCTGTTTTTTGGTCAAGTTCTTAAATCCGTTCTGGTTTACTGACCTTTGTTGTCGCTTGACTCGTTGTCCCGGCTCGGTTTTGACCTGCGAGGCACGGGAATCAAACAAGCGCTCGCTTGGTTCGTCGCCAAGCAGCGATCAAGCGGGGTCTGGGAATTGAAAATGGTAAGAGGAGCAGATTAGGGACGCACACTTTGACTTAGCCTCGCGATTCGAACACTTTGACTTAGCCTCGCGATTCGCCGCGTCTTAAAATCGTTCTGTGACTGAGACGCAGACGCGCAGCAGAGGAGATTAAGAAAGAGCTCCGAATATTACGTCCTAAGCGTAATCTGTGGGGGGCAAGAGCAGCCACTCCAAGCGGGACCCGCAGGGTAGTGCTAGTAGGACAAACAGGTCTGTGGAGTCGGCGTCGTCTGTCTCGATGTTCCTCCGGTGCCCTCTTTTTGCGTGGCCAGGGGCACGTGCCAATCTCGGAAGAGCCTTAATGGGTGGGCGCTTTTTAAGTTATAATTCTAATGGGCAGCAGAATCGACGACTCGGCACAAGTCTGGGTTTGCTATGTAGGCTGCGAAGGAAGCAAGGGACAACTCTTTGATCTACAGCACTCCAAGGAGGGTACGCTGTGAACGCTCTACTCTTCATTGTCAGCTTGGCACTGATCTTCGTCGGCAGCAGTCTCTTTACGAATGGCGTGGAATGGATCGGGCGCAAGTTCAATCTCTCTGAAGGCGTCGTCGGTTCGGTGTTGGCTGCCGTAGGAACGGCGTTGCCCGAAACGATCATTCCGCTGATTGCCATATTTTTTGTCGCTGGAACGACTGGCCAGGATGTGGGCATCGGAGCGATCCTAGGCGCCCCGTTTATGCTAGGAACCCTCGCACTGTTTATCACGGGCATGGCCGTGCTCATTTTGAGACGCCGTCGGGTGATGGGACCCAAAATCAACTTTGACAGCCAAATAACACGGCGTGATTTGAGCGTCTTTTTCCTCGTTTATTTGGGTGCTGTAACCCTCGCTTTCATCGCACCTCAGCAGGCGAAAGCGCTCATGGCGCCCCTCTTTGTGGCCGTTTATGTCGTGTACGTATGGCGCGTATTCAAGACCGGCGAGGGGGCATCGGACGCGCCGTCGCAGCCACTGACGCTTGACTCGTGGGCAGCGCGACTCAAAAGCGTCACCGCGCGCCAGACTCCGTCGCTATGGCTTGTGCTCGGACAAACCGCGTTATCGCTCGTCCTCATCATAGCGGGCGCGCAGCTCTTTGTGAATCAGATTGTCAGTCTCGCCGAGCAGCTCCACGCAAGTGCAACGCTGCTTGCGCTTGTTATCGCACCTATTGCAACAGAGCTGCCTGAGAAGCTCAACAGCGTGCTGTGGGTCAGCCAAGGTAAGGATGCGCTCGCTTTGGGGAATATAACAGGGGCAATGGTGTTCCAGAGCTGCATTCCGGTGGCATTTGGCGTAGCTTTCACCTCGTGGGTGCTTGGTCCCATTGAGCTAATAAGTGCTGTTATTGCTCTCACAGCGGGTCTTTGGGTCTGCGTGTTAGCTGCCAGAGCGAAGCTGACGGCCCCAGCGTTCATCTTCAATGGGGTCCTTTACCTGCTGTTCCTGTCTGTCGTGCTCCGAGGTTAGCAGTCTCAGATCAAAAGCTTCTTCGAAGTTTTTCCGCCCTCGTCAATGTTTGGCCAGTCCAGGTGTTGGTTCTTGCTGAGACGAACGTATGGGCAACGCTCCCATAATTGAATTCCCTCAAATCGTTAACTAAAAAAAGCGAAAGGCTAGTTCTCCTCTCCTGCAATCCGTTTCAAATGATCTTGCTAACCTATGATCTTGCTAACCTGGCTGCTAATGTACGGGTATGCGTCGAATGTTTGGCTAAAGGAAACGTTAACATCTGTTACGAGGGGATGCGCGGTGACGACCCCGTTTAGGTTCATCATCAAGCTTTTTGTCAAGAGGGCTTGCACTACAGCGCTGATTGAAGAGCCGAAGTAAATAGTTGATTGTATTGGGATGTCGACGCTTCCGCGCGCCGGGATTTGGATTCCGTCTGACGAGCCGGTGCTCAAGACCTGGTTGCCGGCGGTCAATAGGAGGTTGTACGTAATGGATTTGATATTAACTCCTACGACGTTCGGGTTATACACTTTTATCACGAATGTCAGCGTAAAGCCCGAGCGTGACACGTTATCGATCGAGCTTACCGACACCCCCTGCACTTGAGGGGCCTGCAGCGTCAAGAGAAAAGCGGCCCCCACGATGGCGATCACGATGATGACAGCGGCTATTACGGCGACGATAGATCTTGTCCGCATAGCCAAGAAATAGGCTTTTTGAGTATATATAGGAACCGAGTGATTGATCAGGGGAAGGATTGACCTGGGCTGACTGGCAGAGCTGAGAAGCATGTTCGGGTCGGTTCACCCAAAGTGCGCACGGCCGACGTTCGGTCTATCTGTGCGTAAACCAATCTGCTCCCTGGCGGTCCTACGCTTGACTAAGGGAAAAACATAATATCACGCTCCTACCCTACATTCGATATTGTGCACTCCGTCTATCCAAGCTAATCGAGTGCGCGCAAACCACAGCGTAATGTTAGAAATGCGAGGCGAGCACGAATGCAATACAAGCACGTCACTAGGCACGAGTGGGAGCGATCCGCCCTGTACCTTGCGGGCGGGATGCTGCTAATTGTGACAGGCGCAATTTTTCTCTTTGCTATCAACCGTATTATAGGGGCAATCCTCTGGTTTGTCCTCATCGCTGTGGTGCTCGTGGCGCTCGTCAGCTGGCATACGAAAACGTACGCGTACCGCTGCAAAAAGTGCGGAGAGGAATTCGAGATATCGCGTGTGACAAATTTCGTAAGTCCACAGGGCGTAGGCAAGGACGGCGCGTGGAAGTACCTGAGATGCCCGCGATGCGACAAACACGAACGCGTCAAGGTGCTAAAGAAAGTCAAGCCGTGATGTCCGCCTGAGCATGCGTTGCTTCGCGTTCAACAGACAATCCGCGCAGTGTCAATCAAAGCTGATTGCGCTATTTTTGACAAGCGTACTCCCAAGAGTCACGAGAATCATCCGCAGCCAAAAGCTGCTGCATGGCACTGGCGTTGAAGGCTCACTCTGCCTGCTCAAGGCTTACGAAAAAAGGGGAAAAAAAGGAGAGGGACGCATCAAGCCGGCCGCACAGTCCGTGCGGCGCTTAGGCGCACCGAGTGTTTGATCGCCTCACAGCGTAGCTTGCACTTCCAGCCGCACCATCTGCACGTGGACGTGCCCGTTTTCATCTAGCGGGCGTCTCTCAATGTACGTGTTAGCGATCTGTTCCACAAAATCCTCGCGCAACGCTTGCGGAAGGCGCCCCGTGTAGGGGAGGAAGACGGCGCGTACCCAGCCCTTGAGTGCTTCTTTCCCATCGTGCACCATGTCCTTCGGGATCAGCTCAATACGTTCTAGTGAGAGGCCAACGCGACTAATGAACCCGCGGTACTCTTCGACGCCGTAAAAGTACCAAGGGTAGGTGAATCCAACAAAATAACCTTTCCAGCGTCTCTGAGTGGCAAGCTCGTTAGCGACGTCCGAGATTAATGCGGCATTGCCTTTTCCTCCGAACTGCAGTAGCGTCCGTCCGGGCGGCTCAAGCGCCCGTTTTATCCCGGCAAGCACGGCGAGGTGGTCGCTTATCCAGTGAAGGCTTGCAAACGACACGACGAGGTCGAAATCGTGGCGGTACGCGAGGCGCGTTGCGTCCCCCCAGTGAAATTGAAGATTTGGGAAAAACGCCGGAGGGAACCGGCGGTTGGCGAATTCGATCATCGTTTCAGAGCTGTCAATCCCAAGCACCGACCCATCTTGAATGCGCGCCGCAAGCTCAGCCGTCACCTTCCCATCGCCGCAGCCGATGTCGAGCACGCGTTCATGACCTGCAAGTTTGAGGGCTCGAATGGCGTCACGCGCCCACTGCTGCTGGGGAGAAGAATGTCTCTCGTAATCGGCAGCATCCCACTGATAGCTCATGGTTTCAAATCTCCAACAACCGATATTTTTTAGTTGTTTGCTTTCTGAGTCCCTCCTTTCGGGAATGATTGTGAGGGAAACGCTAGCTCAACAATCCTATTTGCCGCTCGGACTCCGCTAAGACCCTCGCAGCGGAGATACTCTTCTGAGGTGCTTGCCATCTCTCTGACAGCGACGAGCGCGTTGAACTTGTTGAGTCTCATTTTTTAAGCGAGGTAGCAGTCTGGTCTCGATAAGCACGCCTTCGATAGGTTAGGCCTCCAGCACAACTCGATAACGTGCCGCGTTGTCGCGCACGCGTTCCACGGCGCTGTTCATATCTGCATAGGAGAAAACCTCTGTTTTTGCGACGATATCGTGACGTGCAGCAAAGACGAGCATCTCTTGCGTCACCGCCCTCCCGCCCGTTACGCTCCCGGCGATCGATTTTTGGCCAGCAACGAGGAGCGAAGCAGGTGCGCTGACGACTCCCGCTTCTGCTTCGGAGGACAGTCGACTGAAGATCGTCAACGTGCCATTAGGCCGCAGCGCCTCCACATAGGCGGTCCACGGGAGCGGCGCAGTTGCCGCCGATAGTATGAAATCGACGGTTCGGGCAGCGTTTCGCATTTGCGACGGATCGCGGCTCATTACAAAATGATCGGCGCCAAATGCAGCCGCGTCGTCCTTTTTTTCAGGGTTCGTCGAGAACGCGGTCACTTCGCATCCCATAGCGTGGGCGAACTGCAGGGCCAAGTGTCCGAGTCCGCCGATGCCAACGACGCCGACATGATGATGTGGCCGCACGCCGTAGCGCCGCAGCGGCGCGTACACCGTAACGCCTGCACACAGGAGCGGTGCTGCGCCGGCCGAACCGAGCGACTCCGGAATGGAGAAGGCAAAGCGACTGTCAGTGCGAACGAAATCGGCGAATCCACCGTGCCGCCGGACACACGTGAGCACCTTGCTCTGGCAGAGATTCTCGAAGCCGTTCAGACACCAGTCACAGCGCAAGCAGCTGCCCGATTGCCACCCGACGCCGACTCGTTCACCAATGCTGAGCTGCTCAACCCCCTCTCCAGTGGCGGCCACCGTGCCGATGATTTCGTGTCCTGGCACGAGAGGGTAATGCGAGATACCCCAGTCGTTATCGATGAGGTGAACGTCGCTGTGGCAGATGCCGCAGTGGCTCACTTTGACATCGACGTCGTACGGGCCCAGTTTCGTAAGCTTGTAGTCGAATGGCTCCAGCTCAGCCCTTGGCGCTTGCGCGGCAAATGCGTGAATTTGCATGGTTATCAGAGGCTATGCCGTCGACAGCATTTTAGTGTTTGGTCACTGGAAGCGGCTTTGAATGTTGGCGGCCTTTCAGCGCGCAGCGCGATGCGCGCCGCGCAGCCATTCCTACGCCCTAAAGTGTTATATATCACAAAGCATAGCTTCAGATATATTGTAAAAGGAAGAGGCTTCCCTCGTGCCAAGACGAATATGGAAAGAGTGGGCGCAAGATCAGTTTCTGGGCGTCGCGCAGTTTGGACCCATGAGGATGGAGCGCGGCAACATCAAGTTTTTCGTGCTCATGACGCTACGCGACCAACCGCTCCACGGGTATGGCATTATTAAGGCTATTGGGGGCTTGAGCGGTCACGCCCCGAGCGCAGGCGTGATCTACCCGACCTTGCAGATGCTTGAGGATCAAGGTTGCGTCGCCATGAACGAGCAGGACAACAAGAAGGTCTACGTCTTAACCGATGCGGGACGACGCTTCTTGGACGAACACCGCGACACCGTCAAGCTGCTGAGCACGCGCGCCGCTCAACCACGATGGAGCTCACTTCCCGGGGTCGGCCGGCGCATCGGGGAAATTGCCCGCACGATCTTTTCCAACTACTCGTACCTTGATGACGAGAAGATACGGCAGATCGAGCGGATACTTGATGAGGCAAGGAAACAGATCGGCGAAGTGATTTTTGCGAGAAAACGTTAAGACGGCACCGTTCTTCCTCGTAGCGAGAAATCCGACCGCCGCGTCGAGCGCGTCGCGATAGGGTTTCCGCGAAAAAGCAGCCAACCTCTTTGCCACGCGTCCGTTTTGCGAGGAGCGACGAGTTTGAAAGAGTCAAGTGACGCGCCAGTCCTCGAGACTGACGCGGCGATTTCCACATCAGCGGTTATCCCTCCTCGGAAGTTTCTCAGGTCGCAGACGTTCAAAGCGCTGCACTACCGCAACTTTGCCCTCCTTTGGATCGGCATGATCCTGTCGAACGTGGGCACATGGGTGCAGATTATTGCACAGTCCCTGCTCGTCTTGCAGCTCACACATAACTCGGGTCTCGCGTTAGGCCTGATCTCATTTGCCCAGGCGGCCCCATTCCTTGTGTTTTCACTCGTGGGCGGAAGCACGGCCGACCGGGTTGACAAGCGGCGGCTTCTGCTTGTTACGCAAAGCCTACAGATCGTCTATGCTTTTACGCTAGGCGTCCTCACGATCACTGGCCTGGTTCAGTTTTGGCAAATAGCCGTGCTCGCCGTCTTGGCGGGGGTCACGCTCAGCTTTGACCAACCGACTCGATTTGCGCTTATTCCGCGGCTAGTGCCTCGGGAAGATCTTTCTAACGCCATAGCTCTAAACGCAATTGTGTTCAACGGCGCGGCTATCGTGGGACCGGCGTTAGGCGGCGCCCTCGTGGTGGTCATCGGTTATGCCGGCGACTTCTTCCTGAACGGACTGAGTTACGTCGCAGTCCTCATCGCTGTCCTGCTTATGAAGTTTCCGCACATGGCGGGTACACGCACGAGCTCGCTGTTGCGCCACATACGCAGGGGTCTCAGCTACATACTGCACGAGCCACTCTTGGCACAGCTGCTCGCCAATTACGGTTCGCTGATGTTCTTCGCTGCGGTCTACACGGTCCTCCTCGCGCTCGTAGGCGTTGAGGTCCTCGGAACCAGTCCGGGGGAGCTTGGCGTGCTGTACACGGCGATAGGGATCGGCACCGTTGTAGGCTCTCTTGGGGTCGCATCTCTCGGCGACTTCGCGTACAAAGGCCGCCTCCTGATGGCGTCGTCGCTTCTGATGTCATTTTCTGTCGTCATTTTTTCGCTGCTGCACCTTTACTGGGTCTCGTTTACGCTGCTGGTGGTCATAGGTGCGTCGCAAACCGTCGCGTCAGCCCTCTCGATCACGCTCCTACAGCTCAATGCCCCCAGGAACATGATAGGGCTCGTTATGAGCATAAACACGCTCATCGTTATGGGAATCAGACCCCTTGGAGCATTTCCGTTCGGGGCATTGGCTGACGTCATCGGGACATCCGCAGCACTTGCCGCAGGCGCTCTCATAGCAGCGGCGATTAGCATCTACCTATTTGCCACGAATAGCAGGCTGCGCTCTGCGTAACAGCACATGTTTTTTTTGGAACGCAACGTAAATAGATCGATCCACATAAACGTCGATCACGAAAGGTTTCACTACCGCTAGAAAGTGAAACTGCACGTTGTCGGCAACGCTTAAATCATGCCCGAGGACCTCATTTTCGCGGGCATGATGCTCAGCGGAATCGTCGTCATTTTCTTTGTCAAACTGCGGCACATAAATTGGCAATAAAGGCTATTCTGGGGCGTTGAGGGAGACATCGAAGAGGGTTCGTAAGTCAGCTGGTATCGTGCCACATCTTAGACTGCCTTTTCTGAGGCTACGTACAATCACGACAAAATCAGAGCGTTTATAACGAATCAATCTGCTCTCATCAAGCATGGATCTATTGACAATCCTCGCCGGGATAATCCTCATTGTCATATTTCTGAGCCTTCTGGTCGCACTACTGCGCGTCGGCTTGAGATTACTGCTGTATCTAATCCCCAACGCAATAATTGGCTTGATTATTCTTGTGGGCGCGAATGTGGTAGGCATAAGCGTGCCGATAGATTGGATCACTGTGGGATTTAGTGCCTTAGCTGGAATTCCGGGAGCCGTCCTAATGATCCTGCTTTACTTGCTCGGCGTCCCACTGTAGGGCTATAACGACGAGCGTTCGATGTGGCTCATCGAAGAGTTTTTTTAGGCTGCTCGAATCTAGGGTCCGAATCATACCAAGGGTATGAGGAAGTCATACTCGCGCACACCACCGTTCAGCCCGGTTTTTCCACTCAATAGTTGCAGCTATTTCCGGTGCAATTGTATTCTGCCGCAGACTCGAGTAATCTGTCTGCACGCGTTGATGACGAAAATAACAGATTCTACTGGCCGCTCATTTGGCCGGTGATGAGCACATTGCTTCCTGATTAGGCCGAGCCCGTAGAGCGCTTCTTTTCATGACGATCACGGTACTACCTCAAAAATACAGTCGCAGCAAAGCTAGAAACTACTTAAAGGGGCGCATGAGCGTGCGACAAATATCGGTTCCAATGGAGCTTCGGCGAGCTGAAAACGGCTCGGCAGATATGCGCATAGCATTGGCTGTTGCCAAAAAGAAGAATATTGGCCCAATAAAATACCTTCATTTCGAGTCCAGATTTTCAAAAAAAGCGCAAAATATGAGCGAAAACGTTAAATAAGATCGTTTAGACCTTTATTGTGCTGTGATTATCGGGAGTCGGGCCCGCGATCTAGCCTGCCTCAAAAACCGTCTTCTCTTACGGCTACCGGGCCCGTGCTCCATTATCGGTTTTTTTCTGTAGTTTCTTAGGCTCTTTTCCTGTGCAAGTAGAGCGGCGAGTGCCTATGTGGACTCAGATCCTTGCAGGTGATAGAGGCAGATCGCCCTATAACTCGCCGTTTCTCTCTGCTTTTTTTGATGCTGGCCACGTGAAGCGCGGTTGTGGAGCATCGTTGACAGAAGTTGCACGAAAAATCACACTGGAGCACTGGAATGCTTCAGACTTCGTCTTCCTGTCTCACACGATCAAATATTGAAGCTGCTTCGAATCTCTTTGTTTGATTTCGGCGAAAAACAGCCTTGGCAACGATAACAAACGCGCCTTAAATCTAAATCAATATATAACGTTACTTGTTAACGGGTAATGAATAGACACAACGGGAGGTGATAAAATGGCAGAAATGACGATTACAAAGATACCAGTTGGGGCGGTCGCCTTGATGGTTGCTGTTATTAGCGCCATTCTGGGACTCATTGAAGGAATAATTTCAGCGATCGGCCTTGTAGCTTTCACTTCGTCCTTGTCTAGCTCGCTTTCTAGCTATGTTAGCTTTGGAGCGGCTGGCGCACTAGGCGTCATTATCGGTAGCATTATCGGCGGCTTCATTGGCGGCTACATTATAACAGCAATTATAGCACTTCTTTACAATTGGTTAGCGCCCAGAGTTGGCGGCATTAAACTTGAGCTCGAGTGACCGCAAAACATACGTCGTAGCCTAAATCGCAGATTTCTGGCGCTCAACGCAACGCGGTGGGCGTCATTTTCCTTGTTTTTTTGAGACAACACCTAGCCAGCGCGCAGTTATTCGTACAGTAGCTGAGCAGAGACTTCAAATAAGAGCAAGACGACAGCTTTTTGGGGGCTCCTGAACATTTCTAAGGACAGACTCAGATCGAATTCCGTCTCAGCTGAACCGAATCAAGACAACGGACTGTAGCAGTAGCTTGAAAGAGAAGATAACTTTCGACAATGCGGCAAGCACCCTATTGCCCCGCAACTCGTCGGCCTGGTGACGACCGTTGATCGTGCCAATCGACCGAACGTGGCGACCTTCGCTTGGATAATGAGCACCTCGCACGATCCGGAGCTCGTGGCAGTGAGCGTTTCAAGACAACGCTACACTTATGAGTGTTTAACAGATGAATTCGTCATTAATTTGCCGACAAAGGAGTTGCTCGAACAGGTGTGGGCCGTCGGGACCCGGTCAGGAAGGAATGTGGACAAGTTTCAGGCCACCGGGTTGACGCCCATGCGCGCAGAAGGGTAAAGCCGCCCCGGATTGCCGAGTGCCTAACCCACATAGAATGTCGCATCGTCGACACGCTAGACGTGCGACACCATACCATCTTTTGGGCGAAGTCGTGGCAAAATCAGGTGACCCCGAAGCAATGACGAACGGGGCCCTCAGTGGGCGCATTGAGCCTCTGTTCCATCGTGGGGGCAAGTAATTCCTCCGCCGTCGTGAACGAATTGACGTCGGCAGGAATCGCTGGGGCAAACAGAGCGTTTGAAATCCTGGCAATCAAGTTGAGAGGACGAATTTGGGACGTTGGTCGTTGGAGCGGAGTGCTGGGCATCTAGTGTTTATGGCGGCAACACGCGTTCCAAACAATTACCGGATTAAAAAAACTGCTATTTCAAGCTCGAAATCAGAAAAAGGTTTTAAAATAACCATAAAGGTTCTTTGTACCCGAAACGGTTCGATGCTGGAGTTTGAGGCCCGCCGCTCGCCCTACCTCGAATCTTCTCTTATTAGCGCGGCGGACCCCTCTCCATGCTGACCGCAGCAGCTTGCGGTTGCGACAATTTTCTATTTAAAGTGTAGGCGAGGCCGCTTTAAGCTCCTTCCGGTTTTGTCTTGCGGGGGCGTCGCATATTTGCTGTTTTCTTAAGTTGAACGTTGGCCTTCGCCCCGGAGCTGTGACACAAACGCGGCGTCACGCGTTTACACGCAATTCCTGCCTCACGCGTTTACACGCAATTCCTGCCTCACGCGGTCTTATGGCGCTTTTGTGCGCAGGTTCTATTAGAGGTGAACGTTATGGCGACAAATGTAACAAGCACGCACACCGGCGAACTGCTATGCGCGGGTGTCGCCCCGGCCTTGCGCATAAACAGGCGCATTGAAAACGACGAGATTCCAATCTTCATGCAACGGTGCGTTATTGACGCAACGCGCTGGGAAGTCGGCGGAACACGGTACAAAGAATGGCGTGCTGCAAACGGCAACGCGAAAGATTCGGCCGTTAAATGGCGTGACGAAGTGGTTACGCGCCACCTCCAGAAGCGATTTGACGGGCTTGAACTGCGGTGCGATGGCCATCTCTGCGGTATCCGACACGATACCGACGAGGAGATCGACGAGCGTTTCTACGACCCGCAACAGCTTCGGGGCTCGATGCTCGCAAAGTGCCCGGGACAACGATGGCTGTTCGCTCTCGGGTGCTGCCGAAGATATAGACCGCATGAGAGTTCGCTTTCGAAGGTCGAGTGAAGCTAACAGCGTCCCGCATGCAGCATTAGGCCGGACGCTACTGCGTCTATTTTACGCTTCCGCGTACTCGGTGTCCGGAAAGGCATCCTCGAATTCGAGCCTTCTGTCCGTGAGCTGGTTCCACACGGTCACCGCCTCTTCTGGGGTTAGCGGCGTCAGTTCCGGGTCGTGCTCTTCGTCGTCCCCAAAGAATGGCACGGTTTTTTCGTATTTGAAATAGCGCCCGCTCGGCGTCCGGAACAGGTCGACGTTCGTGAGCCCGGTTTTCAGCGTTTCAATGCAGAACTGGTGTTCGTTTTGCGCAAGAAGGATGGCCGTGTCAGTGTCGTACACCACGCCGCCAAACGCTTGTCTCATAGACATGCCGTATGGATGAACTTAGAGTTAAACTTTGTATACGCGCGCGGAAAGTAAAACAGGGTCTCGCGAAAAAAGCGATGGCTGCGTGAAAACGATCAACGAGCCGAACTGTAACAACAGCGCAGAGCGTCGCCAACGAGGTCAACAGCGTGCTTCGGCCGCGACACGGTAGCGTCAAATGGTGCTTCAAACCGAGCGAAAATTATCTCCTTCATGGGTGCTGGGCGCTGTTGTTGCGCGACCTTGGATTTAGCATGAAGCGCAGCGTTTCAGCATGGCGCGCGATCAATTACCCGGGACCTTTTCACCTGTCTTTTGCGCTTACAAGGGGGGTTTATGCTCAACGGGTTCAAGAGAGCCATATGGCACGCTTCTTTTCTCGATTATGTGGTCTTAAAAATCCGCTAGATCGTGCCACTTGTCCGATCGTCTCGGGTTGAAACGAACCGCGTGGTACAGTTTTTTTGCACTTGAGATCATCTTAGATCGCTGCTACGGAACGACCTCTTGTTTGCTCGTCCTACCGCGTGGCCGAACAAAGCCTCTGCGTGGCAGACTACGAGAAGAAGTAGAGCCCACCACGCCACTCACTAGCCTATTCTACGAATGGAATGGGGTCGTTACCACCGCAGCCTGGTCAAAGCAGCATTGCCGATGCAATTCAAAAGGGAGGATACCCGACTCAGGCAGCTCATCATCGTTGAGCGCAGAAAAGAACTTGCGCTAAAGCTGCGATCCCAAAATCCCCGTCGGCTTGTCGCAGACGTCGGCGGCGTTCTCGATCTGTTACAAAAAGCGGACCGCGAAAATCGTTTGCTGCCGCTCAAAAAAGGGAATATGTGACCGCGGGGGCATTATGATCGTTTTGCACGGGGTTCACTCAACATGCTCTTCGGCCTCGAGCATTTCCATCAACGGCTTCTTCAGAATGAGGACGCGCCTTCCGACTCGCACGGCCGGCAGCTCGCCCGACTGCACCATCCGATATGCGGTCGTTCGGCTAATGCCTATAAGGCGTGCGGCGTGCTCAACGGACAACGTCAGTGCTTCGTCTTTATGGTGTTCTTTTGACATGGTCGCACCTTCACGAACGAAAGGGCGCTGAGCTACATATATATGTCGTCCAGGCACGCCCCGCCCTCTCAGTCGAGGCAAAAAAGAGAGAGCAAAGCCACTATCGTCGTTGCTGCCTGGTGAGCTCGTCTTGGCTGCCTTCAAAACGCGGGACCTCTCCTGGCTGAAAGTACACTGGCGGGCGGTCAGCCGTTCGATCTGCCTTCCGCTTGTCTAAGTCGTCCACATAGGCCCTGAGCTTCTCACAACAAGTCTCTAGTTCTTTTACGCGTCGTTCTAAGGCGGCTATCCGTTCGTCGTTCGTGTTTACACCCCTTACCAGAGTCTTAAAAAGGTCGTTGTCGCTGTGATGTGCTCGACGCATGTAACGTTTCGACCACAAAACGCCCCCTTCTGATGGTGGACAATAGAGAGCGCGTCAAAAACCGAAAGCGATAAGCAAGACAATTTGTGTCGAGAGGGAGCCTCTGCTAACGTGTGGGCACACTGAGTAGACTTCGTTGCCATAGCACTCATCTTGCTGATCTTGCTTCTCGCCATATCAGCCATCATCCGCCTCCTCGCGCTGTCGATCGTGGTCTCACTCGTGCTCCTTGTGGTGTGGTTTCTATTTTTCCGACGTCGTGCACTTTTACTGGATCTAAAGTCCATCTAAATCGAGTTTACGCTTCTTAAGTTCCCTTTTAGTAAAAAGTAAGATGTAGTCTTTTATCTTAATGGCGCTAGAGATACGTTTTACCATGGCGAGGCACTCGTCTTTTGAATGACCGTGGATCATTGTGTAGACGTTATACCTCCATTCAGGGTAGCTCACTCGTTCGTACCCGTGACTGACCTCTGTTAGATCCTGTATTACCCCCTCAAATTGATCAATTCGCTCTTCGGGAATTTTCCACGCAACGAGCACGTTTGAAGAGTACCCTACCTGTTCATGTCTCACTACTGCACCGTACCGCCTAATGAAGCCATTAGCAATTAACGAGCGTATGACCTCCAACAGCTCCTCTTCTGTTGTTCCGAGCTCTTGTGCAGGTGTAATGAACGGCCTACTCTCAATTGCTAAACCGCGGTGCAAACAGCGTATTATCCGATTGTCGGCTGTTTCGTAATTGCTCTTCTCGTGCACGTCCTATAGCTTGAAATTCGTTTTTAGCTTGAGGACTCGCTTAACTGGGACTACAAGCGAACCCGAAGGGTGTATTCTTCCTTTTATTTCTTCAAGCGTCGAGGCTAGCCCTTCTTCTGATACCGCGGTAAGGGTAAACCAGATATTGTACTCGCCTTCTCGCTCATAATTGTGCGTTACCCCCGCATACGAGTTGATGATTTGAGCAGTGCTAGCGACTGCGTGTTCCGGTACCCTTAACGCAACTAGCGTGCTTGCGAGCCCGAGCATTTTTGAATTCAAGATCGGGCCGATCTCCCGTATCACACCGTCGGCTTTCAGCCTTCGAACTCTGGCGAGGATTTCATCTTCAGTAGTGTCGAGCCTCGTCGCAAGCTCTCTATATGGTTCTTTTGCTAGCGGGAACTCGTACTGCAGCAGGTTAATCAATTGAGAGTCAAGTGCATCAAAGGTTCTCACGTCCACACACCGCCACAATACGGGTCGTCACCAAGGTAATCACCGCTCATTGCCTGCGCCCGAGCACGGCAGCCCCTGCACGTGTCTGAATAACGGCACGTTTTGCACGCCCCTGTAAATGCTGAGGGGTCGCGCAGTGAAGCTAAAAGGGGAGAGGTCTCCCATATCTCGCTAAAGCTCGTGCGCTTTATGTCTCCTGCAGGTACGGGAAGATACCCACAGGGTTGGACTGTGCCGCTGCTCGTCACGAAGACGTAACTTAAGCCCGCAAGGCATCCTTTACGTCCCTCTTCTAGCCGGTACTGCGGGGTGCACGTTGGTCGTATGGGAAGAGCCTCGTTCCTGTCACGTTCATCAAGCCATTTGAGCGTCCTATAATAGTCAGACTTTGAGACGAGATCAGTCACACAGCCTCTGCCGGTAGGCACAAGGGCAAAGACGTGCCACGCCGATGCGCCGGATTGACGCACTACGTCATGGATGCGAGAGAGCGACGCTACGTTCGCGTTGGTGACCGTGGTATTGATCTGAAACGTAATTCCCGCCTCTTTCAATGCCTTAGCCCCGTTAAGTGCATCACGATACGCCCCACTTACACCTCGTAACGAATCGTGGGATTGAGCATCTGCACCGTCAATGCTAATCGAGGCTGCAGTCAATCCCGCGTCTCTCAGCCTTCTTGCCCTCTTTTCATTGACCAGAGTCCCGTTTGTTGCCAGCGCGGTCCTCACCCCAGACGTTGCAGCGCGCTCTATCACGATGTCAACATCCTTTCTCAAGAGCGGTTCGCCGCCAGTAAGGATGAGGAGGGGGCGAAAAGTTGAAAGTTCGTCAACAAATGTGCACGCTTCATCGGTGGTAAGCTCCCTCCTGCTTCGTTTGCTTCTTCCAGTTCCTCCTGCATCTGCCTTGCAGAAGCGACACGCAAGGTTGCATTCTCGCGCGACTTCCCATGCTACGACGGCGGGCATCTTCACGTGCTGCCACCTTGTATCGTCTCATCGCTGAGGTAACAGCTGGGGTCAGCCCCCCAGAGGTCGCCAATGCTGGATGCTCGGACCCTGCAGCCACCGCACACCTCTACATACCTACAGGCGCTGCAACGCCCTTTAAGGTGCGATTTTTTGTCACGTAACATCGAAAGGAGTTCATTCTGGCTGTTCCATATGGTGCTCAAGCTGCTCTTTCGCACGTTGCCCACTCCGTCCTCCCAGAACTGGCAGGGCCGAACGTTTCCATTTGGATCGATGTTGATGATCTTCTGTCCTGCCGAGCAGCCCCCGTGCGCGGTAAGGAGGGACATCACAGTACTCTTATCGGCACTTTCGACCGAATTCAGTATGTAGATGCCGTCTGCGTGGTTATCCGTCGTAAGTACCTCGATTCCGTGGTTTGCAAGCGTTCTAGTTCGTTGAATGAGATAGTCCACGATCTCAACTCGCATATCGTTTGTGATATCCATCTCTGCACTTGCCCTCCCTGCGTACACGAGATGATATAAGCAAAAGCGGGGGATCTGGTGCCTAATAAGAAGATCGGTAACTGCAGGCAGGTCGGAAAAGTTGTGCCGGTTGACAGTGAACCGTATGCCAGTTTTTATACCCGCATCTCTCGCGTTTTTCAGTCCTTCAAGTGCCTTCCTAAACGCTCCTCTTTCGTTTCTGAACCTGTCGTGCGTAGCTTCCACACCGTCAATACTGACGCCGATATAAGAAACGCCCGCTTCTGCGATCCTTCGAGCGTAATCTCTTGTGATAAGGGTTCCATTACTAGACAGGCCAACTCTCAGTCCTTTAGAGACAGCATATGCGCAGAGCTCAACGGTATCACCTCGTATGAGCGGCTCACCTCCAGAAAAAAGCACGACAGGGGGGTGCAGGGTTGCTGCATCATCGATGAGCTTGTGCGCTTCATCGGTGTTCAGCTCATCGGAATCAGCTGCATCCGCCGCATCAATATAGCAATGCGAGCACGCGAGGTTGCACTTTTTCGTGACGCTCCATACGATTACCGGTCCGTAGTTCCCAACATAATGGAGCTGTCGACTTGCTTTGGTTGGACGTGACGAGTCTACACTAGCGGTTCTGAGTAACAGGTTCGTGCATCCTATCATCTACTATAACCTTACAGACCCTACGCTCGTATTAATAGTTTAGTAGTACGGGTCGTTGAATTAGTTCTCCTTCTTCACTGACTAGCAGAGTCTGACCGTGCCGTAATCCTCTAGGGCGGATTTGGGCCGAAAATGCGCTGACGTCCGGCTGATGGCGTAAAATGCGAAAGCAAATAATAACGAATTTAACTACCCGTGACAATAACCAGTGACACACATGAGTGAGTGCCAATGAGCATCGACAACCGCTCTCTCCTGGGGGCACTCCTTTTTGTGGGTGCCGCGCAGTTCATTCTTGTGATAGCCATCACCGAAGCGCTGTACCCTGGGTATTCCGTGGCGACTAACTCCCTTAGCGATTTGGGTGTGGGACGAGCGGCGCTTTTGTTCAACGCGTCGGTTGCTGCGTTAGGAGTATGTGTATTCATCGGTTCGCTGATTGGCCGGCGTACCGTTGGCAGGGGCCTTACAATCACCCTCGCGATCACCGGCGCCTGTGCTGTCGGAGTGGGCGGATTCCCTGAAACCGCCGGGGCGCCCCACGTCGTCTTCTCGATCGCCATATTTGTTTTCGGCGCGGTCTCAGCGATCATCTCGTACAGGGTGCTGCGCCCGCCGCTCTCCCACTTCTCCGTGGGTCTCGGGATCATCGCGCTCGTTGCCCTTGTTCTAATGTTCACGCTTCACGATCTGGGAATAGGTCTAGGCGGGATGGAGCGCATGACTGCCTACCCGATCTTGTTGTGGGCGCTCGGGTTCGGAGGATCCTTAATAGGCGCGAAGTGACCACTGATCGGCCGAAGCGGAGCTGTCAAATTTGATGGATCTTACGATATGATGGTTGTCACGTTGCGTGGGATCCTTCGTGCTGCGGCACCAGCAGGTGTGCACTCATTTGACGAGGTCTTTTAGCTCTCGATTAAGCGAATAGCCAATGATGACTCTGATGCCGACGATGAATGCGAGAATAACAGCCTGATCCAAATTGGGACTGAGTATCGTCCTTACGAGGTCATTCGCGATAAAAAGCTCCAGGGCCAGAACGATTTTTGAGGTGTAATCCAATCTGATGGCGGTGTAGTCGGGCGGGTGTCGGCGAAGGACACCCTTTAGTAGCTCCACTACGACGCGGGCACTCGCATAGAAGATGATGACAGCGCCTACGACCTCGAAGAAGGTGACAATCCAGCTGACGACAATTACCCAGTTGCTAATATCCTCGAACATGTGATGAAGAACAGTTGGGCTGTTTATCGGTGACACTTGGTAATAACGTTTCCTTTCGCGAAACCTACGCAGTCAGCGATTGTCGCGACGCCCTTCTTCTAACATCCGCAGCATTTCAGCAGTATCCGTCGTTGGCACGTTGCACGCGTAATTCTGACAAACGTACGCGGTGGGCTTCCCGTCGATGCACATATGGACCTTCGTAGAAGGAGCGATTTCTGCGATTTCAGGATGTTCCGTCTCTGCGGGCCGAAAAACCACCACATTACACGGCAGGAAATGCGTGCCAAGCGCCCTCAGCATGCGTTGGGTATCTTCTGAGCGCGAGTCGCCGCATATGAAGGTCTCGTACGAGGGACCGAGGGCGAGATCAAGCGCGCTCAAAAGATGCGTGTGGGCTTGCGGGGCCCGATCGACTTCGTGTGAGAGTGCCCGGCCCAGTCTCGAAGCTTCATCGAAATACTCCGCTCGCCCCGTTAGATGGCCCAGAAAAGTCAGGTTCATCAGCATTGCCGAGTTACCTGAGGGGAGTGCGCCGTCGAACACGTCTCGTGTGCGCAAGATGAGCGATTCCGCATAATCGGCGGTCGAGTAAAACCCGCCGCCTGCGTCATCCTTGAAATGCGTGAGCACGTGGTCTACAAGCTCAAGCGCTGCTGCAAGGTAGCGTGTCTCAAAGGTCGTTTCGTACAGTTCCGACAGGCCCCAGATGAGGAAAGCGTAATCATTCAACGCCGCGGTGACCCGCGCTTCGCCCTTCCGATAACGGTGAAGAAGCTGACCTTCGCGGTCGCGCATACGCTCGAGTATAAAATCGGCCGCCTTCACTGCCGCTGCGGCATACCTCGGCTCCCCGAGAGCGCGCGCGCCTTTGGCGAGCGAAGCGATCATGAGCCCGTTCCAGTCAGCAAGCACCTTATCATCCCGCACGGGATGGGCGCGTTTCTCCCTCTGTTCATACAGCCTCTGTCGGATTGACTCATTGCGGTTTCTGAGGGTTTCTTCGTCTATCTTGAGTTCTGCGGCGAGCGCTGTGACCGATTGCGTTATGTGAAGTATGTTCTTCCCGGTACGCTCGCCCGTGCTTTCGTCGCTGTAGTTGCCCGAGGATTCGAGGTTGAACACAATGCAGGCGAGTTGTGCTTGTTTCGCAGTGAGCCCTCGCTCAAGCTCCTCGAGGCGCCATAGGTAGAATTTGCCCTCTTCTCCCTCGCTGTCAGCGTCTATCGCGGTGTAGAAGCCCCCCTCGGATGACGTCATCTCCCGCGAAACAAACGAAAACAGCTCCCGAACGACCCGCGCATACTCGTCATTCCCAGTTGCCTGATAGGCCTCAGAGTACGCGAGCCCGAGGAGTGCCTGGTCATAGAGCATCTTCTCGAAATGCGGGACGAGCCACTCAGCGTCTGTCGAGTATCGATGGAAACCGAATCCCACGTGGTCCCAGAGTCCGCCGTGCCGCATCGCTTGAAGCGTCTTTTCCACCATCTGTAGCGGCTTGTGCTCGCCCGTTCGCTTCCAATAGCGGAGCAGAAACATAAGGCTGTGGGGCGTGGGGAACTTCGGGGCACTCCCGAACCCTCCGTGCACATCATCGAAGAGGCAGATGAGCTCTTCGTACGCTATCTGAATCGCTGACGCGTTGATATCTCCGGCCGAGGGCGGGGGCGATGACGCGCGGAGCACGGAAACGATCTCTGCCGCAGACGTGTCGATCTCGGCCCTCTTTTGGCGCCACGTCTCCTGTATGCGCGGTATGAGCTCCAGCATCCCCGTTCGCCCGAACCGCGTCTCCTTTGGGATGTACGTGGCCGCGAAGAACGGTCTGGCGTCAGGCGTCATTACGATGCTGAGGGGCCACCCTCGTTGCCCCGTCATTGCCTGACAGACTTCCATATAGACGTCGTCGATATCCGGCCGCTCCTCGCGGTCGACCTTGACGTTCACGAACGCGTCGTTCATCATTCGCGCGATCTCGGGGTCCTCGAACGACTCATGGGCCATAACGTGGCACCAGTGGCACGTCGAGTACCCGATCGACAGAAACAAGGGCTTGTCTTCGTGCCGTGCCTTGTCGAACGCTTCGGCCCCCCACGGATACCAATCAACGGGATTATTAGCGTGTTGGAGCAGATACAAGTTCTTCTCGGAGGCCAACGCATTTCTCGGTTCCCTATCCCTGGTGCCTTTGCGCTCCACA